>JABMNR010000101.1 GCA_013203465.1 Alphaproteobacteria bacterium
AAATGAACGGTGCACATGGGAAATCCGGGCTAAACCTCACGCGTCCGCCGGAATCTCCATGCCCCGCTGTACCGCCGGGCGGGCGGCGATGACATCGAACCAACGCTTAACGTTCGGATAGTCGGCCAGATCGACCTTCTGCCACTCGTACCGCGCGACCCACGGGAAGGTCGCGATGTCGGCGATCGAGTATTCCTCGTTGGCCAGCCAATTACGGCCCTCCAGCCGGGCGTTCAGCACGCCATAGAGCCGGCGGCATTCCTTGCCATACCGCTCCTTGCCATAGGGCACGTCGACCTTGGCGGCGCGTTCGAAATGATGAACCTGACCGAAGATCGGACCGATGCCGCCCATCTGGAACATCAGCCACTGGATCCCCTCGTAGCGCCGGGCCATGTCCCGCGGCATCAGCTTGCCGGTCTTCTCGGCCAGATACATCAGGATCGCGCCGGACTCGATCATCGTGTAGGGCTTGCCGTCCGGCCCCTCGGAATCGACGATCGCCGGGATCTTCGAGTTCGGGTTGATGGCGATGTATTCCGGCGTGAACTGCACGTCCTCGCCGATCGGGATCGGGTGGACGTTGTACGGCAGCCCGATCTCCTCGAGCATGATCGACGCCTTGCGGCCGTTCGAGGTCTTCCAGGTGTAGAGTTCGATCATCGGTGTTTCTCCCCGTCATGCGTCAGCGGCGGCCCTGGATCGAGGATCGCCGCCGCGTCTGCTGTTTTAACCCTCACGCCGCCTGGCGCTTGGCGTCCTGGATCGTCTGCCAGATCACCCGCGGGGTGGCCGGCATGTCGATGTGGGTGAGCCCCGTGGTCTCGTGCAGGGCGTCGACCAGCGCGCCGATCACCGCCGGCGGCGCGCCGATCGCCCCCGCCTCGCCCGATCCCTTGATGCCGAGCGGGTTGGTGGTGCAGCGTATGTTGTGCAGGTTGAAGTCGAGCATCGGCACCAGATCGGCGCGCGGCATGCCGTAATCCATGAACGAGCCGGTGACCAGCTGGCCGGTCTCGGCGTCGTAGACCGTCTCCTCGGTCAGCGCCTGACCAACGCCCTGAACGACGCCGCCATGCACCTGTCCCGCCAGCATCAGCGGATTAATGGTCTCGCCGAAGTCGTCAACGATGGTGTAGCGCAGAATCTCGACGGTACCGGTGTCCGGATCGACCTCCAACTCGACGACGTGGCAACCGTTCGGGTAGGTCGCGGCCTCGGGTGTGCGCTCGTGAACCTCGTCCAGTCCCGGTGACATGCCGTCGTCCAGGTTGGCCGGGTTCCGCGACGCCGCCACCACCTCCATGATGGTCAGGCGCTTGTCGGTGCCGGCGACGGTGAAGATGCCGCCGCTGAACTCGATATCGGCCGCCGCCGCCTCCATGGCGTTGGCGGCGATTTTCTTGCCCTTCTCGACCATGGCGCGGCCGGCCAGCAACACCGCCGCCCCGCCGACCGGAACCGAGCGGGAACCGCCGGTCATGCCCGCGGGCACCTCGTCGGTGTCACCCTGGATCACCTTGATGGCCTCGCCCTCGACACCGATGGTGTCGGACAGGATCTGAGCGTAGGCCGTCTCGTGCCCCTGGCCGTTCGACTGGGTGCCGATGCGGATCTCGACGCCGCCCTCGGCGGTGAAGCGGATGTCCGCCGTCTCCGGGCTGCCGCCGCCGCATTTCTCGATGTAGTAGCCCATGCCGATGCCGCGCAGCATGCCGCGCGCCTTGGACTCCGCCCGACGGGTCTCGAAGCCGCGCCAGTCGGCCTTTTGCATCGCCTCTTCCATCAGCGTTTGGAACGCGCCGCTGTCATACACATTGCCCAGCGGCGTGGTGTACGGCATCGCATCCGGCGGGATAAAGTTGCGCCGCCGCACCTCGTCCGGGGTCAGCCCCATCTCCTGGCCGACCACATCGATCACCCGCTCGATCAGATAGGCCGCCTCCGGCCGGCCGGCGCCGCGATAGGCGTCGGTCGGGGTGGTGTTGTTCAGCACGCCCTTCACGTTCACGTAGATATGCGGAATTTTGTACACCCCCGACAGCATGTGGGTGCCGGCTTCCGTGGGGATGAAGACCCCCATGTGGCTGAGATAGCCGCCCATCGCCGCGTAGGTGGTGACCCGTAGCGCCTGGATCACGCCGTCGGCGTCGACCGCCGCCTCGGTGTAGGAGATGTTGTCGCGGCCCTGAGTGTCGGACATGAAAGCTTCCGACCGCTCGGGCACATACTTCACCGCCCGCTTCAGCTTGCGCGACGCCCAGGTGACCAACGCCTGCTCCGGGTAGAGGAAAATCTTCATGCCGAAACCGCCGCCGACATCGGTGGTCCGGCACCGCAGCTTGGCGGGGTCGAGCTTGAGAACCGCCTTGGCCAGCAGGGTCTGGAACACATGCGGGCCCTGGGTCGACGACCACAGGGTCGACCGGTCGGTCGCCGGGTCGTATTCACAGACCACCGGGCGAACCTCCATCGAGTTAACCACGATTCGGTTGTTCACAATCCGCACCGCCACCGTCTTGGCGGCCGACGCGAACGCCTGGTCGACCGCGTCCCTGTCGCCGCTCTCCCAGTCGAAGGCGAGGTTGTTGGGAATGTGGTCGAACAATTGCGGCGCGCCGTCCTTGGCCGCCGCTTCGGTGTCGACGGTGGATGGCAGCTCCTCGTAGTCGACCTCGATCAGCTCGGCCGCGTCACGCGCCTGGGCGGCGGTGTCGGCGAGCACGAACGCCACCGGGTCGCCGACGTGCCGCACCGTGTCCTTGGCCAGGATCGGACGCGGCGTGTCGGCGCGCTTGCTGCCGTCGCGGTTCACCACCGGCGGCACGCAAGGCAGGTCGCCCAGGCCATCGGCCTCGACATCGGCGCCGGTGTAGACGGCGATCACCCCGGGCGCCGCCTTCGCGGCGGCGGTATCCACGCTCCTGACCCGGGCATGGGCGAAGGGCGAGCGCAGGATCGCCGATCGCGCGGCGCCCTCGACCTCGATGTCCTCGGTGTATCGACCCGCCCCGGTCAACAGCCGGTTGTCTTCCACCCGGGTCACAGCTTGCCCGATCGCGAACTTCACCATGTCGCCTGCCTCCGCTACGCGCTCGATTGATTGTCCGGACCCGGACCGTTGATATAGGCGCCCTGTCGGCCGATCACATGGTAGGGAGCCCCTACCATGGCGCTCAAGGGCAAATTCCTCTAGCACCAATCTTAATACGGAATCACCGCACGACCATCCCCGTGACCAATCAACGCAGGTAATCACCGATGCGCGCGGCCGGCACCACGCCACCCTACGCCATGTCGACCGCCGTCGGGCTGCTGGCGATTATCGCGGTTTTCTGGGGATTGAATTGGCCGATCATGAAGGTCGGGCTGACGGAAATCCCGCCCTGGGTGTTCCGTGGCAGCGCCAGCATCGTCTCCGGGCTCGGGCTGTTCGCCTTGGCCAAGTTTGGCGGTCATTCCCTCGCCGTGCCACGCGGCCAGCGCCGTGGCTTGGCCATCTCGGCCGTGCTGAACATGGCGTTGTGGAACATCCTGGTGCTGTACGGCGTCGATCTGATGGACGCCGGCCGCGCGGTGATCCTGGCCTACACCATGCCGCTGTGGGCGACCTTGATGGGCACGCTGGTCCTCCGGGAACGGCTGGGCCCGCGAGCGATCGCCGGGCTGACGCTGGGGCTGGCCGGCATGGCGCTGCTGTTCTCGGTCGATGCCGAGGTGCTCAAGGGCAATCTGCTCGGCCCGCTGTTGGTGGTCGTCGCCGCGTTCTGCTGGGGCGCCGGCACGGTGGCGATCAAGCACGCGCGGCTCACCATTCCGGTCACCGTCGCGGTCGGCTGGCAGCACATGATCGGCGGCGCCCCGATCGCCCTGGTGGCGGTGCTCTGGGATGTCCACAACGTCGACACCGTCAGCCTGTGGCCGGTTCTGGCCGTGGTCTACAACATGACGGTCACCGGCATCCTCTGCTACTGGGCCTATTTTAAGGTGGTCTCGCTGCTGCCGGTGGTCGCCTCGACGGTGGGCACCATGATGGTGCCGGTCATCGGCGTGTTCGCCAACGCGGTCATATTTCAGGTAACGCCGGAATGGGTCGACTACGCCGCCCTGTCCGCCGTCGCCGCGGCGGTGTTCCTGGTGATGACGCGACGGGGACGCTAGCCCGCCATCAGCCACGCGTTCAACGCGGTCAGCACCGCCGTCGTCCAGATCCCGAACACCAGGGCGTAGAGCAGGTTCGGCCCGAAGGCGAGCGCCATCGGCCGGACCCGGAACATCTGCGCCGCCGTCACCACCGACAGCGAGCTGATCGAGTTCATCGCCCCGAGCCCCCAGCCGAACATCATCGCCAGCATCAGCGGCAAGTCGGCGATCGGCAGCCCGGAGCCGGCCAGCGCCGCCATCATCACCGTCCCGGTGATCATCGGATGAATGCCGGCGACGGCGAAGCCGATCATGGTGGCCGAGGTCGCGCCAAACGCCGTCCACGGCGGCAGGTGCAGCGCGATCCACGGGGCCACCAGATCACGGATCGGCGGCGCCGTCTCCGCCAAGGTACCCAGCATCATCGCCGCCGAGATGATGGCGAGATCATCGCCCATCGAGGCCATCGACGCCTTGGTCTCCGCCGCAACCGTTCCGATCCGATGCGGGCGTCCGAGCAAATGGACCGCGCACAGCACCGGCATCACCACCAGCACCGCGCCCAGGGTCGTCACCGGCAGGATTTGGCTCGCGACCACGACCAAGCCGGCGGCCACGCCCATGGGCAGCATGACCGGACCCAGACACCCCAACCCGCGGCGCACGCTTGCCATCGACAACGGCCGGGAGAACAGCACCAACGCAATGAGCAGCCCACTGGCCGCCAGCCCGCCGCCCAAGCTGAACACCTGCCACACCGGCACATCGGGCAGATAGGTGTAAGCCACCGCGAAGCCGACAAAGAACGGGGAATAGAGCGCCACCGTGTTCATGCCGCGCAGCGTCGCCAGGGCCGCCATTCGGCGCTCCGCCTCAGGGGTCTCGTCGCGCACCACCGAGCCCATCAACGCGAACGCCCCGGTGTTCAGCACCGCGCCAAAAGCGTGCGCGCCAAAAAGCAATCCAATGCCGGACAGCTTCGGCGGCAGGCTCGCGATCCGGTGTTGCGCGGTGCGCACCGCCGCGAGGCCGCGCGCCACCGCCCGGGTCAGCGCCAGGGTCGGCAGCAGCGCCGCGAAGACGAGCGTGCGATCAAGCCCGCGCAACAGCTCCGACGGCGCCGCCCCGCTGGCCAGCAACAACGCCGCCAACACGGCGATCAGCGCCACCACCAACCGGGTCTCGCGCCGGGCGTCCAACAGCGAGACGGCGGCGAACACGCCAAGCGCCGCCGCCGCCACGGTGTGCAGCCACACGAGATCGATCCACAGCAGCAGAAGCGCCGACACCCAGATACCCAGCAGCAGCGGGGGGCGCCAACGTTGGTTCATCACGGCGATTGTCATCGGCCGGACGGTCGCGCAAAGTCGTAAGCAAAGCAACGATCACGATGGGGAAACGACCATGGCTGGACGCTTGGCGGGCAAGGTGGCGTTGGTGATGGGTGCCGGATCGTCCGGACCGGGTTGGGGCAACGGCAAGGCGACGGCGGTACTGTTCGCGCGCGAAGGGGCGAAGGTCGTGTGCGCCGACGTCAATCCCGAGGCAGCGGCCGAGACCGCCGGGCTGATCACGGCCGAAGGCGGCGACGCGGTGGCCGAGACCTGCGATGTCACGCAATCGGCCCAGATCAAGACGGTGGTCGAGGTCACGCTTGCTCGCTGGAGCCGGATCGACGTGCTGCACAATAATGTTGGAATCGCTAAAATGGGCGGGCCGATCGAACTCGACGAGGCGGATTGGCACCGGGTCATGGACGTCAACCTGACCAGCGTGTTCCTGGCCTGCAAGCACGTGCTGCCGGTGATGCTGGCGCAGGGGAAAGGCGCGATCGTCAACGTCTCCTCGGTCGCCGGGTTCCGCTATGTCGGCTACCCCTATTCCAGCTACTACGCCTCCAAGGGCGGGCTGAACCAGATGACGGTGGGACTGGCGCTGCAATACGCCGCCCAAGGCATCCGCGCCAATGCGATCATGCCGGGGCTGATGGACACGCCGCTGATCCGCACCCAGATCGCCGGCCAGTACACCGATGTCGATGCGATGATCCGCGCGCGCGACGCGCTGTCCCCCACCGGCAAGATGGGCGACGCCTGGGACATCGCCCACACCGCCCTGTTCCTGGCGTCCGACGAGGCGAAATACATCAACGGCGTGTGTCTGCCGGTCGATGGCGGACTGCACATGAAGATCGGATAGGACGCCGATTGGCGGATGTTCGCCACGGGGCACCCATGATAGCGTCCATTTTAGTCAAACGCGGGAAAGCTGATCCGGAGGAACCGTTGTGAGCGAGCAAGATCAACCGACGAACACGCCCGAGGGTGTGACCATCGTGATCGATCCGGACTGCCGCGATGTGTTCGTCGACGGCGTGATCGGCGCCACGGTGCGCGACGGCATCGTGCGCTTGAACCTGGTGAACATCCGTCCGTCCCTTGACGGCAGCGACCAAGAGCACGCGGTGGTCTCACGTCTGATTCTGTCGCGCTCGGCCGTGCGCAACCTGCACAACGCCTTGGGCCAGGTGATGGGCCGCCTCACCCGCGACGGCGATCGCGCAAGGCCGCCGGAAGCCGGTCCAAGCGCCGGGAACGCGTAACGCTCAGGCCGATCGCGCCAACCGGCTTTCGATCAGGCGCGCCCAGAACGACGCCCCCCACGGCAGGGCGGCGTCGTTGAAGTCGTAGCCGGGATTGTGAACCATCACCCCGCCGTCCTCGCCCACGCCGTTGCCGAGATTGACGTAGGCACCGGGTCGTTCGTTCAGCATGAAGGCGAAATCCTCCGAGCCCATGACCGGCGGCGGGTCGGTGTCGACGTTCTCGGCACCAACCATCTCGCGCGCGATCTCGGCGCACAGCGCGATATGCTCGGCGTCGTTCGACAGCGACGGATAGCGGCGCTCGTAGTGCACGTCGACCCGGGCGTCGAACGCGGCGGCCACGTTGCGGCACAGCCGGGTCATCACCGCCTCGGTGCGATCCTGCACCTCCGACTTGAAGGCGCGCACCGTGCCGCGCAGCACCACCTTTTCCGGGATCACGTTCCAGGTGTCGCCGCCATGCACCTGGGTGATGGAGACGACCACGCTTTCCAGCGGATCGGTCGAGCGGCTGGCGATGGTTTGCAACGCCTGGACGATCTGTGCCTGGACGATGATCGGGTCGACCGTGGTGTGCGGCCGCGCCGCGTGCCCGCCATAGCCGTGAATGGTGATCTCGAAGATGTCGAAGCCGGCCATCGACGGCCCCGAGCGCATGCACATCTTGCCCACGGGCAGGCCGGGCCGGTTGTGCATGCCGTACACCGCGTCGACCGGAAAGCGCTCGAACAGCCCCTCCTCCACCATCACCCGGCCGCCGCCCTCGTTCTCCTCGGCCGGCTGAAAGATCAACACCACCGTGCCGTCGAAATTCCGGGTCTCGGCCAGATACTTGGCGGCGCCGAGCAGCATCGTGGTGTGCCCGTCATGGCCGCAGGCGTGCATCTTGCCGGGATTGACCGAAGCCCAAGGCTTGCCCGTGGTCTCGGTGATGTCGAGGGCGTCGAAATCGGCGCGCAGCCCGATCGCCCGATCGGAGGCGCCCTGCCCCTTGATGGTGGCGACGATGCCGGTCTTGGCGATGCCGCGCTCGATCCGGTCGACGCCGATCTCGCCGAGCCGCTGGGCGATGAAGTCGGAGGTCCACTCCTCCTCGAAGGCGGTCTCGGGATGGCTGTGCATCTCCCGGCGCCAGCGGGTCATCTCCTCGTGGAATTCGGCGATACGGTTGATGATCGGCATGGCGGGGCTCCGTCCGGTGAGCGCGCCAGATTAGGGATCGGATCGGCGGTGGGCAATCGTCGCGATCCGGCGGCCCCGAGCGCACGGCGATGTGCGATCCCGAACCACCAAGCCGACCCCTCCTCGTCGCCTGTTCCCGCTCGTGGTGAGAAGCCGCGCTTGATACCCGCAGGGAACGGCGAGGGTCGACCCGAAGGGGTCGTTCAAGAGGACTCACCCGACGGCCGGTTTGAGTCCATTTGAGATCTTGAGATCATGTCGCGATTAAAACATCCAACTCGGAGCCGCAGCAACGCAAACGGCCCCCAACTGGTCATTGCGATCAACGAGTTCAAGCTGCAAACAGGCGCTCGATCGGCACTTCAGCCGCATCTTTAATGGGGCGGGACAGATAGAACTCGGCGAGAAGGTCGCCCTCGGCCTCCTTGCCGGTCGGGTCGATGCCCTCCTCACGCAATTGCTCCAATACCTGTCCTTGTTCTTCGACCGAGGCGAACGCGCGTTGAACGTAGGTTTGGCCTTCAAGTTTCTCGGTGATATAGCCCCGGCCGGACAAGGTCTCCTCGATTGCGTCGAACGGGAACATCCGCAGCACGAAGTTGGCAATCCAGGGCTGTCGGTCACGCGTGATCGCCGGCAGCAGGCGCTCGAAGCTCTTCTCGGTGACATAACCAACGCACCCCGTCGACGTCACCAGATCAACCAGAGCCAATTCCTCCTCTGCCGACGCAGGGAGTGGTTGGGTTTCGAGATTGATCGCGAGACCCACATCCAGCAGGCCTATCTCTTTGGCAAAAGCAACGGCGTTCTCAGCCACATCGAGTCCAATCACTTCGATGTCTTCGGGCTCGTCAAGATCGTCGAAAAAGCGCTGGTGGTATTCAACAAACTCCTCCGGGGTCTCATCCGCCTGTCTATTCTGCCCCCAGTGTTGGTAAAGCTCGGGCATCGACATATCGTGTTTGAGAAGCGCCGCGTTGACGCCGTAGGAACAGCCTAGATCCAGCACGTGGACGGTGTCGTCCCGGCGTTGCTGCAGGTGGCCAATCAGGTTCTGGAAGATCGGTTTGGCTGCGCTCGGTATGGCATAGCCGAGCTTTTTCAGTTCACGAAAATAGGCCCTCGGGTCGAACTGATCATAGACATGATCCATGCAGGCTTTGGCTTCATTGATCTCATCAAAGGCGGTATTGCCCATCATTGTTTACTCCGTGGTTTCCCCATTGCCACACTTTGTTGCATCGCGAATGCTGCACAGCGGCCTTCGACCGCCATCCAAGGCGTGCAAACGTCATCGCCGCGCGAGTGCGGCGCGAGCCAAAATGTCATTTTGTAAGCTTGTTTGGGGACACTAACATAGCTATCCGCATAAGCGCAAATCTACGAGCGTGGCATAATAGTGATACGGTAGTTTATGGCACAAACAGTCGATGAAATGCATGTCGCAAATCGAGCATTCATCTCATTCAGTATTGGCCGCTTTGTCCCGCATCCCGGCCGATCAGATAGACATGCACAACCACTGTTTCTGCCGATCTCGGTCATTGGTCTCCAGCTTCGGTAACGACCGCTCCCCACCCAACGCACCCGGTAGCGCCGGCAGGTACCAAGCGTCGGCGTTTCGCCATAGGATCGCTTGACGCTTGGTCCACACATTCGTCTGATAGCGGCCCGGCCACATCGCCGTCCAATGAGCCCAGCCGAAGGATACCCCCCCTGTGCAGCGCGTCCGCGTCGCCGTCGATATTGGCGGCACCTTCACCGATCTTCAGGTCCTTGACGAGACCACCGGGGCCGCTCATGCCCACAAGGTGCCGACCACGCCCGCCGATCCGTCGGAGGGGCTGTTGGGCGGGTTGCGCGAGGCGGCGGCGCTGTTCGGCTTCGAGTTGGGTGCCGTCAGCGCGATCCTGCACGGCACGACGATCGCCACCAACGCGGTGCTGGAGCGCAAGCTGCCGACCGGCGCCTTGATCAGCACGCAAGGCTTCACCGACGTGCTGGAGATCGGTCGCCACTTCCGGTCCCGGGTGTACGCCAGCAAGGCCGAGGCACGCGCCCTGCTGATCCCGCGCTCGCGCCGGTTCGGCGTCACGGAGCGGGTCCGCGCCGACGGCGGCATCGAAACGCCGCTTGATGAAGCGAGCGTCCGCTCGGCGGCGGAACGGGCCGGTGCCGCCGGGGCGGAAGCCATCGCCATCGCCTTCCTGCACGCCTACGCCAACCCGGCGCACGAGCGTCGAGCCGCCGAGATCGTCCAACACATACTGCCCGGCGCCTTCGTCTCGTGCTCTCACGCGGTCAGCCCGGAAATTCGCGAGTTCGAGCGCACCTCCACCACCGTGCTCAACGCGCTGCTGATGCCGGTGGTGAAGACCTATCTGTCCCGGCTGCGCGGGCGGCTCGCCGATGCCGGCGTCGTCGCTCCGGTCTATCTGGTGCAGTCGAACGGCGGCGTGACCACCCCGGAGATCGCCGGCGAGCAGCCGGCCCGTCTGCTGTTGTCCGGCCCCGCCGGCGGCGCGCGGGCGGCCGAGATTCTGGCGGCGGCACTCGAGCTGCCCAACCTGATCGCCGTCGACATGGGCGGCACCTCCTATGACGTGTCGATCGTCGACGGCGGTGTCATTCGCCTGGTGACCCAGGGTAAGGTCGACGGCCTGCCGGTGCGGCTGCCGATGATCGAAATCCGTACCATCGGCGCGGGCGGCGGGTCGATCGCCCGGGTCGACGAGACCGGCCGCCTGTTGGTCGGTCCGGAAAGCGCCGGCGCGATGCCCGGCCCGGTCTGTTACCGCCAAGGCGGCTCCGCGCCGGCGGTGACCGACGCCAACGTGGCGCTGGGCCGGATCGATCCCGATTTCTTTCTTGGCGGCGCGATGAGCCTGGACGTCGCGGCGGCACGGGCCGTGCTGTCGGACCGGATCGCCCAACCGCTCGGATTGCAGGGCGACGCGGCCGCCGAGGGGATCATCGCCATCGCCACCACCCACATGGCCGCCGCCATCCGGCTATCGCTGTTCGAGAAAGGCCTGGACCCCGCGGATTTTGCCCTGATTTCGTTCGGCGGCGCCGGCGGTCTGCACGCCTGCGACACGGCGGCCGAGATCGGCGCCCGCCGCGTGGTGTTTCCGCGCGATCCCGGCACGCTCAGCGCCTGGGGCATGCTGTTCAGCGACGTGGTGCACGACCTTGCCCGCTCGCGCCTGATGCGCGCCGAGGGGCCGAACCACGCCGAGGTCGAGGCGCTGATCGCCGCGATGCGGGCCGAGGGTGAGGACATGCTTACGCGCGACGGCATCGCGGCGGACGACCGCGCCTACCCGGTGGCCCTCGACCTGCGGTATCCGGGCCAGGCCTACGAGATCGGCGTGCCTTACGACGGCGATCTCGACGCGACCGTCGAGGCGTTCCACGCCGCCCACCAGCGCCAGTATGCCCACGCCGAACCGCACGTCACGCCGGAGATCGTGACGCTTCGCATGGCGGCGACCGGGCGCTTGTCAAAGCCGTCGGCCCGGCCGTTCGAGACAACCGGCGAGCCGGCCGCGACGCTGACCCGCACCATACGGCTGGCCGGTGAGAGACAGGACGCGACCATCGTACGCCGCGAGACCATCGCGTCGGGGACCGCGCTGACGGGACCGCTGATCGTCGAGGAAGCGCATTCCACCTTGCTGATCCCGCCGGGCTGGCGCGTCGTCGTGCACCCCACCGGCGCGCTCATCGCCGACCGCCAGACCTGAGGAGACCGCCATGGCCGAGCTCGACCCGATCCAGGTGGAAATCATCCGCAACGCGCTGGTCGCCGCCGCCGAGGAGATGAGCGTGACGATCTGGCGAACCAGCCGGTCGTCGGTGGTGCGCGATATTCTAGACTATTCAACCTGCGTGTTCGACGCCGCCGGCGGCGCGGTGGCGCAATCGACCGCGATCCCCATTCATCTGAACTCGATGCCGTCCTGCCTGCGGGAGATCCTGACCAACCACATCCCGCTGGAGAACTGGCACGAGGGTGACATCATCATCTGCAATGACCCCTATGCCGGGGGCCAGCACCTGCCGGACATCCAAACCTTCAAGCCGGTGTTTCTCGACGGCGAGCGGATCGCCATCGCCGGCGTCCTGGTTCATCACCTGGACGTCGGCGGCGGGGCGGCCGGGTCCTACGATCCCAACGCCACCGAAATCTATCAGGAAGGGTTCCGCATCCCGCCGTTGAAGATCGCCGAGGCCGGCAAACGCAACGAGGCGGTGGTCAAGCTGCTGCTGCGCAACAGCCGCGAGCCGGTCAATGTCGCCGGCGACTTCGCCTCGCAACTGGCGGCCTTGGATACCGGTGCCGCCAACCTCCAGCGGGTCGGCCGACGCTACGGCCCCGCCCTGCTGAAAGCCGCGATGGCCCGCATTCAGGATCAGTCGGAGGCGGCGATGCGGGCGATGATCGCCGCCATTCCCGACGGGGTTTACGATTTCCACGATTTCGTCGACGACGACGGCATCGATCGGGATACCCCGTTGAAGATCAACGTGCGCCTGACCGTGCATGGCGAGGCCGTGAGCATCGATCTCGACGGCTCCAGCCCCCAGGCGAAAGGGCCGGTGAACTGTACACTGGCGATGTCGCTTTCGGCGGTGGTGTGCGGGGTGATGATGGCGCTCGGCACCGACATTCCGGCCAACGCCGGATGCTACCGGCCGATCACCGTCGCCGCTCCCGAGGGCACGGTGGTCAACGCCCGATCCCCGGCCCCGGTCGCCAACCGCATGGCAACCGGCCACCGCATCGTCACCACGGTGATGGGGGCCTTCGACCAAGCGATGCCCGGCACGGTGCCCGCCGCCTATTACGGGGTCAGCTACGCCTATGCGATGAACTGTTTCAACGCCGACGGCAGCCGCCAAGTCTATTTCGATCTGGAATGCGGCGGCTGGGGCGCGCATCCCGAGGAAGACGGCGCCAACGGCTTTTCCTGCGGCCTGCACAACGTCTCGAACGCCCCGGTGGAGATGCTGGAAAACACCCTGCCGATCCAGTTTCAGGAATACGGCCTGGTGCCGGACAGCGGCGGCAAGGGCCGGACCCGCGGCGGCCTCGGCCTGACCCGCGCCTTTCGCTTGGAGGCGCCCGCCGGTGTATTCGCCGCCAATTTGGAACGTTTCAAGTACCGCCCCTATGGCTTGGCCGGCGGTGAGCCTGGACAGCCTGGCCGGCTGACCCTCACCCGAGCGGCGACGGGCCATGTCGAGGAATTGCCGTCGAAGGTCGCCCGTCTGGAGGTGTCGAAGGGGGATGTCGTGCGCCTGCAAACGGCGGGGGGCGGCGGGTATGGCCCGCCCGGCGCGCGCGACCTGGAAGCGATCGCGCGCGATAGAAGTGAGGGTTACGTCACCGGGTAGTTAGGGTTTAGGAGGACCGCTCCTCCTTGGCCGGCATCGTGGCGAGTTGCTCGTGAACCCAGCCCTCGCCGGCCGCGATGACGCAGGTCGGGCCTCCGGGGATGGTGACGACGATGGTCCAGCTGCCCTCGGTCGAACTGAACACCTGAACCAGATTGCCGCGGCCATCGACCCCGACATCCGTCATGGTTTCGCCGAAAGATTTAGCCAGATGCTCGACCAAACGCTCGTGCGGGGTACACACTCGGCTGTTCTGAGCCACCGCGTTGCCCACCATCGCGGTGGACAGAGCCACGGTGCCAAGGGCCAGTGCCGTCATACGTGCGACGTGCCTGAATGTCCGTGTCATGATCCACCTTCCTTTCCGAGCCGGTTCTCGGCTCTTCAAAGGCGACCCGATCGGTTTCGGCGAAGGGGTCGCCGTAGCATTCACTTGGCGATCCTTCGGTCCTCGGACGAATCACCATCCTGTGAGCTTTCAGTGTGCCTTCGAATTCCTTACAAATGGTTAAGGAAACCCAAGGGTTATTTTTCGACGACTTACCGAAATTCTCATTACTTAGTCCAAAAAGCATTTTCCGTGCCAGACGTTGATTTCGTGGCACAATTTCTATTGAACCGCCATTACGCCAAGAAGGGACCGCCATGAACAGCCCCGACGTCCATACCGAGGCCACCGATACGATCGTCTACGTAAACGGCGCGCTGGTGCCGAAATCGGAGGCGGTAATCTCGATCTACGACAGCGGCTTCTGCCACGGTGACGGCGCCTATGAGGGCATCCGGCTATACGACGGCAAGGTTTTCCGGCTGGAGGCGCATATTCGCCGGCTGTTCGAGGCGTTGGTCATGCTGGGCATCGATCCCGGCGTCAGCCGAGATGAGATGACGGAGATCGTGCTCGAAACCTTCCGCGCCAACAGCCTGCGGACCGATCTGCACATGCGCCTGCAGGTCACCCGCGGCCGCAAGCGCATGACCGGCATGAATCCCAAGCTGAACATCGGCCCGGCCACCATCGTCGCCTTCGTCGACCACAAGCCGCCGATCTTCGACAAATCCGGCATCACGCTGATTACCTCGACCCTGCGGCGAGCCTCGCCCAACGTGATCGACGCCAAGATCCACCACATCAACCAGCTCAACCAGATTCTCGCCAGCATCGAGGCCAACCGCCAAGGCGCCGATGAGGCGATCATGCTCGATGATCGGGGTTTCGTGGCCGAAACCAACTCGACGACCCTGTTCTGCGCCAAGGACGGCGTGCTGATGACGCCGCTGCCGACCTTCATCGTCGTCGGCATCACCCGGAACCTTCTGCTCGACATGGCCCACGCGGAAGGCTGGAAAACCCGGGAAGCGGACCTGTCGCTGTATGATTTCATCACCGCCGACGAGGTGTTCATCTGCGGCACCGTGGGCGAGCTGGTGCCGGTCAAGGCAATCGACGGCCGCGCCATCGGCGCCGGGGGGCCGGGGCCGATAACCCAACACCTGATGCGGCGCTATAAAGCTCTGACCCACACCGAGGGCACGGCGATCTGAGGACGTTCCGGAGCGCGGCCGGGCGATGGGGATCGACGCCGTGGTCGCCTCGGTGCAAGAATTAGGACATCTGACGGCGATTCCGACGCCGACGATCGACACGGTGCCGGCGCTGGTAAAACCGCGCGGCCGAACAGCGGGGTGTTACTGACCATGGCTTCCATCGAGTATCCCTTATCGGCCGGTTGGCGCGCGTACCCGCGCTATCCCGACCCGGCGATCGAGACACTGGACACGCGGTTCGACAAGTACCGGATCTTCAGCGCGGTGGTCGAGCGGCTCTACACCGGCTGCCGTTGGGCCGAGGGGCCTGTCTGGTTCGGTGACGGCCGCTATCTGCTGTGGAGCGACATTCCGAACGATCGGGTTCTCAAATGGGAAGAGGAGACGGGTGCGGTCAGCGTGTTCCGCAAACCGACCGATCACGCCAACGGCAACACCCGCGACCGTCAGGGCCGGTTGATCACCTGCGAGCATGGCGGCCGCCGGGTCACCCGCACCGAGTACGACGGCACCGTCACGGTGCTGGCCGACCGGTGGCAGGGCAAGCGCTTGAACTCACCGAACGACGTGGTGGTGAAGTCGGACGGCTCGGTCTGGTTCACCGACCCGCCGTTCGGCCTTCTGGGCAACTATGAAGGCCACAAGGCCGAATCCGAAGTGCCGCAGGCGGTCTACCGTATCGATGGGGAAACCGGCGCGCTCACGGTGGTCGCCGACGATGTGCTTGGCCCCAACGGGCTGTGCTTCTCGCCCGACGAAAGTATTCTGTACGTCGTCGAGTCACGCGGCATGCCGAACCGCAAGATTCTCGCCTACGACGTTGCGAATAACGGCCGGGAGATCAGCAACAAGCGGGTGCACATCGATGCCGGCCCAGGCGGAACACCGGACGGCATGCGCTGCGATGTCGACGGCAATCTGTGGTGCGGCTGGGGCATGGGGAACGAGGCGCTTGACGGGGTGCTGGTGTTCGCCCCCGACGGCGCCAAGATCGGCCGCATCGCCCTGCCGGAACGCTGCGCCAATGTCTGTTTCGGCGGTCTAAAGCGCAACCGGCTGTTCATGGCGGCCAGTCAGTCACTGTACTCCCTCTATGTGAACACTCAGGGCGTGGCCGGCGGCTGATCGCTCAAGCGTCGGCGTTCCGCGCGATCGCCCAGCCGATCTCCGCCAGGCGCGGCGCCTTGGCGCCCACTTCCAGGGCGTCCGCGCTGCTCGCGTTGCCCTGAAGCCCGCGCGCGTACACCCCCTGGCAGATCGCGGCTAGGCGGAAGAACGACAGGGCATGGAAATACCGCATGTCCGGCACCTCATCTCGGCCGGTGCGCGCGAAATAGCGCGCCAGATAGCGGTCCTCGGACGGAATCCCCAGGCTCGCCAGATCGAGCCCGACCATGCCCTTCAGCGCCTTCTCGTCGCAGGGCATACGATAGGGCATGCAGGTGTAGGCGAGGTCGGACAGCGGGTGGCCCAAGGTCGCCAATTCCCAATCGAGGATCGCGATCACCCGCGGCTCGGTCGGGTGCAGCATCAGGTTCGGCAGGCGGTAGTCGCCGTGCACGATCGACACCTCGTCCACGGGCGGCGGCTGATCGTTCAGCCACGCGATCAACGCGTCCATGTCCGGCATGGGGTCGGTCTTCGACGCCTCGAACTGCTTGGTCCAGCGGGCGACCTGGCGCCCGCAATACCCGGCCGGCCGGCCGAAATCGCCGAGCCCCACCGCCTGATGATCAACCGAATGCAATTTGGCCAGCGCGTCATTGGCGGAATCCCAGATCGCCGTCCGTTCCTCCGGCGTGTAGCCGTGGTCGAGCGACGGCTCATCCGGAATCCGGCCATCAAGGTAATCCATGACGTAGAACGCCGTGCCGATGACCGTGACGTCCTCGCACAGCAGCCGCATGACCGGCACCGGCACGTCCGTCCCGCCCAGCGCCTGCATCACCCGGTATTCGCGCTCCACCATGTGGGCCGAGGGCAGCAGCGCGCCCGGCGGTTTCTTGCGCAGCACATAGGCGTCCTCGCCAGCTTCCATCAGGAAGGTCGGGTTCGATTGGCCGCCTTGGAACTGCCGAAGACTCAATCCACGGCCGATCCCGGGCAAGCCCTGCGCGTCGAGCCAGCGCGTGAGCGCCGCCTCGTCGAACCGGTGGACTTCGGTAACCGGGCCGAGAATGGCCATCACACCCCCTTCCTCGGCTCTAGGACGGATCGCCGATCGTGCGCCCGCCATCGGCGACAATCGTCTGGCCGGTGATGAACGATGCCTCCTTGGTGGCGAGGAAGGCGGCTAGCGCGCCGATATCCTCGGGCTCGCCGAGCCGTTGCAGCGGCGTGATCTGCTCCATGATCGCCCGACGCTTGTCGTCCTCCCACAGGGCACGGGCGAAATCGGTCTTCACCAGCCCGGGGGCGATCGCGTTGACCCGGATGTTGTGCGGCCCCCACTCGACCGCCAGATTGCGCATCAGTTGCTGTTCGGCCGCCTTCGACACCGCGTACATGCCGAGTTTACGGTTGCCGTAGAACGAGGCGATCGACGAAATCAAGATCGCCACCCCGTCCTTCCGCTCCGCCATCTCCGGCAGCACCATGTTACAGAGCCAGAAGGCGCTTTTCACGTTGGTGGTCATGATCTTGTCGTAGGCCTCGTCCGAGACCTCCGCCGTCGGCCCGAACACCGGGTTGGTGGCGGCGTTGCAGACCAAGACGTCAATCCGGCCAAACGCCTTGCGCGCGCCGTCGACCAGCGCTTGCAGCTCCTCCTTGCGCCCAACGTTGCACGGAATGGCCACCGCCTCGGCCCCGGACGCCGTTAGTTCCGCCACCACAGCGTCGCAGGCCTCCGGCTTGCGCGAGGAGACCACGATCTTGGCGCCCCGCGCCGCCATGCATTCGGCGATCGATTTGCCGATGCCACGGGATGAGCCGGTAATGAGCGCCACTTTATCGATCAGGTTAAACATTACCAAAACATCCTATTATTTTGATATCACATGGAAACAATTCCGCCATCGACCACCAGCTCGGTGCCGGTGACAAACGCGCTGTCGTCACTGGCCAGATACAGCACCGCGCCCGCCACATCCTCCGGCGCGCCCATGCGGCCAAGCGGCGCCGCTCCAGTCAACGCCGTGCGCAACCGCTCGGGGTCGTGGTGTTTGTCGATCATCCGGTCGACCATGGGCGTGTCGGTGTAGGACGGGTGCACCGAGTTGCAGCGAATGCCATAGCCCTTCCTGGCGCAATGCAGGGCGACCGATTTGGTCAACAGCCGTACCGCCCCCTTGGACGCGCAATAGACCGGCAAGGTCGGAGCCCCGACCAACCCGGCGATGCTTGACATGTTGATGATCGAGCCGCCATTGCCTCGCTTCATCACGGCGACGCCCGCCTTGCAACCAAGGAACACGCCCTTGCCATTGACCGCCATCACCCGGTCCCAGTCGTCGGTTCCGGCCTCCTCGATCGAACCGCCCGAACCACCCACACCGGCATTGTTCACCAGCACGTCCAGCCGATCGATCGACGCCATCGCCGCATCCCACGCGGCGGGATCGGAGACGTCGAGCGCCTGGAACCGGCCACCGATCGCCTTCGCCACCGCGCGACCGGCTTCCTCGGCGACATCGGCGACGATCACCTCGGCCCCCTGCTCGGCCAAGGTCTCGGCGATTGCCTTGCCGATACCCGATGCTCCGCCGGTGACCAGCGCGACCTTGCCCTCGACCCGGTTGTTGCCGGCCGCCATCCACGTTCCCTCCCGATTTCAGCCGTCTCGACGCAGGCTGACCCGCAGTCTAGATCACGATCACCGTAATCTGAATCACATCGTGATCCAGATTACGGTGTGAATCGTCCTCTAACAATTTGTGCGGTGTCGAGTTCGCAGCGGCGGACCTCTGAAACAATCGAAACATTTTACCCCTTGAGACGACGCGGACGCGAAACATACCGCCGTCATACCTCTCGCCGTTCCCTGCGACCCGAGCGAATTGGAGGCTCCCCATGACCACGCTCCTGACCGATTGCACCGGCAACGCCATGACCGGCGCGACCGCCAAAGACGCCACCGCCTACGATGCGGCGTTGCGCGAATTCAACAGCTATATGAACGATCCCGTGGCCACTATCGACACGGCCCTGGCGGTTAATCCCGACTTCATCATGGGCCATGTGCTCAAGGCCGAGCTGATGATCAGCGCCTGGGAGCGCAGCGTGGTCGCCGACGTGCGGGCCATCCGCGACACCCTGTTGCCGATGGTCGATCGTGCCACCGATCGCGAATGCGGCCATATCGCCGCGATCGACGCCTGGGCCGCCGGAGACTGGCGCGGGTATCAATCGGCGTTGGACCGGGTGCTGATCGACAACCCGCGCGATCTCCTGGCGCTTCAGGCCGGCCATCTCTCGGACTTCTATCATGGTGATCGCGACAATCTGCGCGGCCGGGTCGCGCGGGCGCTGCCCGCCTGGTCGGAGCAGGACCCGAGCTACGGGCACATACTCGGCATGCAGGCCTTCGGGCTTGAAGAATGCGGCGACTATGCCCGCGCCGAGGACACCGGCCGCCATGCGTTGACCTTGGTGCCGGCCGACGGCTGGGCTCAACACGCCGTCGCCCATGTCATGGAGATGCAGGCGCGCCAACCCGAGGCCGTCGCCTTCATGGAAGACGCCGCCGATCTGTGGGGCCGCCCCGGCAACGCGCTTGCGGTTCACAACTGGTGGCACACCGCCCTGTTCCATCTCGATCAGGACCAGATCACCGGGGCGCTGAAAATCTATGACAGCGGGGTGCGGCCGGGTTCGTCGGAAATCCAACTGGAAGTCATCGATGCCGTCGCGTTCCTGTGGCGGATGCATCTGCGCGGGCTCGATGTCGGCGACCGTTGGACGGAGTTGGCCGCGCTCTACACGCGGTCCGACGAGCCGGGCTTCTATGCCTTCAATGACATGCACGCGATGATGGCCTTCGCCGCCACCGGGGACCGTGATGGTGCCCGCCGCGTATTGCAGGCAACGACGGCGCAGGCCACTGGCACAGGCACGAACGCCGACATGAGCCGCCGGGTCGGTCTGGCGGTGGTGAACGGAATCGACGCCTTTGGCCGCGGTGTCTATGCCGAGGCGGTCGAGCATCTGATGCCGGTGCGCTACGCCGCCCACGCCTTCGGCGGCAGCCACGCCCAGCGCGACATCATCCATCGGACCGTGATCGAGGCGGCCCTGCGCGCCGGCCAACCGCACCTGGCGACCGCGATGCTGCAGGAGCGGGTGGCGATCAAGCGGGACTGCCCGTTCAGCTGGTCCTGGCTGGCGCGGGCGCGGTCCGCCGAGAAAAACGGCGGACAAAAGGCCGCGTAACGCCATCACCGGCTCGATCCCGTCGACGGCCTCCGCATCCGGAGGCCGTCGGCGTGACTGTCGGGATCACATGCCGTCAGGCCAGAGCGCGATCGACCAACAACACAGAACGGATTCACGAGAGCAATCAGAGCCACTTAGTGGCTCGGATTTCTCACGATCTGCTCTAATATCCCGCCGTCATGGACACAGTTGATATCCTCTGCATCGGCGGCGCTCATGTCGATCTGATCGCCCGTTCCGGCACGCGGCTGCTGCCCGCCACCTCGAACCCCGGAACGGTTACCCGGCGGATCGGTGGCGTGGCGTTCAACGTGGCGCGCGGGTTGGCGGCCCGGCACCGTCGCGTCGCCCTGGCGGGGATCGTCGGTGACGATGATGATGGGCGGCGCGTTCGCGCGGCGCTCGACGATGCCTTGGTGACCGATGCCTTGATCATGAGCCCGTCCCACCCGACCGGCCGCTACATCGCGATCGAGGATCACAACGGTGCGCTGGCGGCCGGCGTGGCTGAGACGGCTGGCTTGGACGCGGTGTCGCCCCAAACACTCCTGCCAATGCTCGGCGCCTATCGGGACGCCCGCTGGTGGTTCGCCGACGCGAACCTCCCCGAAGCCGCGCTCCAGGCACTGGCGGCGTGGCCGAACCGTCCCAAGCTGGCACTCGATGCCGTCTCCGTGGCAAAAGCCTCCCGGCTCGCCGATCTGCTTGAGGATGCCGATCTACTGTTCTGCAACACCGACGAAGCGGCGGTTTTGCCGATCGGCTCCTGCCCAGCGGTGGTTATCACCGACGGCGCTTCGCCAGTACGCGTCATTGCAGCCGGCTCGACATCGTGGCTCGACGTGCCGCGCATCGAGGTCCGTTCGGTCACCGGGGCGGGTGACCGCCTGATCGCGGCGACACTGGACCGGTTGCTGGCAGGCGAGCCTCTTGCCCGCGCGGTCAAGGCTGGTATTCAAGCCGCCACGAGCCTGATTTCCGCCAAGGATGACGCCCATGAGCATACCCACACCGCGCGTTGAACCGGCCGTCGCCGAGGCGTTGGCGACGGGCGGTGCCGTGGTCGCGTTGGAATCCACCATCGTCACCCACGGCATGCCCTATCCCGACAATCTGAACACGGCTCGGGCTGTGGAAGCGGATGTGCGAAACGGCGGAGCAATCCCGGCGACGATCGCGGTGATCGATGGCGTTATACGCATCGGGCTGGACGATGACGGTTTGCAGCGGCTGGCGCGCGCCGACAACGTCATGAAGCTCTCGCGCGCCGATCTTGCCATCGCCGTGGCACTGGGGCGAACGGGATCGACCACGGTCGCCGCGACCATGATTTGCGCCCGGCTTGCCGGGATCACCGTGTTCGCCACCGGCGGGATCGGCGGCGTGCACCGGAGGGCCGAGCAGACCTTCGATATCTCGGCCGATCTGGAGGAGCTCGCGCGCACACCGGTCACGGTGGTCTGCGCCGGGGCCAAGGCGATCCTGGACTTGCCCAAAACCCTCGAAGTCCTGGAAACCAAGGGTGTGCCGGTCATCGGCTATCAAACCGACGAGTTGCCGGCATTCTGGTCGCGCCGGTCGGGTCTGCCCGTCCCCCTGCGCCTCGACGATCCCGCCGCCATCGCCCGCGCGCACCAAACCCGCGTGGCCCTTGGTATCGAGGGCGGGCAACTGGTCGTCAACCCGATCCCGGCCGAGGCCGAGATCCCGGCCGCCGAGTTGAACCCGGTCATCGAGCGCGCGATCCGGGAAGCATCCCTGGCGGGCGTCAGCGGCAAGGCCGTGACACCCGACGTGCTGTCCCGGGTACTGGTTTTAACCAACGGGCGAAGTCTTGCCGCCAACATCGCCCTGGTGCGCAACAACGCTCGCCTCGCGGCCCAAATCGCGGTGGCGCTGGCGTCCTCCCGCCCCTAAGCGGGTTGTCGCGGCGCACGCCGTCGCGGCGCTGGCGACCACGCGGCAAATCCTCGACAATAGCGAAGAATGGATGAAGGAACCGGCATGCCCCCCATCACCACCTCCGGCATCATCAAGCTTGTTGTTCTCTGCGTCGTGGTCGGCTTCGCGCTGTCGTTGTTCGGCCTGACACCGGATGAGCTGGCGCGGCTGATGTTCCAATCCCTCGGCGATCTCTTGTCATGGAGCGTGAACAGCATCGGCGAGTTGGCCTCCTACCTGCTGCTCGGCGCGGTCATCGTCGTGCCGATCGCGGTGCTGTTGTATCTGATGGACTGGATGAAGAGCAGCCGTGGTGGCTAAAGCTCCCTATCAAGGGTGTGCCCCGTGGTGTACCCGGTCGACAGCGCTTCCCGCGCGCGCTACCTGTGATCGCAACACGGTGATAAAACCGTAAGAAGAACAGTGCGTTCAGGGAGGACGGCGCCATGTTGCGCGGGTTGATGATGGACCGCCCGATGATGATTTCGGGCATTCTGGACTACGCTGCCCAAATTCGCGGCGATCAGGAGATCGTCTCGAGCCGGGTCGAGGGCGACCGCCACCGAACGACCTATGCCGGGATCGCGCGCCGCACCGCGCAACTCGCCCACGCGCTTACGGCGCTGGGCATTCGCCAATCGGACCGGGTGGCGACGCTGGCGTGGAACGGCTATCGGCATCTGGAGCTGTACTACGCCATTTCCGGCATTGGCGGGGTGTGCCACACCATCAACCCGCGCCTGTTTCCCGAGCAGATCGTCTACATCACCAACCACGCCGACGACCGGCTGTTGTTCGTCGACACGACCTTCCTGCCCTTGATCGAAAAGCTGGCCGATCGGTTACCCAAGGGCATGCGGATCGTGGCGCTGTGCGACCGTGACCACCTGCCGGAAACCAGTCTGGACGGCGTGCTGTGCTACGAGGAGTTGTTGGACGGTCAGCCGGACAGCATCGCGTGGCCGGAATTCGACGAGAACGCCGCCTCCAGCCTTTGCTATACCTCCGGCACCACGGGCAATCCCAAGGGTGTGCTGTACTCCCATCGCTCGACCCTGCTGCACAGCTTCGGGATGCTGGCGGTCGCCCATGACGTGGGTCTGACACCGACGGACTCGATCCTGCCGGTGGTGCCGCTG
This sequence comes from Alphaproteobacteria bacterium, assembly GCA_013203465.1. Classification (GTDB taxonomy): domain Bacteria; phylum Pseudomonadota; class Alphaproteobacteria; order Thalassobaculales; family Thalassobaculaceae; genus JABMNR01. The sequence goes on from JABMNR010000101.1 coordinate 23,332, forward strand.
TTCCACGTCAACGCCTGGGGCCTGCCCTATGCGGCGCCGCTCACCGGCACGCGGTTCGTGATGCCGGGGCCGAAACTGGACGGGCAAATCTGTTCCAGTTGATGGACGAGGAACGGGTGACCTCGGCCTGGGGCGTGCCGACGGTCTGGCTTGGACTGTTGGCGGAGATGCGGGCCAAGGGGCGCAAACCCGAGGGGTTCCGCGTGGTGATTGTTGGCGGCTCCGCCGCGCCGCGGCCGATGATCGAGGAGTTCGAGCACGATTTCGACATCCGCGTGGTGCATGGCTGGGGCATGACCGAGATGAGTCCCGTCGGCACCTTGACCGTCATGGGCCGATCCCACGCGAGCCTGTCGGGCACCGAGATCATCGACCGCAAGAACGCGCAGGGCCGCCGGCTGTTCAATGTCGACCTCAAGATCGTCGGCGAGGATGGCACCCGCCTGCCCCATGATGGTGAGGCGTTCGGTGAATTGTTGGTGCGCGGCCCGGCGGTGATGTCGGCCTATTTCGAGGATGCGGACGCCAGCGCCATCGCCCATGATGACGAGGGATGGCTGCGCACCGGCGATGTCGCCAAGATCGATCCCGAAGGCTTCGTCTCTATCGTCGACCGTACCAAGGACGTGATCAAGTCCGGCGGCGAGTGGATCAGCTCGATCGATCTGGAGAACGCCGCGCTGGGTCATCCGGCGATCCAGGAATGCGCGGTGATCGCCGCGCAGCACCCGAAATGGGCGGAACGGCCGTTGCTGATCGCGGTGCTGAACGAGGGGCAAACGACCACGGCCGACGAGATTCGCGCCTATCTCGCCGATAAGGTGGCGAAGTGGTGGCTGCCGGACGACGTGTTGTTTGTCGACGAGCTGCCGCACACCGCCACCGGCAAGCTGTCCAAACTGCAGCTGCGGGAGCGGTTCAAACACCACGTCCTGTCCACGTTCACGGCGGAGTGACGTGAGCGCGGACGCCGCCACGGCAGCGCCGGGACATACCCCGTCGCCCATCCGGTGGGCGATCCTGTTCGGAGTTTGGCTGGTCTATTTCTGTTTCGGGCTGACCACCGCCGGGCTGGCACCGCTGGTGGCGCCGATCACCCGCGATCTGGGCATCAGCCACACCGCCATGGGCGGCGTGCTGGGCATCTGGCAGTTGGTCTACATCGCCGCCGCCGTACCCTGCGGCGCCCTGCTCGACCGGTTGGGCGGGCGCTGGGCGATCTTCATCGGCGCGATGATCATCGCCGGATCCAGCCTGCTGCGCGGGGTGGCGGACGATATCATCACCCTCTATGTCGCGGTCGGCATTTTCGGGATCGGCGGGCCGATCGTGTCGGCCGGAGCCCCCAAGGTGGTCGCCCGCTGGTTCACCGGCGCGGACCGGGGGTTGGCCATGGGGCTCTACATCACCGGCCCGGCGCTCGGCTCGATCCTGGCGCTCTCGTTGACCAACGCGGTGCTGATGCCGGCGTTCGGCCACGATTGGCGCGCGGTTCTGATGCTGTGGGCCGCGGTGTCGACATTCGGCGGGGCCGTCTGGCTCACCATCGCCTCCCTGCCGGCCGCCCGCGCGGGCGAGGCCCCGAGGGGCGGGACAACCGCCCAGCCCCAGCTCGCGGTGATCGCCGAGCTGTTGCGATTGCCCGCCGTCCGCCTGCTGCTGGTGATGAGCGTGGCGATCTTCACCCTCAACCATGGCCTCAACAACTGGCTGCCGGAGTTGTTGCGGGTCGGCGGTATGACGGCGGTTGAGGCGGGGTATTGGGCGACCGTGCCAACGCTGGTCGGCATCACCGGCTCGCTGATCATCCCGCGCCTGGCGACCCCGGAGCGGCGGCATGTGATGCTCGGCGGCCTGGCCGTCGCGGCGTTGCTGGGCTGCCTGTTGCTCTACGTCGCGGGGCAGCCGGCGTTGACCATCGGCTTGATGCTGCAAGGCATCGCCCGCAGCTCGCTGATGACGGTGGCGATCCTGACGTTGGTGGAAACGGAAGGCGTGGGCGAGGCGCGCGCCGGCGTGGCCAGCGGGCTGTTCTTCTCGGCGGCCGAGGTCGGCGGCGCCGGCGGACCGATCCTGTTGGGGTTGGTGTACGACGCGACGGGCGACTTCGACCTGGGGCTGCTGATCCTCGCCGGCGTCGCCGTGTTCCTGATCGCCGCCACGTGGCGACTGAAACAGACCGGCTGATCGATCCGGGCAGTCTGCGGCTAAGCTTGCCAACATATGAACCGGCGTTACAGTTTCCTGGCCGATTGGGAGCGTCGCTGTCATCCCTCCTGAAGCGTCTGGCCCGTGGGGTCGCGCAAGACATCACCATGCGGCCGCAGTCGGACTATGCCAAGGTCGACCTGCCGGACATGGCAGGCGTCGAGCAATCCACCGACGCGGAACTCGACAGGGTCATGCCCGGGCTACGCCGAAAATCGCGCCAGCCGAGGCTCGGTCACGAGATTATCGACATCAAACTGGGCATGGTGAGAAAAGGCGACGTTCTGGTGGACGGTGTCTACACCCGCAAAGGCACGACCTTGGTCGCCGAGGAGACGGTGCTGGACGATCAGATGATCGCCCGCCTCGGCGATCTGAACGAGATCATGGAAACCCGGAGCGTCGCGGTCGAACGCAAGATCGGCTGAGGTCACGCCACCACGAACAGCGAGATCGCCGTCGCCACGCAGGCCGGTTTATCGCCGCCTTCGATCTCCACGGTGACGGTACAGGTGACCTTGATCCGGTCGCCGCCCTGGCGTTCCAACGCCTGCAGCACCACGCGGCCGCGCACCCGCGCGCCCGACCGTACCGGCGCCACGAACCGCACCCGGTCGAGGCCGTAGTTGATGCCGGTCACCTTGGGCACAAGTTGGAAGGTCTCGGCGAACATACGCGGCAACAGCGATAGGGTCAGGTAGCCGTGGGCGATGGTGCCGCCGAACGACGTCTCGGCCGCCGCCCGGACCGGGTCGACGTGGATGTATTGGTGGTCGTCGGTCGCCTCGGCGAAGCGGTCGATCCGCTGCTGGTCGACCGTGATCCACCCACTGCGGCCGATCTCCTGGCCGACCTCGGCGGCCATCGCCTCGACCGTTTCGAACCGGCGTGGCATGACGCCGACGGACAGCTCATCCACGGGTCGGGTCCTCGGACACCTGAACCAGCAACTTGCCGAAGTTCCTGCCCTGGAGCAGGCCCATGAACGCCTCCGGCGCGTTCTCCAAGTCTTGGGTGATATCTTCCTTGTAGATCAGACGCCCGTCGCGGATGTAGCCGCCGACTTCCTCCAGGAACGCCTTCAGCCGATCGTAGCGGTCGGTGACGATGAAGCCCTGGATTTTCAGCCGGTCGGTCAGGATTTGCCGCATCAGCTGGCTGCGCGACGGCCCCTCGGCCAGGGTGGTCGCGTTGTATTGCGAGATCATGCCGCAGACCGGGATACGCCCGAACGGGTTCATCAGCGACAGCGCCGCGTCCAGCGTCGCCCCGCCGACATTCTCGTAATAGACATCAATCCCATTGGGGCAGACCGCCTTCAAGTCGTCGCGTAGGGTGTCGGAGCGGTGGCTGACGCAGGCGTCGAAACCCAGTTGTTCCGTGACATACGCCACCTTTTCGGCCGATCCGGCCACGCCCACGGCCCGCGCGCCCTTGATCTTGGCGAGCTGGCCAACCACCGAGCCGACCGCGCCGGAAGCCGCCGAAACCACCACCGTCTCGCCCTCCTTCGGCTCGCCGATATCGAGCAACCCGACATAAGCCGTCAGCCCGGGCATGCCCAGCACCCCAACCGCCGTCGACAGCGGCGCGTGCGCCGGGTCGAGCTTGCGCAGACCGACGCCGTCGCTGACCGCGTGGCTCTGCCAGCCGAACATGCCGAGCACGAAATCGCCGTCCTGGAATTTCGGGTGCTTGGAGGCGACGACCTGCGCCACGGTGCCGCCGGTCATCACCTCGCCGATGCCCACCGGCGTGGCGTAGGAGCGGGCGTCGCTCATCCGGCCGCGCATGTAGGGGTCGAGCGACAGCCAGATCACCCGGACCGCCAGCTGACCGTCGGTGATCCCGGGCAACTCGGCCTCGGCGACATCAAAGTTCTCGGCCTTAGGCTCACCCACGGGGCGGCTGGCGAGGCGGACTTGCAGGCTTTTCATCACTCTCTCCGGGTGCTCAGCTTGAATGGTCGGCCTTGATCAGATCGGAGGCTTTCTCACCGATCATGATCGAGGCCGCGTTGGTGTTGCCCGACACCATGGTCGGCATGATCGACGCGTCGGCGACGCGCAGCCCTTGCAGGCCATGCACCCGCAACCGGTCGTCGACCACACCAGCTGGCCCGGGAGCCATCCGGCACGTGCCGATCGGATGATAGGCGGTGTTGGCGGTGCGGCGGACGAAATCAAGCATGGCGGCGGCGTCCTGGGTGTCGACACCCGGCTCGACCTCCTCGCCACGGAACGGGTCGAGCGGCGCCGCCTCGGCGACCCGGCGGATCAGCTTCATGCCGTCGGTCATGGTCCGCTGGTCGGTCGGGTGGTCGAGGAAGTTGAAGCGAATCTCCGGATGCGCCAGCGGATCGGCCGAGCGGATGTGGATCGATCCCAGGCTTTCCGGGCGCAGCTGATAGCAGGTCAGGGTCATGCCCGGCCACGGTTGTAGCTGGCGGCGTTCCATGTCGCGGATCACATAGGGCAGTACGTGCACCTGGATGTCCGGCGTGTCCAGATCCGGCCGGGTCTTCAGAAATCCGAGCAGCGGCGCCGACGGCAAGGCGAGGAAGCCGCGCCGGGTCAACGCGTAGCGAATGCCCTGCCAGATCTTGCCCAATCCGTGGATCCGGTCGTTGTAGGAGATGCCGCGCCGGGTCAGGCGCCAGAACATGCGGCCGTTGATGTGATCGCGCAGATTCTCGCCGACGCCCGACAGTTCGTGACGCACCGCAATGCCGTGGGCCTTCAGAACCTCCGGGCGGCCAATGCCCGACAACTCCAAAAGCTGCGGCGATGCCACGGCACCGCAAGAGACGATCACCTCGCGGCCTGCCCGCGCCTCGATCTCTTGGCCGTCCTTGCCGCGATAGGCGACACCGACACAGCGCGTGCCCTCCAGGATCAGCCGGGTGGCGTGGGTATCGGCCACGACCTCCAGATTGGGGCGGCCGCGCGCGGGTTTCAGATAGGCGACGGCGGTGCTTTGCCGGCGGCCATCGCGGATCGTCGTCTGGGTGCGGACGAAGCCTTCCTGGTCGGCGCCGTTGTAGTCCGGGTTGCGCCGGATGCCGACGGCCTCGCCCGCCTGGAAGACCGCCTCGTACAGCGGCGACTGGTCATAGGCCTCGCACACATGCAGCGGGCCGCCCTGGTGGCGCCAGTCGTCGGCGCCATGCTCGTAGTTCTCCATGCGCTGGAAGACCGGCAGCACATCATCGAAGCTCCAGCCCCGGTTGCCGAACTGCGCCCAGGTGTTGTAGTCGAGCGGTTGGCCGCGCACGTAAACCAAGCCGTTGATGGCGCTCGACCCGCCAAGCAACCGGCCGCGCGGCACCGGAATCTCCCGGTTTGCCGTTCCCGGTTCGGGCACCGAGGCGTAACGCCAATTCGCCGTCGGGTGGCTCATCAGCAGCCCGAAGCTCATCGGCAGCGAGGTGTAGGGATGGCTCTTCGCCCCCGCTTCCAGCAGCAGCACGCGAAACCGCCCGTCCTCGGTCAACCGCGCCGCCAACGCCGAACCCGCCGAGCCCGCGCCGACGATGATGAAATCGTGCTTCGCCTCACTCATGAACCCTCTCCCGAATCATCTCACTATCGATCATCGCGCGGCGGCGGCATAAGGCGGCGGCTGGAAATAGCGCGGGTACGGGCCGATCGCGGTCATGTCAACCTCGACCAAGGCCGGGCCGGCATGGGCGACGGCGGCGGTCAACGCCGCGTCCAGATCGCCCATCGCCGCCACCCGGTGGTACGGCATCCCGGCCGAGCGGGCCAAGGCGTCGAAATCCGGCGGGCTGGGGTTGGCGAAGTGATGACGGCCGCCATACAGCGCGTCCTGGATGTGTTTGATCACCCCGAAGCCGCGATCGTTCATCACCAGGAACACCACATCGGCCTTTTCGTCGGCGGCGGTCCATAGCTCGCCCAAATTCATGGCGAACCCGCCGTCGCCGGACAGGCAGATGGTCTTGCGCCCGCTGTTCGCCAGCGCGGCGCCGATCCCCATGGCGAGGCCCGGCCCAATCGCCGCGCCCACCGGATACACCGTGTCGCGTGGGCCGAGGATCGGAAACATCTTGTGGCCCCAGGTGGTGTGCGACAGGGTCACATCGCGCACGAACACCCCGTCATCCGGCAAGGCTCGGCGCACCACCTCCGCCATCGGCGCGTAGATATCGAGGAAGGCGTGATAGGCCGTCCGCGCGCTCGCCTTTGCCGCCGCCACATCATCCGCCAGCGCCGGGTCGAGGGCGAGACCGTCCGAGACCCGATCGGCCACCGCGTCCAACGTCACACCGACATCGCCGTGCACGAACAGATCGCACGGATAGGTCCGGCCGTCGGCGCGCGGGTCGACATCGATCTGCACCCGACGTTCCGGCAGGCGCATCGACTGATCTTGGGTTTCATGGCCGCGCAGCCGGCAACCGGCCACCACCAGCAGGTCGACCGTGTCCAGCAACGCCTGGATTTCCGGCAACCCGTGCAGCGCGGCAAGCGACATCGGGTCGGTCTCCGGGATCACGCCCCGGCCGTTCCAGCTGGTGATTACCGGCACGCCAAGATCGACCAACCGACGTACCGCGGCGCCGGCGAACTTGCCGCCATTGCCGACCCAGAGCAGCGGCCGCCTCGCGGCCTTCAACCGCTCGACCAACCCCTCCACGGCGGCGGCATCCGGGGCGCTCGGCGGTGGCGCCGGTCGGGTCAGACGCTCCAGCGTGGCCGGGCGCGCGATCGCCGTGCGCTGGATATCGATCGGGATTTCCACGCTGACCGGTCCCATGGGCGGGGTCAGCGCCAGACGCGCCGCCTCGATCAACGTGCCCAGGGCGTTGTCGGCGGCGCGCACGCGGAACGCCCGTTTGCACACCGCGGCCAGCATCGCGGTCTGCCCCGGCACGTCGTGCACGGTGCCCATCTCGCGGTCGATATGGCTGCTCGGCGACTGGCCGGTCAGGTGCAGCAGCGGTGTGCCGGCGAACCCGGCCTCGACCAGCGCCGGCACCGCGTTCGCCGCTCCCGGCCCGGTGCTGGAGATCAGCACCCCCAGCTCGCCCGAGGCGCGGGCGTAGGCGTCCGACATATGCCCGCCGCCATACTCGGCCCGGGCGCTGACGAAGCGGATGGCGTTGCGCCGGCCGATGGCGTCGCACATCGGGATGTTGTGCACCGAGACGATGCCGAACACCGTGGTGACATCCATGCGCTGCAGGAAATCGGCGACCAGATCGCCGACATCGTAACGGTCTCCCACGGGCGTATCCTCCGGTATTTGGACGCGGTAACCCCGCGCCTCTCTGGCTCGAACGAGCCGCTTGACTAGAGCACGATCAACGTAACCTGAATCACAACGTGATCCAGGTTACGTTGTGAATCCGGCTCTAGGAAGCTTGGCCGGTCAGGCGGAAGGCGTCAAACATCACGAAACGACCGCCTCCAACCCGCACCAATCGGCGATGAACAGGGCGATCGCCTTGGTGGCGTCTCGAATGGACGGGATGTTCACCCGCTCGTCGAAGCCGTGGGCGTTCTCGCAGACCGGGCCGTACACCAGGGTCGGGGTGTCGGCGTAGAGCGACCAGACCCGGCTGTCGATATAGGCGGTGGCGATCCAATCCCGCAGGGCGCCGCCCACCACCCGGTCGTGGGCGCGGGCCAGGGTCGCCTCCTGCGCCGAACCCGGTTCCAGCGCGTAGCCGGTGGTGAAGAAACCGTTCCACACTACCTCGGGTGGGTTGTTGGCGAGGAACGGGTTGGCGCGGGCGGCGGCGGCCACCGTGTCCTCGATGTCGCGGCGCATCGTCATAGGATCGATGCCGGGGTAGGTCGATATCCGGCAATCCACCGTGCACCACGCCGGCACCGACGACGCCCAGTCGCCGCCCTGGATCTTGCCGACGTTCAGGTTCACCGGATGCTCGAAAGCGTCGTAAGGCGGGTGCTCGGCCTTGGCGGCATTCCAGCGTGCCTCCAGCGGTTTCAACCCGGATTTCCCATGTGCACCGTTCATTTGACGCCAGCACTGTGCGATTGTGGTATACATATCAGTATGTTGGGTTGGTTGGAGGGCGGGTAAGATGCGGAACCCAGAGGGT
>JABMNR010000102.1 GCA_013203465.1 Alphaproteobacteria bacterium
GATGTAGAGTTCGATCATTTTGGCGCGGCCAGCATCACAAATCCCCCTCGCCCGCAACACCCGCGCGCCGCTCCGCCGAAATCAGCGTATTCCGCAACAAGCACGCGATCGTCATCGGCCCGACCCCGCCCGGCACCGGGGTAATGGCGCCAGCCACCGCAACGGCGGAAGCGAACTCGACATCACCGACCAGTTTCATCTTGCTTTCGCCCTTTTCCGGCGCCGGCACCCGGTTGATGCCGACGTCGATCACCGCAGCCCCCGGCTTGATCCAGTCGCCCTTGACCATCTCCGGTCGGCCGACAGCGGCGACCACGATGTCGCCCTGGCGCACCATGGCCGGCAGATCGCGGGTGCGGGAATGCGCCACCGTCACCGTGCAGTTCGCCCCCAGAAGCAGTTGCGCCATCGGTTTGCCGACGATGTTAGAGCGGCCAACCACCACTGCATGCAGCCCCGACAGGTCACCCAGGCGGTCTTGCAGCAGCAACAGACAGCCCAGCGGCGTGCACGGCACCAGCGCCGCGCCGCCGGTGGCCAGCCGACCGGCGTTGATCACGTGAAAGCCGTCCACGTCCTTATCCGGGTCAATGGCGTCCAGCACCGCCTGGCTGTCGATCTGGTCGGGCAGCGGCAGTTGCACCAGGATACCGTCGATCGTCTCGTCGGCGTTCAAGGCAGCGATCAGTGCCAGCAACTCGTCCTGAGACGTCGCGGCGTCGAGCTTGTGTTCGACCGAGTGCATGCCGACCTCGACGGTCTGCGTCGCCTTGTTGCGGACGTAGACCTGGCTCGCCGGATCCTCGCCCACCAGCACCACGGCGAGGCCGGGCCGCAGGCCATGATCGCGGCCCAGCGCTTCGACCGCCGCTTTGATGCGGCCGCGCAGCCGCTCGGCGAACGCCTTGCCGTCGATGATCTTGCCGTCACTCATGCCGCCGATCCCTCGTTCTTGAGCCAGCCGTCCAACCGTGCCGCCAGCGCCGCCGGGTCCGGGTCGCGCACCAGCAGCGCCTTGCGCCGGTCGCCCGCCCCCCGCACCACCTCAATCGCCGATTTCGCCACTCGCCACCGCTTGGCCAGCAACGCCACCACCGCCCGGTTGGCGCGGCCATCCTCGGGCACGGCGGTGACCGTCACTTGCAAGCACGCGACGCCGTGTGCGTCGACAGCGACGCCGCGAACCCGATCGGCCGATGCCTTGGGGGTAACCTTGAGCTCTACCCGCACGCCCTCGGCGCCGGGCGCGAAGGGCGACGGCGCGCGCCCGGGCATGCCGACAAGCGACGGAACGCGTGGCGCTACGCGATCATGCCAAGCCGCTGGCGATCTCGTCCAGCAGACGCACGCCGAACTGCAACAGCAGCACCAGCACGATCGGCGAAATATCGATGCCGCCCAAATTCGGCAAAATATTGCGGATCGGCCGCAACAGCGGCTCGGTGATCCGCGACAGGAAATCCATCACCACGCGGACCACTTGGTTGTACGGGTTGACCACGCCGAACTGCACCAGCAGCCCCAGCACGATGTAGACGAACAACAAAATCGTGAAGACGTGCACCACTTCGGAGATCAACCAGAGAATCGCGTTCATTGTCGGTCCATCGGCGCTGTTCGTCGGCGTTGGTGTCGGGCCGAAACCCTAGCCGCAGGCCCCGGAAGCGGCAAGCCCCGGAAAGTCGCGCCGCGTCGCCGTGCCCAAGCCATACCAAGGCTCACGGATAGAGACCCATGGTATCAACGCGCCGCCGCGTGTTGTGGCTTGAAACCAAGCGCCGAAGTTTCTATGTTCCCGCCACGTCGTGGGGAGCTCGCTCCCCGCCCCAGACGGTGGGGCCGTAGCTCAGCTGGGAGAGCGTCGCGTTCGCAATGCGAAGGTCGGGAGTTCGATCCTCCTCGGCTCCACCAATTTTCCAATAAATACAATGAATTACCAAGCTCCTCATAATGATCAGAGGTGCGTAATGTTTCTAGTAAGCCAATAGTAAGCCAACGGAACAATCTCGAAACCGCTCAAGGTCGGCGAGTAGGCCGTGATAGCGGCACTCTTCGAAAGAACATCGGAACGGGCGGGTAACACGGCGTTGCAAATATTAAAAGTGTTGGATTTAATATTTCCTCGTCAATTTTTTTCCCTAAAATTCTTTCGCAGTTGTTTTCACAAGTAATTTTTTAATAACTCGAGATATTGTATTTTCTGAAAGTTCTTTACTTGTTGGGGCGCCCGTTAAATCGGATATCGAAAACAACACGTTGAAAACATTACACGCAGTCACTCACGAACACCTTCGAGAGATAGGCGACGGTTGTTTGCTGCACCGTCAACCCGGCCTTGGCGAACAGCGCCGCCGCGTCGGTCTCGATCCAGCTTTGGAAATACGGCTCGTGGAATTGCACGGGGAAGCTTTTCAGCACCGGGTCGAGGGCCGGGGTATCGCCGAGCTGCAGGGAGTCGACGATCACCACCCGTCCGCCGGGCTTCAAAACACGGATGGCCTCACGCAAAACCTGGGCACGGATATTGGCCGGCAGTTCATGGAACAGGAAACTGGCGGTGATCAGGTCGACCGACGCATCGGGCAGCGGCATCGCCTCGGCTGGCGCTTGATGCCACGTGACATCGCGGGCGCCGAGCCGTCGCCGGGCGCGGTCGAGATAGGCTGGCGACAGGTCGAGCCCATCTAGCGTGAGCGCGGGAAACGCCTCGGCCGCCATGGCCAGCAGATTGCCGGTGCCGGTGCCCAGGTCGAGCAGTCGCATCCCGACGCCATCCGGTGTGCCGTGGTTTGCCAAAGACGTGGCGAGCGGTACCAGGGCCTGGCGGCGCATGGCATCGGCTAGGCCACCGAACAGGATTTCCACCTGGGTGTCGTACAGCGCCGCCGATTCCTCGGTCAGCCAACCGCCCGATTGATAGTGGAAGTTCTGCAGGTAGTAATGGGGATACGCATCCCGCGTGGTCTCGTCGATGGGCTCTTGCGCGGTCTTGGAAGCGCGGCGGCCGGCCACGCGCGGCAGGTCGCGCCAATAGCGCACCGCATCACGGGTGGCGGCGAACGGCGGGGGGATAAGGTCGCGTGGCAGCGGGTACCGTCCCGCCCGCACATTGGCGAGATCGCGGGCCATCAGCGCCAGCGCTCCCTTGGCGAGCGCCGCTTGTATCCGCGCGCCCATCAACCGACCCCGCAGGCTACGGCGCGATGGCGCCGGCTGGTGCCGGGCGAACCAGCGGCGGGTGGCGGCATAATGCCCAAGATACCAGCCGACGCGGGCGATCTGGCCGGCGCCGTAGGCGAGCGTGGTTTGGGCTGTCGCCTGGATTGCCGTCTGGGCGGTGGAGCGTGGGCGCATGCTTGAAAGGTGAGGTTGTGGGCGGCGGCGTCAAGGCCTGGCTTGTCCCACGTCGGTGGCTGTGGCACATCCCGTCGGCACCACGGACCACACGGTTGGGAGGCGATCATGACCGCGTTCAAGACTCTCGACGACGCAAAGGTCGCCGGGAAGCGAGTCCTGCTGCGGCTTGATCTCAACGTGCCGATGAAAGATGGGGTGGTGACCGACGCCACCCGGATCGAGCGTGCGATGCCGACGGTGCGCGAGTTGATGGACAAGGGCGCGCGGCTGATCCTCGCCGCGCATTACGGACGTCCGAAGGGCACGCGTGTGGCCGCGATGTCGCTGGCGCCGCTGGTGGCGCCGCTGGCCTCGGCGATTGGCCGACCGATCGCCTTCGCGTCGGACTGCGTCGGGCCCGAGGCCGAGGCGGCGACGGCGGCGCTGAGTGACGGCGGGGTGGTGTTGCTGGAGAATCTGCGCTTTCACCCGGGCGAGGAGGCGAATGACGACGGATTCGCCGACGCGCTGGCGGGGCTCTGCGATCTCTATGTCAATGACGCGTTCTCGGCGGCGCACCGGGCGCATGCCTCGATCGACGGCGTGGCCCGCCGCCGGCCCGCCTATGCCGGCCGCTTGATGCAGGCCGAATTGGACGCGTTGAGCCAGGCGCTGGAGGCGCCGGAGCGGCCGGTGGCGGCGCTCGTCGGCGGCTCCAAGGTCTCCACCAAACTGGCGCTGATCGGCAACCTGCTCGACAAGGTCGACGTGCTGGCGATTGGTGGCGGAATGGCCAATACCTTTCTGTTCGCGCAAGGGGTTGAGATCGGCGGCTCGCTCGCCGAACGCGATCTGGCCGACACCGCGCGCGACATCCTGGCCCGGGCCGAGGCGCGTGGTTGCGCGATCTTGCTGGCGGTCGATGCGGTGGTTGCCGATACCCTGGCCGAGGGTGTGGCAACCCAGACCGTGTCCATCGACCAGGTGCCGGCCGGCATGATGATCCTCGATGTCGGGCCGGCCACGGTCGCCGCGATCGTCGCCAAACTGGGCGAGTGCAGAACCTTGGTTTGGAACGGCCCGGTCGGCGCGTTCGAGACCGCACCGTTCGACAAAGCCACGACCGCCCTGGCCCGGGCGGCGGCCGATTTAACGGATCGAGGTCGGTTGCTGACGGTGGCCGGCGGCGGCGATACGGTGGCGGCGTTGGCCAAGGCCGGCGTGCTTGACCGTTTCTCCTACGTGTCGACCGCCGGCGGCGCGTTCCTCGAATGGCTTGAGGGCAAGGAGTTACCAGGGGTGGCGGTGCTGCGTGCCCGATGAAGCGGTCTGGTGCGTTGCGTTTCAGTAACGCTTCGCCTATCCAGACTAACTCGGACGGCTGAACCCGGCGCCTTTCGATCGGAACCCGGACCGACGGATTTTCTGGAGGGAACACGGTGCAAACCCACGGCGCTTACGTGAGCCGCTTCGGCTTGGACAATCACGGCCTCGACACGCTGAAATCGGCGTATTGGAACCTTGGCTCGGCCGCGCTCTACGAGCAGGCGATTCGCCGGAACGAGGGCCACATCACCGCCGACGGCGCCTTCGTGACCGATACGGGCGAGCATACCGGCCGCTCGCCCAAGGACCGGTTCATCGTCCAATCCGATACCACGGAAAACACCGTCGATTGGGGACCGGTGAACCAGCCGATTCCGCGCCAGACCTTCGACGCGATGCACGCCCAAGTGCTGGCCTATTACCAGGGCCGCGAGGCGTTCGTTCTCGATTGCCACGCCGGTGCCGATCCCGAATACCGGCTGCCGGTGCGGGTCGTGACCGAAACCGCGTGGCACAACCTGTTTGCCCGCAACATGTTCATCCGGCCGGATCCGGCCAACCTCGGCGGGTTCGAGCCGGCGTTCACCATCCTGCACGCTCCGGGTCTGATGGCGCGTGGCGTGGAGGATGGCCTGAACAGTGCGACCTTCATCCTGGTCGATTTCGATCGGCGGCTGATCCTGATCGGTGGCAGTTGGTATGCGGGTGAGATCAAGAAATCGATCTTCAGCGTGCTGAACTATCTGCTGCCGGACCGCGGCGTGCTGCCGATGCATTGCTCGGCCAATGTCGGCGCGGCGGGCGATGTGGCGGTGTTCTTCGGGCTGTCCGGCACCGGCAAGACGACCTTATCGGCCGACGGCACCCGGACCCTGATCGGCGATGATGAGCATGGCTGGTCCGAGCGCGGCGTCTTCAATTTCGAAGGAGGGTGTTACGCCAAGGTCATTCGCCTGTCCCAATCGGCTGAGCCGGAGATTTGGGCGGCGTCGCACCGTTTCGGCACGGTGCTGGAGAACGTGGTGTTCGATCCGGACACTCGCCGGCTCGACCTGGACAACGACCGGCTGACCGAGAACACCCGCGCCTGCTATCCGATCGACTTCATCCCCAACACCAGTGATACGGGCGTGGCCGGCCATCCGACCAATGTGGTGATGCTGACCGCCGATGCTTTCGGCGTGTTGCCGCCGATCTCCAAGCTGACTCCCGAGCAGGCGATGTACCATTTCCTGTCGGGCTACACCGCCCGGGTGGCCGGCACCGAGAAGGGGTTGGGCAAGGAGCCGCAAGCGACGTTCTCGAGCTGTTTCGGCGCGCCGTTCATGCCGCGCCATCCGAGCGTGTACGGGGCGATGCTGCGCGATAAGATCGCCAAACACGGCGCCACCTGTTGGTTGGTCAACACCGGCTGGTCCGGCGGCCGTGCCGGATCGGGCGGTGAGCGCATGCGCATCGCCTATACCCGGGCGATGGTGCGCGCGGCACTCGATGGTCGGTTGAGCGGATCGCCGGTTGTCGAGGATGGTTCGTTCGGCTTGCTGATACCCGAAGCGTGTCCGGACGTACCGTCGGAGGTGTTGCGCCCGCGTGGTGCGTGGAGCGACGTCGCGGCTTACGATGCCACGGCGGCCGAGTTGCGCGGCCGGTTCGAAGCCAACTTCAAGCCGTTCGAGGCTTTTGTCGACGACGACGTCAAGGCCGCCGGAATCCGCCCGGCGGCCTGAGCAATTGGTGATGGCGTCTTAACCGGCGCGGCGATCGGATGCCAGAGTCAGCACCTGGCCCAAATCCTCTTCCAGATGCGCGCCCAATCGGATCACCACCACGTCGCCGGGGATGCCGTCCAATTCAGCGTGACCTTCGTCGAACGAGGTGACCACGGCCAGGGGCAACCCTTTCGATGCGCGCATGCCACGAAGCGCCCGCACCAGATCGACGCCGGTCAAGACATCCAGCACCGCCGAGGTCAGCATCACATCGGGGGCCTCCGTGGTCGCGATCCGCATCGCCTCGAACGGATCCGATGTCGTGCGCGTTCGGAAGCCGCAGTTCGCCAGCTCCCGCGCCAGCATGTGGCCCATGGTGCGCGCCCGGGTCACCACAAGCGCGTTGCCGGGATTGGCGTGCACGCTGTCCAGATCGAACTCGAAATACACGGGCAGGCCCGACAGCGCAGCCGTGCGGTCTGCTTCGCCCGGCTCTTTCCCGCCGTCGATCAGACGGCTCATCGCGTCGGCGAAACGTTGCCACTCCGCTACCGGCGGGGTTTCCGATTCGGCGGTGACGGCGAGGTAATCCTCAAACCGATGGGCGATCTGCGACACCGTTGGAAATCCGAAATTTCCACTGGTGCCTTTCAGATTGTGCACCTCGCGGCTGACATCCAGCAGATGCGTACGGTAAGCGCCCTCGCGGGCGGCGATGGATGCCAGACTCAATTGCACTTGGGAAAGCCGGTCGACCGCGTCGTCGAGAAACTCACGCGTCAACCGCGCGATGATGTCGTCATTGATGGTCATCGGGAGAGGCGCCGCTATTAGTTTGAATGCGAGGCAAATTACGCACGTTCCCCTAAGCAATCGTTAACGACGCGTTGACTCGGCCGATTAATGTGCTTCCGACCAGCTCGCACCCCATCCGGCGTCGGCGACCAAGGGAACCGAGAGATTAATCGCCGGTGCCGCCGCCCCTTCCATCACCTCGCGTATCAACCGGCTGGTGGCCTCGACCTCGTCTTCCGGCAACTCGAACAACAGCTCGTCGTGGACCTGCAACAGCATCCGCGCCTTCGAGCCGGCCTTGCTGAGCGCCGGCGGCAGGCGAACCATGGCGCGCTTGATGATGTCGGCGGCCGTGCCCTGGATCGGCGCGTTGATCGCCGCACGCTCACCGAAGCCGCGCATTGCCGGGTTCTTCTCACGGATGGCCTTGATGTGGACCTTACGGCCGAACTTGGTTTCGACATAGCCGTGCTCGCGAGCAAAGGCCTTGGTCGTCTCCATGTAGTCCTTGATGCCTGGAAACCGTTCGAAATAGGCGTTGATATAGGCTTGTGCCTCGCCTTGGGGTGTCCCGAGCTGGCGCGCCAGGCCGAAACCCGAGATGCCGTAGATGATGCCGAAATTGATCGCCTTGGCCTTGCGCCGGGTCTCTGGAGTCATCTCAACCAACGGCACGCCGAACACCTCCGAGGCGGTTTGGGCGTGGATGTCGATACCGTCCAGGAAGGCTTGGCGCAGGCTCTCGATCCCGGCGATGTCGGCGACCAGCCGTAACTCGATCTGCGAGTAGTCGACCGACAGCAACGTGTTGCCCGGCTCGGACACGAAGGCGGTACGGATTTTGCGGCCTTCCTCGGTGCGGATCGGAATGTTCTGCAGATTGGGGTCGTTCGACGACAGCCGACCGGTCGCCGCGCCGACCATGGAATAGGAGGTGTGGACCCGGCCGGTGTTCGGATCGATGTCCTCGACCAACGAGTCGGTATAGGTCGATTTCAGCTTGGCGATCTGGCGGTGATCGAGCACCTTCTGCGCCAACTCCACCCCGTCGGCCGCCAGTTTGTCGAGCACGTCGGCGCCGGTGCTGTAGGCGCCGTTCTTGCCCTTTTTACCCCCTGGCAGACGCATTTTGTCGAACAGTATCTCGCCGAGCTGTTTCGGTGAGGCGACGTTGAAATCCTCCTCCGCCAAGGTGTGAATCTCGCTCTCCAGGACGGACAGACGCTTGGCGAAATCGGCCGACATGTCGCGCAGGATCTTGGGATCGACCTTGATGCCCGCGCGTTCCATGGCGACCAGAACCGGGATCAGCGGCCGCTCCAGGGTCTCGTAAACCGTGGTCATCCGCGCGCGAACCAGTTGCGGCTTCAACAGCGCGTGCAGGCGCAGGGTCACGTCGGCGTCCTCGGCGGCATACGCCAGGGCCTTGTCCAGCGGCACTTGGGCGAACGGAATCTGGTTCTTGCCCTTGCCGCAGACCTCCGCGAATTTGATGTTGGTGTGATCCAGGTGCAGCAACGCCAGCTCGTCGAGCCCATGGCCGTGCAAGCCGCCCTCCAACACGTAGGAGGCGCACATGGTGTCCTCGATCGGGGTCACCGTGATGCCGCCATTGGCCGGTCGGCTCAGCACCAGACAATCGTATTTGGCGTTGTGCGCGATCTTCAGCACCGCCGGGTTCTCCAGCAACGTCTTCAGCCGGGTGATCGCGGCGTCGAACGGGATCTGTTCCGGCGCGTCGGTGGCGGCGGTCTCGCCAAGCAGATCACCCTGCGGGGCGTCGCCGACATGGCGCAGCGGGATGTAGCAGGCGCGACCCGGCTCGATGGCGAGCGATACGCCTACCAGCTCGGCTCGGGAGGCTTTAAGCGAGGAGGTCTCGGTGTCGAACGCCACGATGCCTTTGGCCTCGGCCTCGGCGATCCAGGCGTCCAACGCATCGAGGGTCGTAACCAACTCATAACGATCAGCCGCGCCCGCCGTGACTTTCGCCGCCTGCTGGGCGACGTTTGTTCCGTTGGATTCCGCCGATTCGCTTTCGAACCGCGCGATCAGCCGCTTGAACGCCTGTTCCTTCAGGAACGGCAACAGGGTGTCCGGATTGATCGCGGTGACCGCCAGGGCATCGAGCGGTTCCGGCACCTCGATGTCGTCCTTGAGGGTGACCAGACGCTTGGAGATGCGCGCCAGCGCGGCGTTCTGCTGTAGGGCTTCGCGGCGCTTGGGCTGCTTGATCTCCCCGGCGCGGGCCAGCAGGGTCTCCAAATCACCGTATTCCTGGATCAGCTGCGCCGCGGTCTTCACCCCGATCCCCGGCACCCCTGGCACGTTGTCGACGCTGTCGCCGGCCAGCGCCTGGACGTCGATCACCCGGTTGGGGCCGACGCCGAATTTCTCGACCACCTGATCCGGGCCGATCACCGCGTTCTTCATCGGATCGAACATGTCGACCCCGTCGCCCACCAGCTGCATCAAATCCTTGTCGGACGACACGATGGTGACCCGCCAGCCGGCCTCTCGCGCCTGCCGGGCGTAGGTCGCGATCAGATCGTCGGCCTCGAAACCGTCCATCTCGATGCAGGAGACGTTGAACGCCTTCGTCGCCTCGCGGATCAGCGGGAATTGCGGGACCAGGTCCTCCGGTGCCTCCGGCCGATGCGCCTTGTAGTCGGGATAGATGTCGTTACGGAAGCTGACCCGGGCGGCGTCCAGGATCACCGCCAGATGGTCGGCCTCCAGATCGTCGATCAGCCGCAACAGCATGTTGGAAAACCCGAACACCGCGTTCACCGGCGTGCCGTCCGGTCGGGTCATCGGCGGCAACGCGTGATAAGCTCGAAAGATATAGGCGGAGCCGTCGATCAAATACAGATGCGGCTGGTCCGGCTGCGTGGCGGGAAGATGGGTGTCGGCGGCGGCCATTGGACGGACCCTCGGTCAGCGGCGAGTGGGCGCCGACTCTAGCGCGTGGGTATCCGGGAACAAAGGGGCACCGACGGAGGGCGTTAGCGTTCCTCGATCACCACCGACACCGGGTAGTGGTCGCTAAAGCCGTTTTGGTCGATGTTGGTCGCGGCTGCGCCCTTGGGCAGCCCGAACCGTATGGGGCCCGGCGACACCTTCGTGTCGATCATCTCCGGAAACGCTTCGATGCGCGCCGTGTCCTCCAGGACCCTTAGCGGCAGGCCCCGCTTGATCAGTCCGCGCGAGGCGAGGATCTGATCGAAAATATTGGCGTCCCCCTTGTAGTACAGCGTGCCGTGGAGGGTTCTCGTCTTGCTCGTGAGGTCGGCGCTTTGCTGTTCAAGGTAGTTCCAGGTGAGGTTGTAGAACTGCGGCGCGGTTGTGGCTCTGACCACGTCGCTGCGTTCGCGGGTCGCGCGGGCGTGGATCGAGACCGATTCGTCGAAGGGGTCGTCGTTCAGATCGCCCATGGCGAGGATCGCGGCATCGTTGCCGACGGTTTCCCAGATCCGGCGATGCCAGTAGCCGAGGGTTTCCCCGGCGACCATGCGATAGCCGCGGCTTTCATGCGCCCCGCCGCTGCGCGACGGCCAATGGTTCGCCATCACGATAAGATCGTTGCCCGACGCGGTGCGGAACGTGGCCTGGGATATGTCACGTGTCCCGGTGCTTCGCATGACCCAGTGCGAGAACAGCGAGCCGTCGACAAAACCTAGGGCGGCGGTATCGTAGAGAAACGCCGTATCGATGCCGCGTTTGTCGCGGGCGGCGTCCGCGTGGACGACCGCATACGGTCGGCCAAGGGTGATCGAAATCCGCTGCGCGAGGTGTTGCAGCGCGTAGGCGTTCTCGACTTCGCACACCGCGAGAACGGCGGGGCCGCGTCCGCCGTCGATTTGTCGGATGATCGAGGTGAGTTGATCCAGTTTCCGGTCGAACAGCGCTTGAGTCCAACCCTTGAGGTCGTTCGCCATGCGTTGTGCGATCCAAGGCTCCCGATCGAGGTAGCCCTCGGGAGCGAACAGGTTCTCCAAGTTCCAAAAGGCGGCCGTGTAGCGCTGCGCCATGCCGAACACCCCCCTAAAACGAGTACGAGGACGGTAAAATATACGCGGATGACGAACGTTAATCGAGTGACTCGAGCGTGCGTCATTAAAGTTCAACCAGCGCCGTCATCCAGGTGCGGGGCGGCTATGCCGCCTGATCATCCTCGCCCTCGTCGACCAGCATGTAGGTCCGGGAGCAGTAGGGGCAGACCACCTTGTGGGTGTCCTCGGGGATTTCCAGGAACACGCGCGGATGGCCGAGCGGGCCGTCGCCGCCGTCGCAGGCGACGGTGTGGCTGGTGACCTCGATGGTCTCGAATGGCTGGGCCATGGAACGTTCCCTCTCCCGGTAGCGCGTCTAGATCGCGCGGCTCCCCGTCCCATATTGTGGGAATAGGGCGCGGCCGCTTGTCCGAAACGCGTCCGGATGATACCCACGGCCACGCCAATCGCAAGCGCTTCGACCACCCGTTCGTCACCCGGACCCCTACTCCCATGCCCGTCAAGCCCGCCAACGTCACCCGGTTCCCGCAGGAGCGACCGACGCCCGTCGATCCTGGCGGCGCGCCCGAGTTGGCGCTTGATATCCAAGGGCTGTGCAAGACCTATCCCGGCACCAAGCGCACGCCGGCCAAGCGTGCCCTCCAGGGGATCGATCTTCAGGTACGCCGGGGTGAGCTGTTCGGCCTGTTGGGACCGAACGGCGCCGGCAAGTCGACCCTGATCAACATCCTGGCCGGTTTGGTGGTGAAATCCGCCGGCGTGGCGCGGGTTTGGGGCATCGACATCGATCGTGATCCGCGCAACGCCCGGGCGGCGATCGGCGTGGTGCCCCAGGAACTCAGCATCGACGCCTACTTTACCCCGCGCGAAACGCTGGAGCTGCAGGCGGGCATGTACGGCGTGCCGACGGCCGAGCGGCGGACCGACGCGATCCTGGAAGCTGTCGGTCTGGCCGATAAGGCGCACGCTTACGCCCGCTCGTTGTCCGGCGGCATGCGGCGACGCCTGCTGGTGGCCAAGGCAATGGTGCACAACCCGCCGATCCTGGTGTTGGACGAGCCGAGCGCCGGCGTCGATGTCGAGTTGCGGCGCAAGCTCTGGGACAACATCCGCGCCCTGAACGCCGGCGGGGTGACGGTGCTTCTGACCACCCACTATCTCGAAGAAGCTCAGGAGCTGTGCGATCGCATCGCCATCATCGACCATGGCGCTGTCATTGCCTGTGACACCACGCGGGATCTGGTGGGACGGCTTGACCGCAAGGAGCTGTATGTGGCGGTCGAGGAGCGGATGACGGTAGTGCCGGCGGCGCTCGCGGCATTGGGCTTCGCGCTCGGCGCGGATGGCCGGTTGCACGTCGCCTACGCCAAGGCCGAGACCAAGGTCAGCCGGCTGATCGGCGCGGTCCAGGCAGCGGGGCTGCACATCGCCGACCTGGAAACCCGGGAAAGCGACCTGGAAGATGTTTTCCTCACGTTGACCACCCATGCCGACACCACTGGCGATGGGTCGGCCGAGCATGCGGCATAGTCTGCGGTTGCTTGGGCGGCGGCTTGGCCTGCCGATCGCGGGGGTTCTGATGGTTGGGCTGCTCGCCGCCTGCGCGCCGCGTGTGGTGCCGCCGGGTGAAGCGGTTGCCATCCCTCGGATCGCGATGGATGGGACCGTCGTCATGGACGACGGCGCGCGTCTGCCGTTGAAGATATGGCAGCCGAAAGATCACGACGGCGGCCCGGTGGCGGCCGGGGTGGTGGCGCTGCATGGCTTCAGCGACTACGGCAATGCCTTCCGTGACCTCGCGCCACGCCTGGCCGCCGCCGGCATCGCGGTCTACGCGATCGATCAGCGCGGTTTCGGCGAGGCGCCGGGGCGTGGATTGTGGCACGGCGCCGAGCGCATGGCCGCCGACGCCGAGAACCTGGTGCGTCTGGTCAAGCGGACGCTGCCCGCCACGCCGGTCTATCTGCTGGGTGAGAGCATGGGCGGTGCTGTCGCCATGCTGACCGTTTCGCTTCCCGGCACAGCGGCCGACGGAGCGGTGCTGTCGGCGCCGGCGGTGTGGGGCCGGGAGTGGATGCCCGTCCTGCAGGTTTGGGGGTTGGAGTTGCTCGCCCACATCATGCCATGGCTGCCGCTGGAGCCGCGCGGCCTTAAGATCAGGCCGTCAGACAACATCGCGATGCTGCGGGCCTTGGGGCGTGACCCACTGTTTTTGCGCACATCCCGCGCTGACGCGGTGTATGGCTTGGTCAACCTCATGGACGCGGCGCAGGCCGTGGCGCCAACCCTAACCAAGCCGATTTTGGTGCTGTATGGCAGCAAGGACGAGTTGGTGCCGAAGCCACCGACCTGCGCCATGCTGGCCTCGTTGCCCGACGCCCCGCGGCGATGGCGCGTCGTCGTTTACTCGAACGGTTATCACATGCTGTTCCGCGACTTGGATGGCGCCCGGGTGATCGCCGACATCGCCGCCTGGGTCCGCGATCCGGCGGGTGCGCTACCTTCAGGCGATGAACAGACCCCCGGTGGGGGCGGGCTCGACCGCTACTGCGCCGAGACGGGTTATACCAAGGTTCACGGATAGAGACCCATGGAGACGGCATGCTGGCGTTTCCGGCTAGGAGCGCGTGTCGTGGCGATGCGGCGCATCGCGAGACAGGCGGGACGACGTCCGGGAGCTCCAACATGCCGCCGTTGCGGTCGCCCGGACGGCCCATCGGAGGGCGTCGGAAAGCCTTGACGATGCCCCGCATCGTCGGCGGCTTCCCTCCTACCCGATGGACTGCTCGGGCGATCTCCATGGGTCTCTATCCGTGAACCTTGGTATTAATCCACCCCCGCCAGATGCCGGCCGGCGATCCAGCCAAAGGTCATCGCCGGGCCCAGGGTGATGCCGCCGCCCGGATAATTGCCGCCCATGATCGATGCGTTGTCGTTGCCAACGGCATAGAGGCCTGGGATCGGCGTGCCATCGTTCTTGACCGCTTGAGCGTGTTTGTTGGTCTTGATCCCGGCGAAGGTGCCAAGATCGCCGATCACCACCTCGACCGCGTAGTATGGCGCGGTATCCAGTGGGTGAACGCAGGGGTTGGGCGTGATTTCCGGGTCACCCTGGAACCGGTTGTAGGCGGTCGACCCCTTGTGGAAATCCGGGTCCTCGCCCGCCGCCGCCGGGCCGTTGAACCGGGCAACCGTCGCCTGCAACGCCGCCGCCTCGACACCGATCGCCGCCGCCAACTCAGCCACGGTCCGGCCGCGCTTCAGATAGCCGGACGTCAGCTGCGGGGTCAGCGGCAGCGGGAACGGCTTGACGAAGCCGAGACCGTATTTGCGGATCGCCCGGTGATCGATGATCAGCCAGCCCCGGATCGGCTGCTTGCCCCCACAGGCCTTAACCAGGGCCTGGCAGAAATCGTGATAGGAATTGCCTTCGTTCACGAAGCGTTTGCCGTCCGGCGCCACGGCGATCACCCCCGGCTTCGCCCGATCGATAAAATGCGGGAAGGTGCCGAGCGTGCCATCCGGCCAGGGTACCCGCGAGATCGGCACCCAGGCCGCCGCGTTCGGCAAGCTGTCGTCGATCCCCGCACCGACGCGTTCGGCCAACCGCATTCCGTCACCGGTGTTGCCCGGCGGGGCCGGCGACGCGTGCTCGGCCCCAGTCGGGGCGTGCGGGAACAACGCCCGCCGTCGGTCGAGATCCTGGGGGAACCCGCCGGACGCCAGCACCACACCGCGCCGCGCTGTGACGGCAATCGGCGTGCCCTCGTGATCGACCACCGCCCCGGTAACCCGCCCGTCATTGTCCGTCGTCAGCTCCAGCGCCGGCGCTGAGGTCCACAGCCGCACCCCCCGGTCCAGCGCCGATTTCGCCAACCGCCCGGCCAATGCGTTGCCGTTGGTCAGCCGCATCGACCGGCCGTGCAGCAGCACGTCGCGGGCGTGCGCCAGGAGCCGCGTCGCCACGAAGGCGGCCGAGCGGACCGATTTGGTCACGTTGAAGAAATGCAGCAGCTCCTTGCCCGAGCCGATCATCATGCCGACGACGGTGATTTCCTTGAGCGGCGGGCGCAGCCGCTTCATCGCCGCCCCCAGATTCCGGCCATCGAACGGGGCGGCGCAGATCGACCGGCCGCCATCGGTGCCGCCGGGAGCGGTTGGGTGGTAGTCGGCGAAGGCGGTGCCGGTGATGAACTGGACATCCGTTTCGGCTTCGAAGAAATCGACCATGCGTGGGCCGCTCTCTAGGAAAGCGTCGATCCGTTCGGCATCGAAATGATTTCCCGCCTCGTGCTGCAGGTAGGTCCGCGCGGCATCGATCGAGTCCTTAACTCCTTCACGCGCCGACGGGCCGTTGCACGGGATCCACAGCCAGCCGCCAGAGCGTGCGGTGGTGCCGCCGAACACCGCCTCCTTCTCCACCACAAGCACTTCAAGGCCGTGCTCGGCGGCGGTCACGGCGACCGACAGCCCGCCGGCGCCGGACCCGACCACCAACACGTCACATGCGTGAGTCTCGGCGTGGGTCGTGGCGGGCGTGGAATTGGTCATGACGGGCGGCTCCAGTCGGCGGCGGGAGATCTTTCATAGCCGCTCGGCCGCCGCGGCGCCAAGCGCGAGCCGCTTGCGCCAACCGGCGTTCGGCATTAGGTTCCTCCCGCTTCGCACCCGTAGCTCAGCTGGATAGAGCGCTGCCCTCCGA
>JABMNR010000103.1 GCA_013203465.1 Alphaproteobacteria bacterium
CCCCTACACCCAGTCGCTGCTGGTGGCGATCCCGCAGATCGGCGGCGCGCGCATCACCGACAACTTCTGGCTGGAGGGCGAGCCGCCGAACCCCGGCAACCTGCCGTCTGGCTGTCGCTTTCGCACCCGATGCCCGCACGCCCAGGCGCGCTGCGCCGAAAGCGAGCCGGAACTGCGGGCCGACTGGCCGATGCAGGAAGCGGCCTGTTTCTTCGCCAAATAATGACCATCACACTTACCAACCGTCGCATCGCGGTCACCGGCGCCGCCTCCGGCATCGGCCGCGCGATCAGCCAGACGCTGATCGCTGGCGGCGCCTTCGTCGTCGGCCTGGACCGGGACGAGAGCGGGCTCGCCCGCAAGACCGGCGAGTTCGGCGAGACCATGCGTGGTGTGCCGGGTGACCTGGCCGACGCGATCGCCGTCGACGGGTTGATCGGGCGCGCTTGGAACGAACACGGGCCAATCGACGGGCTGGTCAACGCCGCCGGCATCTACCCGGTGACGAGCTTTCTCGATCTGTCGATCGATGAATGGAACGCGGTGTTGGATGTCAATCTGCGCGCGCCGTTCCTGACGACCCAGGCGCTGGCCCGCCGGATGGTGAGTAACAACATCGCCGGCAGCGTGGTGAACATCAGCTCTACCGCCTCGACCCTGGCACGCCCGGGCATCGCGCACTACGGCGCGTCGAAGGCCGGGCTCAACCAATTGACCCGCGACATGGCCCTGGAGTTGGCGCCACACGGTATTCGGGTCAACGCCCTGGCCCCCGGTCTGATCGCCACCGAACGGGTGATGGCTCACGCTCGCGGTCCCGGGCAGGCTGAGCACGAGGCCAAACTCGCCCGCATCCCGCTCGGCCGCGAGGGCCGGCCAGACGAGCTGGTCGATTTGGTCGCCTACCTGTTGTCTGACGCCGCGAGCTATGTGACCGGCAGCGTGTTCGTGGTCGACGGTGGCGTCACCCTGGGCATTCCAAGCTACTGACCCTGTCGCGGGCGACGCCAGCCAATGGTCCGATGTATCAGGCGTTGTCCTTGCAGTACTGCGCGATCTCGGCATGGGTGGCGAACCACACGCCGGTGTGCGACCGGATGTAGCGGATCAGCTCTTCCAGCAACCGAATGCGCGAGCGGTGGCCGATGATGTGCGGGTGCATGGTGAGCAGGAACAGCCCATCTTCATCATAGGCACCGTCGAACTCGGCCATGAAGATCTCCAGCACGGCGGAGGGCGGGGTGTACGGCCGCAGCGCCGAAAACCGGTCCATGTTGAAGTACACCGCATCGTCGCGGATCCACTCCACCGGCAGCTCGACCATCCCGGTGGGCTGGCCATCCTCCAGAATCTCGTAAGGCTCATCGTCCGCCATCAGCGAGGAGTCGTACAAAAGACCCATCTCGCGGCTGATCGCGAGCGTGTGCTGGCTGAAATCCCATGACGGGGTGCGGATGCCGACCGGGCGCACGCCGGTAATCTTCTCAAGCTGATCGGCCGAGCGCATTTGCAGCTCACGCTCGTTCTTGGGCGGCAATTGGCTGTTCAGCTCATGAATCCAGCCGTGAATGCCAATCTCGTGACCTTCCTCGGCCAAGGATCTCTGTTCCTCGGGGTGCAGCATGGCCACCACCGCCGGGACGAAGAACGTCGCCTTGATGCCGAAGCGGTCGAGCAAATCCTTGATCCGTGGGATGGCCACACGGTTGCCGTACTGGCCCTGCGAAAGCCGGCCGGGCGAGGAATGCCCCCACCGCAATGTGCTCGACTCGTGGTCGGAATCAAAAGATAGCGCGACCGCCACCTTGGCACCGTCCTTCCATTGTGACGGCTTCAAGGGCCGGCCGGCGCGGACCTTGTCGACGATTGAGCGCCAACGCTGCTCTTCCCATTTCCAGGACTCGGCGTCGTCGGGCGTTGATGACTGCGGTGGCTTGGACATGGTTCGCTCCTTCGCGCGTCGTTCATTCCAACGTCATTGTCGCGCCGGATATTGGCTCGAGTCCACACGTCGTACGACTAGAGCACGATCAACGCCTATCACCCATGCAGACGACAGCCGATATGATCAGAAACGTAAACCGATCCCGTTCTGACGGCACCGCCAGCGGCGGTTCCGTCAGAACCCGCCGGACGCGACCCCGACCGCGTCGACATCCGTCACACCCACCAGCGTAATGTTACTGCCGCTGGACAGAGTCAGCGACGCCGAGTCGGTGAACTGAAACCGCGAGCGCACGGTGACACCCTCGGCCACCAGTATTTGGTCGGCGGTTATGTCGAAATCCTGGATGACGTCCGTTCCCTCGTCGACGCTGGAGTAGACGAACCGGTCGGACCCCGCGCCGCCATAGAGCGTATCGCGATCAAGACCGCCCGCCAGGGTATCGTCGCCCTGTCCGCCGAACAGGGTGTCCTCGTCATCGCCGCCGATCAGACTGTCAGCGCCCTGGTTGCCGTAGATCAGGTCATCCCCATCGCCACCCGCAATTGTCTCGCGGCCGTCGAGGAACACCGACACACCATCCTTCACGACAAAACCGCTGTCCGAGTTCGCCCCGCCGTAGAGCACATCGTCGCCCGCGCCACCCGACAGCATGTCGTCACCCTGGCCACCAAACAGCGTGTCTTCGTCTTCGCCACCGGACAGCGTGTCGAGCCCAGCGTTGCCATACAGAATGTCATCGTCTTCACCACCAACAATGCGGTCCCAACCGTCAAGCCCACGGATGATGTCGTCGTCGTCGCTTCCACTCAGGGTATCGTCGGCGGTGCTCGCGCTCACCGTGGGATCGTTAATCACGATCACCACATCGGTGTCGGCCGCTTCGAGGCTCAGGCGTGCAAACGGGTTGGTCGCGTCGAACAAGGACATCGGTTCGTTCCCTGGGTGGATCGGGTCGGTTTCAATGTTTCAACGCAGCAAGATTGATGCCAGTCGCGGCGTGGTGCTGTCTGTTCTTCGGAATGGAAGCAAGCCCACATAGGGGAGTTGGTATTTGCAGTGACCTGGCCGTCACGCTTGTCGGTGTGCCCCGGATCGTCGACCATGGGAACTGCCGGGGCCGATCGGACCCGCTTCATGCCGAATCCCTCGGCATCCCTTCAGGGAGCCTCGTTGATCGTGCGCGTCGTCCTGGTGCCGCTTGGCATCACCTTTGTTCTCCAGATGATGGTCTCGGTCCTGCAGATGACCATCCCGGTGTTGGCGCCGGTACTCACCGCCGAAGCCGGCTTGGCCCCAGAGAGGATCGGGAACTTCACCTCCCTGAGCTTCATCGGCGCGCTGTGGTTCCTGACCATCAACGCCCAGGTGATGCCGATTACCGGACCGCTGCGGCTGCTGCAGATCGGCAATTTGATCGCGGCAACCGGCCTGCTGTTGGTGCTGCCCGGGACCTGGTGGGCACTGCTGGTGGCCGCGCTGTTGCTTGGCATCGGCTATGGTCCAACGCCGCCGGCCGGCAGCCAAATCCTGGCGACGAACACGCCGGCGCGTATGCGCAGCCTGGTGTTCTCGATCAAACAGGCCGGGGTTCCGCTTGGCGGCGCGATAGCCGGTCTCGGTGCCCCGTGGCTTGCGGTGCACTATGGCTGGCGCACGGCGATCGTCGTGATCGCCGGCACGGTGATCCTCTCGGTCGTGGCGGTACAGCCTTGGCGGCAACGGTTTGATGTCAACCGTCAGACGGCGCTGGGATTCCGGCCGTCGTTATTGCTGCGGCCGTCGATCCTTCGGGAGCCGGTGCGGGCGATGCGGCTTAGCCCGGCATTGCTGCCGCTGACCTATGCCGGGGCGTCGTTCGCGGTGGTGCAGGGCAGCGTGTTCAGCTTCCTGGTCACCTATCTAGTTGACGACGTCGGGCTGGCACTGGCAACGGCGGGTATGGCCTTCGCGGCCTTGCAGATCGTCGGCGTGGCGGCGCGTGTGGGTGCCGGCTGGTTCGCCGACCGGATCGGATCGGCCCGGCGAACCTTGATACTGCTGTCGGTGTTCTCGGCCGCCATGGCGGTGCTGCTGTCGACCATCGACCGGAGCTGGCCGATTGAAGCGATCGTGCTGGTCTGCGGCACCGCCGGGCTGGCGGTGGCGAGCTGGAACGGTGTGTATCTCAGCGAAGTCGCCCGGGTGGCACCACCGGATGCGGTCGGCGATGCGACCGCCGGTTCAACCTTTTTCGTATTCATCGGCTACGTCATCGGGCCGTCGACCTTCGCCGCACTGGTGCAGGTCACGGGCAGCTACAGTCCGGCGTTCTGGACGATCGGCGCGCTGGTTCTGACGGCGGGCGGCGTGCTGTGGCGTCTGGAAGCGCGGCGGACCTGACACCCCAAGGCGGGCGCCGTCATACCGTCGTGGCGAGGTCTCCATGCCGCCGTCCGATAGGCCGCTTCACGGTTATGCGTTCCCACGACAATGCCCACGGATCGGATGGTCAGTCGAAGCTATACGTCGGAAGACGGCGCAAACAAGTGCTGATGGCGACGCGTTCCTTCTCCAGATTGACGGCGTAGGAACGCCAGAAAAACTTGTCCTTGTTGATGCGCTTGGCGCCCGCGACATTGCCGTTACCCGTCGAGGGGAATGGGTTGCGCCCGGCGTTGATTTGCCACAGCGCGGTTTGCTTTTCGGCCATCAGCTTGGTCAGCTCACTTTGTGTATTAGCCAGGATGCGTTGCTTGTGAAAGGGCTTGTAGACCGTATCGACCCAGGCAAGCTCGCACGTCATCGGGTCGAGGGTGACCGTGTTGATTCCTGTGACAAACTTGACCACCAGAATAACCAGAACGAACGAGGCGATCGTCAGTTGTCCGCTCAGACCAAACAGCTTGCGATAGGGGAAATCGAGAATGCGGTCGATCACTTTCGGCTTGTCGCGAGCACGCTGCCGCGCCGGGCGCGCTTTCCCGGACGCCGATGGTCGTTTGCCCGTCGATTTGACGGTCACGCCAACTCCTCCTGCTCGTGAGCTACGCGGATTGATCCGCCTGATCTGAGTGCACCAGCTTCGATAAGAACGTCTGGCCGAAGTGCTCGCGGGCGGTCCGTCCGCCGGACCGAAGCGTAAGACGGCGGGTCACCGTTGGGCAAGGCGGTTTCCGGGGCTGGAGGAGATAGCCTCACGATGAGTGTCGGTGCCTTGTCGTGTAATGATGCCTCCGTGCCTCCGCAACATACTGCCGTCATCGGCTCAGGACGAACCCTTCGTAGTTTCGCGCCGCGACGTCTGAACAGATATCGCGATAGCGCAACATCCCACCGGCGTACGGCATGAAAACACGCGGCTTTCCCGGTATGTTCGCTCCGAGATACCAAGAATGCTTGACCTGTGGCAGCAGCGTGGCGTTGGCAGCGGTGTTGACCTCTTCGGCCCACTTGTCGGCGGCCTCGGCCGTGGTTTCGATGCGCTCCACTTCATGCTCGTTCATGTACGAAATACAGTCGGTTATCCACTCGACATGCTGCTCGATCGCGACCGGCATGTTGCAGAGCACGGAAGGGCTTCCCGGACCGGTAACGGTGAACAGATTAGGGAAGCCCGCGACTTGCAGACCGAGATAGCTTTTCGGCCCGGCCTGCCATGCGTCCTTCATCGACAGGCCGTCGCGACCGCGGATATCGATGTTCAGCAGCGGGCCGGTCATGGCATCGAACCCGGTGGCGAAGACGATGATGTCGAGCTCGTACTCAGCATCCGACGTTACAATACCCTTCGGGGTGATGCGCTCGATGGGCGTCGCGCGTACATCCACCAACGAGACGTTGTCACGATTGAAGGTCTCGAAATAATTGGTGTCGATCGGCGGCCGCTTGGCCGCGAAAGGGTGGTCGATGTCCGCCAGTATCGCCGCGGTAGCGGGGTCCTTCACGATCTCTCGGATCTTCCCGCGGAGGAAATCCGCCGCCGTGTCATTCGCCGCCTTGTCAAACAACAGATCTTGGAAGGTGGAGCGGAACTGCAAACCACCCGTCTCCCAGGCCGCCTCGTACAAGGCCTGGCGTTGCTCCGGGGTAGTATCGAGCGCCAGCCGCTCGGAAATGCCGAAGGGGTGACCATTGGTGGTGGTGTGCATCAGGCGCCGAATCTCAGCGTAGCTCTGCTTGAGGTAGCGTTTGAACTCTGGCGTCAACGGAACGTTTCGGGCCGGCACGCTGTAGTTCGCCGTGCGCTGGAAGACGGTAAGGTGGGCGGCCGTCTTGGCGATCACCGGTGCGGCTTGGATACCGGTGGAGCCGGTGCCGATCTGTCCGACGCGCTTACCGGTGAAATCCACCCCGTCATGCGGCCACTGCCCGGTGTGATACCAGTCGCCCGCGAAGGTATCGAGGCCTGGAATGTCCGGGATATTCGCCGTGGACAGGCAGCCGACGGCGGTGATGAGGAACTTCGTTGTGAGCTGCTCTCCCGCCTCGGTGCCAACGAGCCACCGGTTTGCCGCTGTGTCGTAGTGCGCCGATGTGACGCGTGTGCCGAAACGGATGTCCCGCTTGAGGTCGAACCGGTCAGCGACATGATTGAGATAGCGCATGATCTCCGGCTGTTCCGGATAACGCTCCGACCATTCCCACTCCTCCAGCAATTCGTCGGAAAAGTAGTACGAATAGGAGTGGCTTTCGGAGTCGCACCGCGCGCCGGGGTAGCGGTTCCAGTACCAAGTGCCTCCAACCCCGTCACCCGCCTCCAGCACCTGTGCTGAAAGGCCAAGCCGGTCGCGTAAGCACAGTAGTTGATACAGGCCAGAAAATCCGGCGCCAATGATCAGTGCGTCGACCTCCGCGACCTGTCCGGACCGTGCGTCCGAGCGCAATGTTGTAGCGTCAGGCATAGCGATCAAGTGCTCCATGGATCATTGCGGGCGTCTCCTTAGCGGAGTTGAATTCTTGCCTGATTTCCGGGCCTTTGTCACATCGTTAGGACACCGGTGATCCGGTCACGGAAACTTTGACAAAGCCATCGTCCCGGCCTTGTCACCAAATTGCTGAAATGCTTTGCTAATTGGTCGTGTGATGAAGCGTATGTCTCTAACTTCTCCGGCTCGTACGCTTTCTCCGGCTCGTACTCTGGCGGACTCCCCGACCACTCCTTCGAGATTGCGTTTGAACCGACGCCGCCCCCATCTGCGCCCGACCTTGCGTGCACCTGACCGGACCGGGGGCCGCGCCATCTCATCTGCCCGAGGTCGTCCGTTGGAGCATGCGCAAAGGAGGCGATTGACCGGCTTGTCCAGGTAGCCGACGGTGGTGTCGAGCGCGGCGTACCGGCGGCGAAACGCAGCACAACAACCGGATAGGAGCTTCCGCATGGACGAGACGACAATCGACCGCGCGGCCATGGGACGACTTGCCAAGGCGCTCGCCTTCATCTGCGGGCCCGATCATCCGACGACGGTGGCGTTAAAGACGGCCGCGGACACGGGCTCCGACAGCGACACCAAGAAAGCCCGCAGGCTGTTTCTGAAGCTCCGGCCGGGAGACCGGCGCGCCGCAATGACCATGCTGTCGGACTGACCCGCAAGGTCGGCATGACCCTTGAGCCAAGAGCAGCGAGGCTCGCGGGGGGCTGACAGGTTCCACACTGCAATGCTTATGACATTAGTCGCCGGAACCGTCGGCCGTCGTTACGAGACACCAAGGAAACGACGATGTGATTACCGGCAGCGAGGTCCGCAAATCCGCCAACAATTGCGATGACAAAAAAGCAACGGGAACTTTCAAAAATTGATCTTCCTTCGTACACTCCGAATGCGCAATCATGATGACGCCGTTACAGATAGACGAGAGCGTGACCCACGTTCGCCATGAGCGGGTTAGCCACCTTCGAGTGTCGGCGCGCGGCTTGGGTGATCGATCGTTTTTCACAACGCGGAAATCACCCCAGGGGAGGCTGATGCCATGACAAAATTCAACAAACCCAAGTTTGAGATGACCCGCCGCGATGTGCTGCGGACCGGCGTGGCTCTTAGCGGTGCCGCGGCGATGTCGTCCTTCATTTCGGTCGACGCCGGGGCCGCTGGCGTGGCCAAGGTCAACATGCAACTCGGCTGGCTCGCCAGCAATGGTATCCTCGGTGAAGTCGTCGCCAAAAGAATGGGGTTCTACAAGGAAGAAGGCATCGAATTGCAGGTGACGCCGGGCGGCCCGGGAGTCGACGGCGTGGCCACCGTCGCGGCCGGCCAGGCCGAGGCCGGTCAGCTCTCCTCCAGCCCGTCACTGATGCTCGCGCGATCCGCCGGCATTCCGGTCAAAGCCTTCGCCGCCGGCTACCAAAAGCACCCGTTCACCTACTTCTCTCTCGACAAGAATCCGATCCGCACGCCCAAGGACATGATCGGCAAGACCATCGCCACCCAGCCGACCGCCGTCATCCTCCTGAAGGCGCTGTTGGCCAAGAACGGGATCGCCGAGGACCAGGTCACGATCGTCAAAATGGGCGGCGACATGAACCAGTTGATGACCGGTCAGGCTCAGGCGGTGACCGGGTGGATGACCAACACCAACGCCTTGAAGATTCTCGGCTCCGGCCGGGTCGACATGATGCTCTGGGACGCCGGCATCCAACTCTACGCCAATGTCTACTACACCACCGATGAGATGTTGGCGAAGCACAGCGACGTGCTGACCCGCTATCTGACCGGTTCGGCGCGCGGTTGGGACTACGCCCGCAAGAACCCGGAAGCGGCGGTGGATCATCTGGTGACGGAATATCGCAACCTCGACCGTCAAAGCGAACTGGAGTCGGTCGCGGGCGTTCTCGGCTTCTCGTTCGACGCGACCACGGCCAAGGACGGATGGGCCACGATGAACGGTGGAAACTGGCAGACACAGATCGATGTCTACAGCTCCCTGAAGCAGTTCAAGGGCACCACTCCCAGCGTTTCCGACGTGATGACCAACGACATTCTCGCCGCGACGGAATCGATCAGAAAGTCGATCGGGTGACAATAACCGCGATGGCGGCGGCGCGCTCAAGGTCCGGAAGTGCCGCCGCCACCGCGATATCGGCCCGCGATGTCGCGGTGCGCTTCGAGACGGAGGCGGGCCAAGTCACCGCGCTTGAAGACGTGAGTTTCGACGTCGAGGCCGGCAGCATTGTCACCATGCTCGGCCCATCGGGTTGCGGAAAATCCACACTGTTGCGGGCCATCGCCGATCTCGTCGAAATATCGGAGGGAGGCATCCAAGTCTTTGGCCGTCGACCCGAGGATGCCCGGCGGGCGCGGGATTTCGCCTTCGTCTTTCAGGATTCAACATTACTTCCGTGGCGGAGTGCGATCGAGAATGTGCGGCTTCCGCTGGAGGTCGGACAGGCGGGCGTGACTGTTGAACAGCATGCCGAGCCCGAGGAACTTTTAGCCTTGGTCGGTTTGCAGGGGCGTGAGAACGCGTTGCCCCACGAGCTGTCGGGCGGCATGCGCCAGCGGGTCGCGATCGCCCGGGCGCTGGTCTGCCGGCCCAGGGTGTTGTTGATGGACGAGCCGTTTGGGGCACTGGACGAGATCAACCGTGACAATTTGAACGAGGAGCTGCGGCGGATCTGGGAGGAAACGGGCATCACCATCATGTTCGTCACCCATTCGATCCCCGAGGCCGCGTACCTTGGCCAGAAGGTGTTGGTGCTGTCGGCACATCCGGGACGGGTGCGCGAGTTTGTCGAGATCGATCTGCCGATCGACCGCAAGTTGGCCGTACGCGATACGGTGGAATTCATCAAAATCACCGCCCGCCTGCGCAAGCTGCTGGAGCCTGTGTGATGGCGATCGATCAGACCCGACCAAACCAGAGCAGGCCCGACGCGATGCCGACCGACCCTGCCGCCGGCGCCGGGGTGAAATCGGACGCCCAACGCGAGAGGGAGCGCAGGAAAAGTTTCCTCTATCAGCGCGGCCCTGCCATCGCCGTGTCGGTCGGCCTCGTGGCATTGTGGTGGGGCGTCGTGGTCGTTTTTGGCATACCGACCTACATCGCGCCGACGCCAGCCGACGTGTTCGCAGTCTTCGTCGAGCAAGGCGACGTGCTGTGGATCAATTTCTGGCCAACGTTGCTCGAGGCGATCTCCGGTTTCATCATTGGCAATCTGGTCGCGGTGATCCTCGCCATTTGGTTCGTTCACAGCCAACTGGCGGAGCGATCGTTCTATCCGATCGCGGTGTTCATCAACACCATTCCGATCATCGCCATCGCCCCGATCCTGGTGCTGCTCCTGGGCAACGGCTATGCGCCCAAGATCGTTATCGCCGCCCTGATTTGCTTTTTCCCGACCCTGGTCAACATGGTCCGTGGCCTCAAGGCCGTCAGCCCGCAAATGCTTGAGTTGATGCGCGTTCTGTCGGCGAACGATCGAGAGGTGTTGCTGAAGGTCCGGTTGCAAAGTTCGCTGCCGTTTCTGTTCGCCGCCTTGAAGATCGCGTCGACCACCAGCGTCATCGGCGCCATCGTCGGGGAATGGATCGGATCGAACTACGGCCTTGGTTCCCTGATCATCGAGGCGACCTACAATTTCCGCTCCCCGCTGTTGTACGCCACGGTGATCCTGGGCGCCGGCATGGCGGTCATGGCCTTCGGCCTCACCACTTTTGCCGAGCGCCGTTTGCTGACATGGAAACCATCCGACGTGTTTTGAGAGGACATAGCAATGACAACGCCAAATTTCGTATCGACCCCAGCCGGAAGGGCGCCGGTTGTCGCCAAGACCGAGGTTGTCGTTGTCGGCGGCGGGCCCGCGGGAATTTCCGCCGCTGTTTCAGCTGGCCGCAACGGCGCTTCCGTCACCCTGGTCGAGCGCTATCCCTATCTCGGCGGCCTGGCCTCCGGCGGCATGGTTTTGGTTCTCGATGACATGCACAACGACACCGAGATCTCGGTGCGCGGCCTGTGCATGGAATTGATCGACCGCATGCATGCGCGAGGCCTTTGCGTGTACCCCCCCGAGGCCGACCGGCACCCCGACGCCCGTCTGACCGAGGAGGTTCTGCGCCGTTGGACACGCTGGGGTATGTTCGACTTCCACACTCACACCAAGCCTCATCCGGTGATTTTCGCCGCGGCCTTCGACCCGGACGGCTTCAAGCAGTCCTCGTTGGATATGGTGGGCGAGGCGGGGGTTCAGTTGCGGCTGCACAGCTGGTTCACCTCCACCATCATGGAAGACAACCGGGCCGCGGGCGTGCTCGTCCACACCAAGGAGGGTCCACAGGCGATCCTCGGAGACGTCATCATCGACGCCTCCGGCGATCTTGATGTCGCCGCCAGCGCGGGCGCCTCCTATACCGACGGATCCTTCATCGTGACGACCGTCAGCCGCATGGGCGGGGTCGATGTGGATGAGGCCGAGCGCTTCCAATACGAGGAACCCGAGAAGTTCCTGGAAATCGACCGCGAGGCCAAACGCATTATCAAGGGCAGTTGGGACTATTGGTGGCTGCGCACGCCTCTGCCCGGCATCGTTTGGTGCAATTGCCCGCATATGACGGGCTATGACGGCATGAAGGTCGCGGACCTGACGGCGGCCGAATTCGACGGCCGAAATCGGATGCAGGCGCTGCTCACATTCGCGAGGGCGAATGTAGCGGGTTTCCAAAACGCCTATTTCGTCGATTTCGCGCCACAGACCGGTGTTCGCCAGACCCGGCTGTTGGAAGGCGAGTACGTCGTCACCAAGAAGGATGTGATGGACCGGGTCCACTTCTCCGACTCGGTCTGTCGTGGGCGAGACTACTACACCCCCTATCGGGCGCTTATGCCCAAGACCATCGACCAGTTACTGGTGGCCGGGCGCCACTATTCGGTTACGCCGCAAGCCCAGAAGCTTAGCCGCGAGATTCCACCGTGCATGGCCCAGGGCGAGGCGGTCGGCATCGCGGCGGCACTCGCCGTCAACGCGGGGATCACGGTGCGCGAGGTCGACTCGCGCGCCATCCAGAAGCAGATGCGCACGCAAGGCGCCGATCCCGGCGATGTTCCCGCCGCCAACGCCTTGGTGACGGAGGCCGCGTGATGAAAGGCGGAAACCAAGACGCTCTACCGCTTTCCGGCGTGCGGGTCGTCGATTTCACCCAGGTGATGTTGGGACCCTGCTGTACCCAAATGCTGGCCGATTACGGCGCCGACGTCATCAAGATCGAGAAGCAGAAAATCGGCGATCTGTCGCGCTGGAGTCTCGGCGAGGATGTGGACGGCCTCAACAATCCGATTTTCAGCAGCCTCAACCGAAACAAGCGAAGCATGTCGCTCGATCTGAAATCCGAAGATGACCGCGCCATCGTGCTGCGGTTGATTGAAACCGCCGACGTGGTGGTGAACAATTTCAGGCCCGGCGTGATGGAGCGCATGGGGTTCGGATTCGCGGACCTGCAGAAGATCAACCCATGCCTGATCTACGCTGTCGGAACCGGCTTCGGCCTCGACGGGCCGAACCGGCACAAAGGTGGGCAGGATGTGCTGGCTCAAGCACTCTCCGGCGCGATGCACCGGCGCGCCGATCAGGCCTTGCCGCTTTCGATCTATCCAACCGCGCTCGCCGACTACGCGGCCGGCATGCATCTCGTTCAAGGCATCCTATTCGCCCTGCTGCACAGGCAGAAGACCGGCAAAGGCCAGCAGGTCGCGGTATCCCTGTTCAGCTCAATGTTGGCCATGCAAATGCAGGAGGCGGCCGTTCGGATGATGCGTCAGAAAGATCTCAATTGGGCGGCCTTCCCGTTATCCGGCGTGTTCGAGACCACGGACGGCGCGATCGTCATGGTCGGCGCGTTCAAGGAGAATCCGCTGCGGGACATCTGCGCGGCACTGGAAATCGAGGATCTCTCGAAACAGCAGCGGTTCTCCACCCATGATCTGCAAGTGGCGGCGCGCCCGGAACTGCAGGCGGTCTTTCGCGAGAATTACGCTAAAAACACAACCGCCCACTGGATTGAACGGCTTGAGCAGGTGGACATCCTGTGCGCGCCGGTGAAAACGCTTGAGGAGGCATTGGCCGACCCTCAAACCACGGTCAACCGGATGATCGTCGAGGCGACGTCGAGTTCCGGATCACCCCTTAAGTTGATCGGATCACCGATCGATATGTCGGACGCGCCGTTCGCGATTCACCGCCCACCCCCACAGCTGGGAGAACATCGCGAGGAGATATTGGCGGAACTCGGTGCCGCGTCGGACGCCGCGTAACTGGAATTTGGAAAACAGCGAACATGTCCATCGAATTGCATATCGATGGTGGCGTCGCGCGCGTCACCTTGAACCGGCCGGACCGGATGAACGCGATCGATTCCATCTCGGAGCGACGGTTGGTCGAAATCTGGACGGAGCTCGAAGCCGACAACTCCGTGCGCTGCGTTGTGTTGACCGGCACGGGTCGAGCTTTCTGCGCCGGCGCCGATATGAAGGAAGAGGGGCCGGGTGGCCTTGCTTACTGGGCCGGCACTGGCGATCGGGGGTTCGGCGGTCTTTCGCTTGGTGGCGGTCTGACGATCCCGATCATCGCCCGGGTCAACGGCATGGCACTAGGCGGCGGGTTCGAAATGGTGCTGGGCTGCGATCTGGTGATCGCCGCCGACACCGCTCAGTTCGGGCTTCCGGAGCCCCGGGTCGGCCGCTTGCCGCTCGACGGCATGGTGACCTTGCCGCGTCTGATGCCGCGCGCGCTCGCAATGGGCATTTTGCTGACCGGACGGCGCATCACCGCCGCTGAGGCAGCGAACCACGGTCTGGTGAATGCCGTCGTGCCGATGGAGGAATTGGACCAAACCGTCGATTCCTGGGTCGAGGATATTCTCGCCTGCGCCCCGCTTAGCCTGCGGGCGATTAAACAATCTCATGCCCAGACATGTCATCTTCCCATCCGAGAGGCGCGCAACATGCGGTTGCCGAAACTGCTTGCCGCCCTGGAAAGCCAAGATGCCGACGAAGGGGTACAGGCGTTTTTAGAAAAGCGCTCGCCGGTCTGGAAGGGCCACTAGGATAGGGAGCGTCGGTATGGCCTTTGTTATCGCGGAGACCTGTATCGATGTGAAGGACGGCGTCTGCACCGAGGTCTGCCCGGTTGATTGCATTTATGAGGGCGGGCGGATGTTCTACATTCAACCCGACGAGTGCATAGATTGCGCGCTCTGCGTTTCGGTTTGCCCGGTCGAGGCGATCTATCCCGACGACCGCATTCCGGAGCAGTATCGACCGTATATCGCCATTAACGCCGAGTTTTTTGAAGACAAGGTGACGGGGTGGGGCAGTCCACGCGGCTTCGAACCGGAATACAGAACCGACAAAGACCACCCTTTGGTGGAAAAAATCGAGCGACGTGACATCTGAAAGTTGGGCAATGCACGCTGCGATCTTGCGGTATCTCGAGACCGTGGCACGCGAGGGCTCGATACGAAAAGCGGCCGAACGGCTCAACATTTCCGCCTCCGCCATCAACCGCCAGATCCTGAAGCTCGAGTATGAATTCGGCACTCCCTTGTTTGAGCGCCGCCCCAACGGCATGGCGTTGACCGAATCCGGACGTCTGGCGGTCGCGCATGCGCGCGATACACTCGCCAGCTTCGAGCGTCTGAAGGGCGAGGTCGACGCGTTGCGCGGTATCGTCAGCGGAGTGGTCACCATCAACACGCTGGACAGCTTGGCGGTGCAGTTTCTGCCGGAAACCCTGGCCCAGTTCAACGCGGCACATCCGACCGTCGAAATCCGGGTTCTCTCGTGCGATCCGGGGGTGGTGATTCAGAACGTCGCTCAAGGCGAGGCGGATATCGGGCTCACGTTCGGGCAGCGGATGCGGGTCGGCGTCAAGGTGCTGCATGACATCCCATGCGCGTTGTGCGCGATCATGACACCGGACCACCCGCTGGCGGACCGCAGCCAACTCACCCTCGGCGAATGCGCCGCTTATCCGATGGTTTCCCAGGATAATATCGGTTCCATGCAGCGGTTTTTCGGTGACGAGATGGATCGGTTCAAGCGGACCAAGACGCCGGTCCTGACCTCCAACACACTGGCCCTGCTGAAACGCCTGATCTTGCGCGGCGTCGGCATCGCCTTCTATACGCGCCTCGGATTCGCCGAGGAATTGGCCGCCGGCCGGCTGAAGGCGATACCATTGACCGATGACCGGCTTGCGTCTCTCAGACTGTCCCTGATTGTGTCCTCGGAACGCTCGCCGACCATTGCCGCGAAAACAATGGCCGATCACATGCGCGACGCCCTGGCGCGGTTCTCGGTTGGTCTGGATGGAGGAGGGAAATGATGGCTCGCCAGCTGGCTGTCGGCCGCGTGATGACCGCGCCGGGACAATCGAAACCCAAACGGGACGTGATCCTGACTCTTGCCGACGGGCGCATCGCGTCGGTCGAGCCGCGGGCGGGTGGTGGTGATGGGGCGGGCTTGATAGCGGTTCCGGCCATGATCAACGCCCATGACCATGGCTACGGCATAGCGCCGATCGCCTTTGGCGCGACCGACGATGCCCTGGAATGCTGGATCACCGGCTTGTCGGTGCGCCCGTCGATCGATCCCAAGCTCGAAGCGCTGGCGGCATTCGGACGCATGGCATTGGGCGGAATCGGCGCGACCGTTCACTGCCACAACTCACTGGTCGCCGACCGGCTCGAGGCCGAGGTGGCCGGTGTCGCCCAGGCGCAGCGCGAAGTCGGAATACGGGTCGCATTCTGCTGCCCCATCCTCGACCGAAACGCCTGGGTCTATGGTGGCCCGTCCGCGCTGCTGCCATGGTTGTCGGAGGCTGATCGAGCCCGCCTGTCAAATCGACTGCCGCGTGAGGTTCCGGCGCGTCATCTGGTCGCCCAAGTTGAAGCCATCGCAAGCCAACACGAAACCGACATGTTCCAGATTCAGTATGGACCTATCGGTCCACAATGGTGTCATGACGCCACCTTGGAAGCGATCGCCGAAGCCTCGGCGGCGAGAGGGCGGCGCATCCATATGCACCTTTTGGAATCCCGCCGTCAGCGCGAGTGGTTGGATGCCCGTTATCCCGGCGGAGTGGTCAAGTTCCTGGACAAGATCGGTTTTCTGTCGCCCCGGCTGACCGTGGCCCATGGCGTCTGGTTGAGTGAGGACGATTGCGCGTTGCTGGCCGAACGTGGTGTTACGGTGGCTCTCAACACATCATCCAATCTGCGGCTTCGTTCAGGCATGGCGCCGGTTCAGATGTTTCAACGTCATGGTATCCGCTTCGCCTTCGGGCTTGATGGCAGCGCGTTCGACGACGATCAGGATTTTCTGCGCGATTTGCGGCTGGCTTGGCTGTTGCACAATGGCTCGGAGCTGGACAGCCGCTTGTCACCGGACCGTCTGTTTCAGGCGGCTTACCGCGACGCTTTTCCGGTGGTCGGCGGGTCGGGCGCCTATGGGCGCATCAAGCCGGGCACCACAGCCGATATCGCGATTTATGACTATCACGCGATGGCCCGAGACATTTATGTCGATGATGTAGACGCCGCCGAAGTTTTCCTGACCCGGGGTACCGCACGCCACTTGAACTCCGTGTTCGTCGCCGGCCGCGAAGTGGTTCGAGATGGCGCGCTGCCCGATCTCGATCTGGCCGCCGTGGAGAACGAACTTCACGCGCGAGCGCGCGCCGATTTAACGCCCTCGCCCCGCCAGCGGGCCCTGATCGGCCGTCAGCGTGAAGCGACCCGGCGATATTACGCCGATGGCGCCCATACCAAAGCGAACCGATAGAGCACGATCAACGTAATCTGAATCACATCGTGATCCAGATTACCCCGCGCTGGAACGGTGTTTCGCCGACCTACCTGAGCGATAGTGAAGACCGGTGTGCATCGGCGCCGTGAGGCGGGTCGCCTCAGGCGGGCTGTTGAAATAGCAAAACGGATTACGCATCGCTGGAAATTACAAAACACCCCTCCGCGAATCAAATTTTTTCTCTAACAAAACCTTTAATTTCAACATCTTAATTTTAAAGATTTTATCCTTTTCAAATTCCGGCTTGTGCTCCCAATTGATCCGTACCTAGGCTTTCATGTTGCATGTAAATCTAGGAGGGTTGGGGTGATGTCACGCAAGACTACCATTGCGGTCACGGCCGCGATCGGCGTTTGTCTGTCGGTTGTGGGATTTGGCTTCGCAGCGCAAGCGCAAGACAAGGTCAGGTTTCAAACCGATTGGCTGCCCTCTGGCGAGCACGCGATGTACTACGGCGGCTGGACCAAGGGCTTTTGGTCCGAACAAGGGATCGACGTGACCGTCACCCGCGGATACGGCTCCGGGGATACCGTCACCAAGATTGCGACCGGTGCCGCGGATTTCGGCGTCGCGGATTTCGGCGCTGTCCTGACCGCCAAGGCGAAGACCGGCGTGCCGGTTCGCACGATCAGCTTCCTTTACACCGAGATTCTCCATATGAGATCCTCCCAACCCAAAAAGTGTGCCTCGGATCGGTATCACATGC
>JABMNR010000104.1 GCA_013203465.1 Alphaproteobacteria bacterium
ACACGATGCAGCGCCGGGTCTTGAAGCGGCCGAGCACGGTGCGGATGAACTGCCGCCCGAACGACCCGGTGCCGCCGGTGACCAGCACGGTCTTGCCGTTCAGGTCGATGAACCCCTGGTCGAATTGCCGGATCGCCATGCCACCTCCGCCGCGCGCCGATGCCTGCCGGCGCGAATCACCCGGTATTGTCCCGCGCGGGCGGCGGAATGCCAAGAGCGGGTGAATGCCAAGAGTCGGGTGAATGCCAAGAGCGCCGCCGTCCGCATCCCCGGATGCGGAGCCGGCTCTCCCCGCATTCCCGGACGCGGAGCCCGCTCTCCTCGCATTCCCGGACGCGTAGCGATCCGGGGCCCAGCCGTTCCGCGCCTCTGGGCCCCGGGTCAAGCCCCGGATCGGGTCCGGGGCAAGCCCGGGGATGCGGGTAGGGCGCGCGTCTCCTTCCTCGCATCCCCGGACGCGCAGCGATCCGGGGCCCAGCCGTTCCGTGCCTCTGGGCCTCGGGTCAAGCCCCGGATCGGGTCCGGGGCAAGCCCGGGGATGCGGGTAGGGCGCGCGTCTACTTCTTCGCATCCCCGGGCGTGACCCGGGGTCTAGGATCAACGGCCGGCTTGCGCGCGGGCGCGGCGGCGGCGATGCTGGCACAAGCCATGCGCGAGGGGGTGCGGCTTGGTTGAGATAACGAATAAGGAAGAGTTGGAAGCGTGGCTGAAGGAGCAGCCGCGCGCGGTCAGTGTCGCCATCGCCGCGCGGGCGGCGTTGCGGGTGCTGCCGCTGGCCGCCGATTACGTCGCGGGCGATCCGAAGGATCGTGCCGCCGCCCTCGTGTTGCCCTTATTTCGTGCCATAGCCGTTGCTCGGCTTGCGGGCACATGGCCAAGCCGAGCAACGGCGGTTGAGGAAGCCGCCGACTCCGCCTACGCCGCCGCCGACTCCGCCGCCCGCTCCGCCGCCACCGCCGCCCGCTCCGCCGCCACCGCCGCCGCCTACTCCGCCCGCTCCGCCGCCCGCTCCGCCGCCACCGCCGCCGCCGACTCCGCCTACGCCGCCGCCTACTCCGCCGCCCGCTCCGCCGCCACCGCCGTGTGGGCACAAATCAACCATGACGTGACGGCCATCACGGGGGACAGGACGCCCGAGCGCCTGATGCGCCAGGCGCTGTGGACGGGCGGCACGCCGGAAGACGTTCGCTCGGCGTGGGAGTCGCTGAAAGCCACGCTGCTGGCCCGCGACCAGGACTGGCCGGTCTGGACCGCGTGGTACGACGACATCCTGCGCGGCGCCGATGCTTCCAAGCGCCGCCGGTTGATCGAGGAGCTTGAACTCAAGCGCGTGCTGATCGGCGACGCCGACTGGAAGCAAGGCCCGGCCCACGTCAACGCCCTGATCGCCGCGCTGGAGGCGGAGTATCGCGTCCCGGTACCGGAGCCAGGGCAGGACGATGTTCCGCCCGAGGACCGCAACGCCGGGCGGTTCCGCGAGACCGGTTATCGGATCGACGCCGATGCCCTGGCCGGGCACGACGCGGTGGCGACCGACCCGATCGCCCAGGATTTGCACGCCGAAGCGGTGCGGTTCGCGCGGGCACTGCTCGACATCGCCGGACAACTCCGCCCCGGCGCCAACACCCCGCATAACCTGTTGGGTATCGCGACCCTGCTTGCCGAAGCGACCGGCGACACCGTGGATACCGCGCGCCCCGGCCTGTTGATCCCGCGTGCCGCCGCGCTGCAAACCACGCTCGACGCCGACGACATGCGGCAAGCCGACCCCGAGTTCGAAGGCCCGCCGCTTAGCGCCGATCAGCGCGCCGCGCTCACCAACGCCAACAACGCCTACAAGACTTGGATCAACACCGACCCGTTTCTCGCGGGGATGGACGGCGCCCGGCTCGGCAAGGCCGCACGCCCGGTCGATCCACAGCAGGTCAACATCATCGTCTCGCTGGCCGTGGAGCAAGACGCCGCAACGCCAGCCGCCCAAGACATGGTGCACGAGGCCGAGAAGGCGGGATCGGACTCCCAATATTACAAAGCCACTGCCCTCAACTTCGTTCGCCGCGGCCTCAAGATCGCGGTGAATACCATCAAGGTCATCAGACATCCTGTCCGCGCAGGCTTTCGCGTTAGCGTTAGCGTTGCGCGTTGGTTGATGAAGAACGAAGAGGAAATACTGTCGTTTC
The DNA here is from genome assembly GCA_013203465.1 of Alphaproteobacteria bacterium. Taxonomy (GTDB): domain Bacteria; phylum Pseudomonadota; class Alphaproteobacteria; order Thalassobaculales; family Thalassobaculaceae; genus JABMNR01. The sequence goes on from JABMNR010000104.1 coordinate 2,181, forward strand.
TTGAGGGTATTCCAGACCTACGGGACACCGCGAAACGCATCATCGAACTCTTGAAAGAGCTGCCCTTGGATAAGCTCTGATCACCCCACGCCCAGCACCTCGGCCAGGGCCGCCACCACCCGGTCGACGTCGGCCTCTCCCATCGCCGGGAACAGCGGCAGCGACAGGCAGCGGGCGTAATACGCCTCCGCTCCCGGCAGGTGCAGGCCGGGGTGCAGGGCCTTGAAGTAGGGCTGACCGTGCACCGGGACGTAGTGCACCTGGGTGCCGATGCCGCGCTCCTTGAGCCGGTGCATCACCGCCGCGCGCTCGATCCCCAAGGCGGCGAAATCGATCAGCGCCACCGACAGGTGCCACGCCGGATCGCACCCCGGTGCCGTCGGCAGCGGCCGGACATGCGGGCCAAGGGCTCGCAGCCGCTCGACATAGCGGGCGCGCAGGTGCCGCCGGACCTCGACGAAGTGCCGCAGCTTGGCGATCTGCGCCCGGCCCAGGGCGGCGTGGATGTCCGACAGCCGGTAATTGAACCCCGGCGCCGGCATCTCGTAGTACCAGGGGTTGGGTCGGCCCTCGGCGTCGAAGGCGCGCTCGGTCTCGGTGAAGCGAGAGGGATCGCGCTCAATGCCGTGGTTGCGCAACACCCGCAGCCGCCGGTCGAGCTCGGCGTCGCGGGTGGTCAGCACCCCGCCCTCGCCGGTCGCCACGGTCTTGACCGGGTGGGTCGAGAACATGGCCATGGCGCTGTCCGGGCAGGCGCCGACCAGGGTGTTGCCGACGCGCCCGCCCCCCACACTGCCGCCCCCCACACTGCCGCCCCCCACACTCCCGCCCCCCACACTCCCGCCTAGGGCGTGGCAGGCATCCTCGACGATCGGCACGCCGGGAAACGCGGCGGCCAGCCCGGCGACATCGGTGCAATGGCCGTTCAGGTGAACCGCCACGATCGCCGTCACCCGGTCGCGGCCGGCGCGCCCGGCGGCGGCCTCGGCATCGGCAACGCGCATCAGCCCGGTCGCGGGATCGACATCGGCGAACGCCACCTCGGCCCCGACATAGGCGGCGCAATTGGCGCTCGCCAGGAAGGTCACCGTGGGGGTGATCACCACGTCGCCCGGCCCGATCCCCAACGCCAGCATGGCGAGATGCAACCCGGCCGTCCCGCTGGAACAGGCGACCGCGTGCGGCGCGTCGACCGCCTCGGCGAACGCCGCCTCGTAGGCGTCGACCTCGGGCCCGGTGGTCAGGAAATCGCCGCGCAGCACCGCCACCACGGCGGCCACATCCCCGTCGTCGACGGTCTGCCGGCCATAGGGCAGGAAGGACCGGTCAAGGAAGGGCGGCGGCACGGTCACGGGCTCATTGCTCCTTAAGCGCGGTTTCCAGCGACCGCGTGATCGGCGACACCAGATAGTCGAGCAGGGTCTGCTCGCCGGTGGAGATAATCGCCATGGCCGGCATGCCGGGAACCAGATTCAAGTTGTGGCGCGCCAACATCTCCTTATCCAGCCGGATGCGCGCCTCGTAGAACGGCGGGCCATTCTCGGGCGTAATCACATCGGCCGAAATCTGCAACACCTCGCCGTTGATCGGCTTGGTGGTGCGCTGGCTGAACGAGGTCAGGCGCACGATGGCCAGGGCGCCGACCGCGACCACGTCGATATCGGCCGGGTCCAACCGGGCGTGGACGATCAACTCCTCATCCTCGGGCACGATGTTCAGGATCGGCTCCCCCGGCGCGACCACCCCGCCCGCGGTGTGAAACCGCAAGCCATAGATGCGGCCGGAATGGGGAGCGGTGATGACGCTGCGCGCCATGGCATCGGACGCGGCGATCAGCTGTTCGCGCAGATCCTCGACGGTGTTCTGTATCTCGCGCAGCTCGGTTTCGATTTCCGCCGTTGTCTGTTCCAACAGGCCGAGAAGCTGGAACTCGATTTCGGCGATGGCTTGCTCGCCGCGGGCCATGAGCGCCGTGCGGTTGTCGATCGAGCCTTCAAGCTCGGCCTGGGTGCGTTGCAAGGCGAGCAGGCGCGGCTTGCGTTCCAGACCCTTCTCGAACAATTCGCGAACGCCGCTGATTTCCTCTTGAATGATCTCCAGCTGACGGCGATCGGCACGCTTCTGCGCCAGATAGGCGGCGATCTCCTGCCGGGATTTCTCGATCCGCCGTTCCAGCAAACTGATCTGGCTGTCGAGCGCCCGGCGCCGTCCGTCAAACAGCCGCCGCTCACCCTCGATGATCGATTCGACCGCCGGATCGCTCACTCGCCGGCTTAGTTCCTCCGGCAACCGCATGGCGCTCGACCCATCGCTCTCCGCGATCAGCCGCGCCTCGCGCCCGAGTGCCGCCAGATACTGCTGATCCAGACGCCCCACCAACACCTTGCTCTGGGTGGTGTCGAGCACCATCAGGGGTTGGCCGTCGCGCACAAGGTCGCCTTCCTTCACCCGGATTTCCCGGATGATACCGCCCTCTAGATGTTGAACCACCCGCTGCTCGCCGGCCACCTGCACCTGGCCTTGGGCAATCGCCCCCGAGCCGAGCGGCGCCAGCGCCGCCCACACGCCGAAGGCACCGAAAAACAAGAACACGACGCCGTAGCCAACCCACAGCACCCGATGCCAGGACATCGGATTGCTCTCCGGCTCGTTGGCCAGCGGATCTTCCCAACGGCTGAGATCGCGTCGCCCTTGTTCACGTACCAGGGCCATGATCGATCGTGTCCTTTCCCGGTTCCCGCGTTCGGCCGCGTGGGCGGCTCAATCCTTATCGTCTTTGGCCGAGATGGCGCGCACGCTGTGCACTTGCAATGGCGTGGCGGTGACTTTGAACGGTCCCGGCGGACGCACCACCGCACCCCGACCACGCGGACCACGCGGCGCCTCGGGCTCGGCATCCTCGACCACAGGCGGCTCGTATGTCGCGCGCATGACCTCGACCGCCGGCGCCGTGCCAGGCGTCGGTGTGGCCTCGGGCGCAACCGCCGACGGAGCCGACATGGGTGTGGGCGGCGGCGTAGGCCGGGGGCCCGGCTCCCCACTCTTTGGGTCGCCATCCTGTGGCGGCGGCAAAGCTTCGCGCCCGCCCTCGACCGCCTCACGCCGCCCTTGCTGCAGGAACGACAAGGTTTCCTCGCGCGGGCCGAACCGCTGAACCATGCCATTCTGCAGCACCAGGATCTTGTCCATCAGCGCCAGGGTCTGCGGCCGGTGCGTGATCAGCACCAGCGTGACATTGGCCTGCTTGAGCGCTTGGATCGCATGGATCAGCGCGGTGTCGCCCTGGCTGTCCAGATTGGCGTTCGGCTCGTCCAGGATCACCAGCTTTGGATCACCGTACAGCGCACGGGCGAGCGCCACGCGCTGACGTTGACCGCCGGAGAGGATCTGTCCGGCCCAGCCGATCTCGGTGTCGTAGCCGGCCGGCAACCGCAACAGCATCTCATGCAGCCCCGCCATCTTGGCCGCGCGCACCACGTCGTCCGGGTTCGGGTCATCATCCAGCCGGGCGATGTTCTCCGCGACGGTGCCGGAGAACAGCTCGACATCCTGCGGCATGAAACCGACATAGCCGCCCAGATCCTCGTTGTCCCACGAGAACATGTCGGCGCCATCGAGCCGGACATTGCCGATCGTGGGCCGCTCCACACCGACCAGCAGCCGCGCCAGGGTCGACTTACCGGCCGCCGACGGCCCGACAATACCCAATGATTCGCCCGGCTCCAGCTCGAAGCCGATGCGTTGCAAGATCGGCTTGTTCAGGCCCGGAGGTTGATAGAATACGTTCTCGACCTGTAGCCGGCCTTCCGGCGCCGGCAATCGCATCCGCTCGATCTGATCCTGAGCGGTACGCAGTGTGTCCTCGACCGCGCGGTAGGCGTGCAGGGCCTCGATCATGTTGCGCGCCTGGGACACACCCATTTCGATCGGTTGCAGCGCGCGCCCCAGGATCAGCACGCTGGCGATCATCATGCCCGGCGTCATCGGCGTCTCGGGGTCGATGATCTGGATCGCCGCCACCGTCATGATAATCATCTGGATCAGCATCCGCGCCGATTTCGAGATCGCCAGGAACATGGCCGCCCGGTCGCTGGCCTGGCTTTGCAAGGCCAGCACCGCGTCGTTCTCGGTCCGATAACGCCGCAGGATCGCCTGTCGCATACCCATGCTCTCGACCACGGCGGCGTTGCGCACCGCCGCGTCGGCCGCTTGATACGCCTTGGCGGAATAGTTTTGCGCGTCGGCCAGAGCCGGGCGTGTCAATCGGTCGTTCACCACCCCCAAGGTCGCCATCACCAGCGCGCCCGCGATGGCGGCATAACCCATCGGCGCGTTGACGTAGAGAATCACCAGCATGAATACCGGGACCCAGGGAAGGTCCAGCATGGTCAGCATACCGGGGCCGGTCAGGAAGGTACGCAGCGTGCTGAGCTGACGCAGCGGATTGGAGGAGACCACCTTGGAGCGATCGAGCGCGTTGACCACCACCGCCGCCAACAACAGCGGTGCAATCCGCCGGTCGATCCAGCGCGACACCCGCACAAAAGCGAATCCGCGAATCGCATCGAGCGCCGCCTGCACCGACAAGGCAACCGTCGCCATCAACAACAGCAGGAGAAGCGTCGCCTCGCTGCGGCTGGCCAGCACACGGTCGAACACCTGGAACATGAACAGCGGCATCGTCAACATCAACAGGTTGACGAAGAAGCTGAACACCCCACACGCCGCGAATGCCGTGTAACAGGCCTTTAGAAGACTGTGGACGGTAACGGGGCGGCGCGGCTGCATGCTGCCTATCGCTGTACCAGAACCAAAACGCCGCTATGGACGTCTGTTACGGTATCATACCGCTAGCGTGACGGCGACCCACACATCAACTCGCCGAAACCCTCAGTCCTCGGTGAATTTGGCGAGATCGATGTCGCCATGCCGGAATGGAATCCAGTACTTGGTCTCGGTGTTGTACTGAATGCCATAGATGTTGGTGCAAAATACCTTCTGCGGCGGTGTCTGACTCTGGGCTTCCTGTTCGGTGCGGCCCGTGTCGACAAGCTCGGAGGCTTTGAACTTCTCCCAGGCGGCGGCAACATCGGACCGCTCCGCCTCGGGAAGATCATTGATCTCCATAGCCAGATCCCACGTCTTCTCGAGATCGTTCCAAAGGTCGTCGAGATAAGTACTCATAATCGTCGTCCATCCCGCATGCGCACGTGTGATGACTATCTGTTGCGGCTTATAACCAAAGCCGGTGTGCCGAGAAACCCCAATCTTCGGACTTTGCCCGCCGCGCCGAGTGTCTTATGAAACGTTCACGCCTGTAAACCTTCGATCACCAACCGCCGGCTGCGCGCCGGCCCACCGAGAGTCCATGCTCCCTGGCTTTCTCTCCCCGCTCAACCACCACCGGGGCCTGATCTGGAAGCTGGCCGGCCGCGACATCGCCGGACGCTACCGGGGCTCGGCCTTGGGCCTGGTGTGGTCCTTCGTGCAGCCGCTCATGATGCTGGCCGTTTACACGTATGTGTTCGGCGTCATCCTGTCGGTACGCTGGGAAGACCGGCTACAGACCGGCGGGGAGGTGGCGTTCGCGGTCATCCTGTTCTCCGGATTGCTGGTGCACGGGTTGTTCACCGAGTGTTTCAATCGCGCGCCGACGTTGATCTCGGACAACGTCAACTTCGTGAAAAAGGTGATCTTCCCGCTCGAAATCCTGCCCTACACCGTCCTGCTTTCGGCCTTGTTCCACGCGGTGGTCAGCGTGGCGGTCCTGCTGATCGCGCATCTGGTGTTGAACCAGACCATGGCCTGGACCGTGCTGCTGCTGCCGGTGACGCTGCTGCCGCTGCTGATCATGATCATGGGGGTATCGTGGCTGCTGGCCTCGCTGGGCGTGTTCCTGCGCGATATTGGCCAGATCACCACCGTTCTCGGCACGGTGATGCTGTTCGTCAGCCCGATCTTTTTCCCGGTCGAGCGCATGCCCGAGTCGCTGCGCGGTCTGGTCTATCTCAATCCGATCAGTGTCATCGTCGATGCGGTTCGCGCCGTGGTGCTGTTCGGCGAGATGCCGGATTGGGCGGCACTCGGCGTCTACACCATCGTCGCCCTGATTGTCGCTCAGCTCGGATACTGGTGGTTCCAGCGCACCCGGCACGGCTTCGCCGACGTCCTTTGAGCCGACGGGCCACACAGTGACAGCTCATCCGATCGCGACCCGCCTGCGCCAGCATTTCGTGGCTCGTTTCGGCACGATCCCGACGGACCCGCCCATCGTGATCGGCGCCACCGGTGGATCGGGCACCCGGGCGCTGCACGCGGCGCTGGCCGCCGCCGGTGTGTACATGGGTGCGCGGCTGAACGGCGCCGGCGACGCCATGGATTTCGAGCCGTTCCTGGACGACGTCATCAACCCGGTGCTGACGATCACCCGGTCGCCCGACTACCGCCTGGAAGACTTGCCGCCCGATATGCGCCGGCGTTGGACCCGCCGCCTCACCGGCATCGCGCGGTTGCATGTGGCGGACGGCGGATCGATGGAATGGGGATGGGGTTGGAAGAACCCGCGTTCCATGTACATCCTGCCGCTGATCGCGGCGGTGGTGCCCGAGTTCCGGTTCGTCCATCTGGTGCGTGACGGCCGCGACATGGCGTTGTCGAGCAACCAGAACCAGACCCGCAAGCATTTCGAGGCGCTGTTCGGCGAAGCCGCACCCGAGGTACCCGAGCACGCCAACATCCGGCTCTGGGCCCGCGCCAACAGCGCCGTCGCCGATTGGGGCGAGCGCGCGTTGGGCGAGCGCTATCTCCGTGTGCGGTTCGAGGATTTGTGCGCCGCGCCGGGGCCAATCATAAACCGTATCCTCGCGATGCTGCCGAGCCCTGCTCGCCATGGAGTGGACATTGCGCGGCGGTCGGCCGCCGAGGTGTCCGCGCCGGAATCGATCGAACGGTGGCGCACCCTCGACCCCACGGTGATGACCGCGCTGGCCGGCGAGGCATCGGACGTCTTGACCCGGTTCGGTTATCCACTGGAGACCTGACACCCGCCAGTCAAGCCGTCGCCAATCGCCATTTTCGCCGGAGTTCTTGAGGGTTAGGCATTGCTTCTATAGATAAACGCGCTCATCGACGCCCCGGCACGGCGTGGCAACAACGCTTGAGAGACATGGCCAAGACGACAAAACCGAAGGCGACGAAACCAAAGGCGACGAGATCTAGACCGGCCAAACAGCGGACCTGTGTGGTTGTTCTTGGCATGCACCGCAGCGGAACATCCGCCTTAACCCGCATGCTCAATCTACTCGGGGTCGATTTGAGCGACCGCTTGATGAGTGCCGCCGCCGATAACAACGAAACCGGATTCTGGGAGCATCAAGGGGTCGTGAACCTTCACGAGGACCTGCTCGACGCCCTGGATTTCCGCTGGGACGATCCACGCGCATTACCGCAGGACTTCACCCGGTGCGAAGCCTTGAGCGGGCTGGAAGCCCACTTGACGGACATGCTGAGGAAAGATTTCAAAACAGCGTCGCTATGGGGTCTCAAGGATCCCCGGATGTGCCGAACTCTGCCGTTTTGGCGCCCGGTTTTTCGAGAACTGAATAGCCGCCCGGCCTATGTCATTCTACTGCGTAATCCGGTGGAGGTCGCGAATTCGCTGCATCGACGGGACGGGTTATCCCTCGGCACGGGCTTGCTGCTGTGGCTCCGCCACATGATCGAGGCAGAACAGGCAACCCGCGGAGCCGATCGGGTCTTTCTGCGATATGACGAGCTGTTGGCCGATTGGCAGGGTGCGTTGGCAGGGGTGGATAAAGCACTCGGCGTCACGTGGAGCCGTGGTTTTGACGACATCGCCGAAGAGGTCGCGGGTTTCCTTGATCCGTCGTTGCGCCACCACCGGGTGCCTTCCGAGTTGTTGAGCGCCGATGAGTCGATCAGCCACCTTGTTCGCGATGCCTATGCCGCCTTCTGTGCCGCCGTCGAGAACAAGCGATCCAACTTGTCCAAATCCATCGACCGAATCGCCGCCATCCTCGACGACATCGGGCCGCTCTACGATGACGTGCTCGGTGACACCATGCCGACCATTGCTCAGCTGAGGCGGCGGGTGCTCGAACTCGAGCGTACCGTGATGGAGCGCGACGACCGGATCCGCGACCGCGATGGCCGCATCGCCGAGCGTGACAGTCGGATCGCCGAGCGTGACAGTCTCATCAACGAGCGTGACAGCCGCGTCGCCGAGCGCGACACCCGCATTGCCGAACGTGATAGCCGCATCGCGGAATTGCGTACCAAGATCGATCAAACGACCGGCGAAAACACGCTTCTGATTGATGAAGTAAATCTCGCGAAGGCTGACGTTGAGCAACTCCGCCAATCGACTTCATGGCGGGTGACCGCACCGTTACGTTTCGCGGGAGAGGCGATTCGGAAAGGACCACATACAGTAGGTCGCCTCTGGTGGCTGAACCCACTCAGTTGGCTCTTGATGCCGGTTTGGCTGCTGGTTCAAGTCATGCGGTTCCCGACGCGTACCTGGGTACACCTACGACGCCGACCGCATGAACTATCCTGGTCACCGACACTGGGGGTTCACGAGCATGCTGGCGGTTGGTTCACGATCGACGGGCCAGTTGGCATCTTTGCTTTGCACTCAGAACGTCATTGGCCTGCTCGCCTGCCGAGCTTTGCCATCATCGAATGCGAGATTGAATCCGAGGATAGCCTTGTTCGCGCTTGGCTCACCAAGGGCGGCAAGCCCAGCGTCGACCCAGAGACGGCAATTCCACTGCCCCTGAAGGCAGGTCGGCATCGTTTTTATTCCAGGATCAATGGACCTCTCGATGCGCTTTGGATCGAGCCAACCCGCACGGACAAACCCAACAGGGCGCGCCTCCGCACTCTTAAAGTCATTGAGGTTGGGGCAATTTGGATTCTGGTGGAGAAGCTAAGACGCTTTGCATCCGTCCACGGTGCGTCACCATCGGCTTGGTTCGGGCTAGTCCGGCGCGTTGTGTCACGCGGCCTCGGGGGAACCGCTCGTGATATCCTGGACGGCGCCGATAGCAACATTGGTCTGCAGCAATACCAAGCTTGGATCGGGGCCTACGATACATTGTCGAAAACCGATCTGGCCGCAATCCAAGCTCGGATCGGCGCCATGGCTTATCGGCCAAAGCTGTCGCTGATCATGCCGACCTACAACACGCCGACCAAATGGCTGCGTCGGGTTTTGGATTCGGTTCTCGATCAACTCTATCCGGATTGGGAGCTCTGTATCGCCGACGACGCGTCACCAAAAGCACAGGTTCGTGCCGTCCTCAAGGAGTATGCGGACAAGGATCCGCGCATCAAGCTCGTGTTCCGGGAAAGCAACGGTCACATATCGCGCGCCTCGAACAGCGCGATCGAAATCGCCACAGGAGACTTTATCGTCCTCCTGGATCACGATGATGAACTCCCGCCGCACGCTCTATACATGGTCGCCGAGGAGATCAACGCGCATCCCAACGCCGACGTTATCTACTCTGACGAAGACAAGATCGACGAGGCCGGACAACGCTCGGCGCCGTATTTCAAGAGCCAATACAATCCCGACCTGTTCCTTTCGCACAACATGATCTCGCATCTCGGTGTCTACCGAACCAGTCTGGTGCGGGATGTTGGCGGGTTTCGACCGGAATTCGACGGTAGCCAGGATTACGACCTGGCACTGCGTGTGATCGAGCGGACCACACCGGAACGCATCCGCCACATCCCGCACGTGCTCTATCACTGGCGGACCATCCCAGGGTCGGTAGCGCTGAGCGGCGACCAGAAGGAATACGCCCACATCAAGGCCCGTGAGGCGATTCAGTCACATCTCGACCGCACCGGAAAAACCGACGCCACGGTCGAACCGACCTTCAACGGCAACTTGCATCGCGTGAACTATCCACTGCCCGATCCGGCCCCGCGCGTCAGCATCATCATCCCCACTCGCAACGCCAAGAGCCTGCTTCAGGTCGCCGTCGAGAGCTGCCTAGATAAAACCCGCTATCCAGACTTCGAGATCCTGATTGTCGACAATCAGAGCGATGAGCCGGACGCGATCGCCTATCTCGAGCACATCGCCCTGACACCCGGGGTTCGGATTCTGCCCTATGCTAAACCGTTCAACTTCGCCGATATGAACAACGTGGCAGCGTCCGAGGCCACCGGATCCGTTCTTTGTTTTCTGAACAACGACACCGAGGTCATCCGCGAAGACTGGCTCGAACATATGGTCAGCCACGCCCTTAGACCTGAGATCGGCGCGGTTGGCGCCAAGCTGTACTTCCCCGATGACACGCTGCAACACGCCGGGATCGTGTTGGTCCCGGCGTTTATCGCCTGGCACGCCTTCAGCCATTTCCCACGCGCGCACAGCGGATTCTTCGGACGCGCCATCCTGCAACAGAACTATTCCGCCGTGACCGCCGCCTGCATGGTGGTTCGCCGTGAGTTGTTCGAGCGCGTCGACGGCTTCGACGCCGAAACCTTCGCGGTGTCGTACAACGACGTCGACTTCTGCCTGCACCTCAACGCTGAAGGGTTCCGAACATTCTGGACACCATTCGCGGAACTTTACCATTACCAGTCGGCGAGCCTCGGTAAACCGAAATCCGAAACGCGCGTCGCACAGTTCGAGATCGAGGCGGCCGCGTTTAGAGAGCGCTGGGGTCACGTGATCGCCGACGACCCGTGTTACAGCCCCAACCTGACAGACCGGCTCGAGGATTTCTCCCTCGCCTTCCCACCACGCGTCACCAAGCCGTGGAGGAGCGTCAAGGATGAGGGTGACGTGGCTCAATCTCGGCCCGCCGCCACCTAACCGCTAGGGGTCACGCCGCTCCGTCTCCTCGATCGCGCTTGGGCGGTTCATCGAGACCCAGCCATAGAGCCGCGCCAGGATGATCATACCCACCAGGATGTAGGCAAGGCAGGTCAGCGCGATCGCCTCGATCGACACCCCGGCGTCCAACGCCCAGCCGATGGTCGCCGGTGACAACGCGCTCGCCACCACCGAGCTGGCGGTGACCAGTGCACGGATCGCGCCCAAGTGCCGAACCCCGTAAATCTCGGCCCACAACGTACCGAGCAAGGTCGAGCCGGCCCCCGAGGTCATGCCGCAAAAGGCGAGGAACAGATACCCGGCCCAAAGCGCATCGACCGAGGCCAGCACGACGAGGCCCAGCGCAAGCGGGCCGAGATAGACCGCCGCCACCGGCCGCGCGCCGAACCGGTCGACCACCGGGCCGGTGATCAACGCGGTGCTGATCTGGAACGCCGCATAACCGATATAACCGGTGGCGAAGGTGGCGAGGTCCCACCCCTTGATCTCGGTCAGATGAACCTGGTGAAACAGGATTCCGGTCACGATGAAGGACGGCGCCAGCACCGCCACCAACGTCCACAGGAACGTCGGGTCGCGCGTCACCTCGCGCCGGGTCCACTGCCGCATGCCGTCGCCGGACTCGGCGCCAGCCGCCATCCGCCGCATCATGTCGGTGTGGCGTTGGCCGTGGGTCCACAACAGCAACAAGGCCGCCGGCAGGAAGATCAACAAGGTCACGGCGCCAACCCCGGCATACGTGCCGCGCCACCCGATGGCGGCGATCAGCACGACCGCCAACAACGGCCAAATCGCCTCCCCCAATGGAAATCCGAGGGTCGCGAGACTGACCGCCTTGCCCCGCACCGACGGTTCGACATACCGCGCGGTCGCCGTCACCGCCGTATGGCTGGACAGGCCCTGGCCGAAGAACCGCAGCAGGAACAACGCGATCAGCAGGGTGATCGGTCCACTCGCCGTCGCCGCCACGCCGGCCGCGAGCGCCAGACCCAACAGCACGATACCGGCGAACACCCGCAGATCGATCCGATCCATCAGCCCGCCGGCCCAGACCAGCAGACATCCGCTGACCAGGGTCGCCGCCGAATACAACGCCCCGAACCCGCCGTGCCCGAGGTCGAAGGCGGTGCGAAATTCGGCCGAGAAAAATGAAATAAAGAACGTCTGCCCGGCACTGGACGCGAACGCCATCAGGAAGCCGAACAGCAGCAGGCGCCATTCGGCGGCCAAGATGGCGAGGTTACGTCTCACGCTCCCTCTCCACCATCCAGTTGTACGTTCACTCCGGCCTCAACTGCGCCAGCGCAGGGTGGTCTCGCGCACCGGGTTCTCGAACGGTGTGCCGTCAGCTCGCCATGCGGCGTAGGCTTTCTTGAGGCGGAAATACCACTTGGCCTGCATATCGGCGTCGTTGATCAGCATCAGCTTGGGTTCATGGATCAGGCCACGCTGCTGCCGTTCGACGATGTCGCGATCCTGTTGCAGAAACCGCTTAACGAATGGCGCCAGGACCGGCTTCAACGGGGTCAGCCACGGCATCGTCCAGAAAACCAAGTGGTGCACCTCGGTCGTGGTGGCGTCGACCGGGGTCACCGCCGTCAGGCCGCAGACCCGGTGGCGACCGATCTCGATGTCCTCGACCCGCACACCCGGCAAGCGAAACCGGATCTCGGTGGTCGGTGCGCCACCCAGGATCCTGTAGGCGGCCGAGTTGCTCGAGGGTTGATGCCGCAGCATGGCGAAGCCGTAATCCGACGGCCCGAAGCGCTTGGCCTTTTCGTGAATCGACCGGGTCGATCGCCACCACCAGCTCTTGTGCACGAACGGGCCGTGCGCCGGATCCATCAAGCCGATCACCGCATGATCCACATGGCAGGGAAAGATTATACGTTCGACCAAACCGGGCCTCCGGTCCGTCACCTCGGGTAAGCTGGGCGGCTCGATCGCCGGCTCGGCCGTGGAATTCGGGTCCGCCGCCATATAGACCCAGACACCGCCATGCCGATCCACCGCCGGGTACCGGCGCACCCGAATCTTGTCCACCACCATGTCTTGTTCGGCGGTCAACGAGGGGATCGCAGTACAGCGCCCATCCGGTGCGAATCGCCAACCGTGGTAGCAGCACTCGACCTCGACGCCATCGAAGTGGCCATCCGACAACGGAATGCCCCGATGCGGACAGACGTCGCGCAGCGCGAACACCTCACCCGTCTTGGCGCGGCCGATCAATACCGGCTCGCCCAGCAGGGTTTTCGTGGTCACCGCTCCCGGCTTCAGCCCGTGGGCCGGTAACGCGAAGTACCAGATGTCGCGGAGAAATCCGTCGTCGCGGTTGTCCTGTCGCATGGCGCGGACGATGCCACCGGGACCGCCGGCTGGCAACGCGGATGTGCCCGCCATCCTTTGGAAGCTCAGCCTTCGGTCGCGCAATCGACGCAGAGCGCAAGAGCCGGATCGAAGTTCAAACGCTTCGCCGCGATCTCCTCGCCACAGCGAACGCACACCCCATACACTCCCGCATCCAGACGGGCGAGCGCCGCGGCGAGCCGCGTCAGGTCCAAGGCCCGCCGCCGGTCGGTCTCGATCGCCATCGCCTGGCCTTGGATCGCGTCCATGCGCGACAAGCGCCCGACCCGGCTCTGGTCCAGCTCGACCGCCGCCCGCGAGTCCTTCGACGACGCGATCAGTCGCGTAAGATCTGCTTTGCGCGCCAGCAGCACGGCGCGCACCGCCACGTCGTCGGTGGGATCGAAGTCGGTCATGCCGCCGATGGTATCAGCAGACGAGCGTGTCGTCGCCACCGCTGGTCAGCGTCGCCGCGTCTCGTTCAACCGGCGATCGTCGACCCAACGGACCGGCTTGCCGGGCTGAAGAGCCACGCGCACATCGCGGTCGGCGTAGAGCCCGATATGCGCCAAAACCCCGGCTAAGCCTCCGCCGAAATCATCCATGTAACGCCGCCAGAACGCGCTCAGAACCAAACCGTCGCCCTCGATCCGGATCGCGCGGGGATGGTTCACGAACGCGATCGCCGCATCCTCCAGCGCCCGATCAATGGTGGTGCCGTCGAACGCCAGACGCGGCAGCGACGGGGCGCCCAAGGTCGCATCGGACAGCCCGTAATGCCAACGGGGATCGTGGAACAACGGCGTCAACGCCGACCGGCGGATGCTCGCGAGTGAAACCCGTTGTCCCATGACCGCCAGAATGTCCGCCTGCCACGGGCCGTCGGCGAACGGACCGCCCAGATCGATGTCATCGGGGCTGCTGACGATCAGATGATCGAGCACCAGCCGCACCACCGCCGCGTTATGTAGATTAAGCCAGAACGCGAGCTGTTCCGCCCGATCCAGACGATCGAGCCGCACCGCTTGCAGCGCCCGTAGATATTCGGTGAGCATCTCGCGGTCGGCGGCCGGCACCTCGGCATAATTGACCCGGGTAACGCCATCGGCGCCAACAACGGTGTTGCGGTCCAGAAACAGCTGCCAGGCCCGATGATCCAATTTTTCAGCCGAGCCGGGCCGATATCGTGACAATACCGATGGGTCGGCCGATACCGCGCAGCCCGATAGCGCCATGCCAAGGGCGAACAGCAACAGCCGGCGTGACGGTATCATCATGGCCGCACTCTACCCGCGTCCGGCCACCGCGCCCACGCCTGTGTTCGCGACACCCGCGCATCCGATGCCCGGGCGAAGGCGCCGAGTTGACGGCGTGAACCGCCGCCCGTTACATGGCCGCGCAAGTGCGGGCAGCCGTGATCATCCTTTCCACATCGTCGGGCCACTTTTCGTCATGACCCTGTACCGCACAGCAGCGGCCTGAGGCGATGGCGCGCCGATCCCGCTCGCCGCGACGCCGGCTCCCCGGCCGCCTGCGCGGCCGATACGGGCGTTTCGCGCGCTGGATCGTGGTGCTTGGCGTGCTGGTCGCCGCGATCGCCGAGACCCGGCAGTCGGCGTTGTTCTATCCGCTCGACCAACCGTTCGACCGGGCGCTTTACGGCCATTGGATCGACGGCGACGGCGACTGCCAGGACACCCGGACCGAGGTTCTCGTGCAGGAAAGCCTGGAGCCGCCGACCCTCGACGCGCGCGGCTGCACGGTGATCGCCGGACACTGGTATGATCCGTTCACCGACCAGACGATCACCGAGCCACGCGCGCTCGACGTCGATCACCGGGTACCGCTGGCCGAGGCGCATCGCTCCGGCGCCCACCGATGGGACGCCACGCGCCGCCAAGCCTTCGCCAACGATCTGTCGCATCCGGACACGCTGATCGCGGTCGCCCTGGAGGCCAACCGCTCGAAGGGCGACCGCGACCCGCTGTCATGGCTGCCGTCGGCCTGGGGCTACCGCTGTGCCTACACCGCTCGCTGGCGCGCCACCAAACAGCGCTGGGCGTTGGAGGAGGACCTTCTGGAAGGTCTCTGGATCGACACGGTCCTCGGTGTCTGCCGTCTGACCGGATAAACCACGAGGCCGTGACGCCATTGCCGATGCACCCTTCGCGCCTCTTGGTATAAGCCGAGATTCTCCATATGAGATCCTCCCGACCCAAAAAGTGTGCCTCGGATCGGTATCACATGC
>JABMNR010000105.1 GCA_013203465.1 Alphaproteobacteria bacterium
GACTGCGACTGCGAATGCGAATGCGACTGCGCCGCCCGAGCGTAACTCCTCTGTCAACCCGAAGGCAGCAAAGAAGATGAGAGACCCGAGCCAAAAAAGTGCGTCACGCCCGATCATCCGACTCAAGATGATCAGCGTGAGCGATGCTACGACCACCCATCTTGTCCAAATCGGCACATCATCCGAGAGGACGACCAGGGCGCCGATCCGACCCTCCCCGCCCATCACCGCCCACACGACCACCAATAGCCCGGCCGGATAGAGAAAGGCGAACAGCAAGGCCTTGTCCATCAGGGTCCAACCCCAGGCGAACCCGCCAACCCTTTCCGCCGCTTCCAAGTTGGCGGCCCGAGGGCTCATCAGCCATTCGACATTCCAATACCACCGCTTGTTGGGATACGGCTTGGGGTGGGCCTGGACATCCTCCGGCGTCAGCCAGCGGTCGACCCGGTCCAGCGCGGCGCCGATCACCCGGCTGTAGACCGACCGGCCGGGCGCCCAATTCAGGAACCGGAGGAACCGGAGGCTGTCCCTTCTTTTCAGCGCGCCAAGGAAAAAGGTGAAGGCGATCCCGAAAGCGCCGACCGCGACCCCGGACCACTGAGCCCAATACTCCACCAGAGAACCAAGGATCATCCCGCCCCTCCCCCGCGCCGCCTTGGACACGCATGCGTCGAGTGTCGCCCGCGCACCCCCTCGCGACAAGACACCCCGTGACAGCACTGCCTGGGGCTGGGGTCGGCTAGAACAGCTTCATCTTGCGGATCGCCCAATATTGCAGCCCGCCCAAAATCAGCAGGGCCACGGTCACCAGCGTGAACCCCCAGGGGCTGTCGCCGCCGGGAATGCCGCCCACATTGATGCCGAGCAAGCCGGTCAGCAGCGACAACGGCAGGAAGATCGCGGCGACGATCGACAAGGTCAGCATGTGCCTGTTCATCGCCTCGGACTGACGGTTCATGATCTCGTCGTAGATGATGGTCGCCCGTTCCCGGATCGCGTCGAGTTCCTCGGCCAGCCGGGTCACCCGGTTACCGGCCTCCCGGATGCGGTGGCGGTCCGTCTCCTGCAACCAGGGAAGATCCTCGATCTCCAGGGTCGTCAAGGCGTCGCGCTGTGGAAACATATAGCGCCGCAGAAGGATCGAGGTGCGCCGGACCTTTGTGAGCTCGACGCGCAACGCGGCCGTAACGGCCGTTAGAACGGTCTCCTCCATGCCGTCGATCCTCTCGTTCAGGGAGGCCACGACCGGCTCAACACGGTCGATCAGACGCGCGGTGAGCTTGGCCACGAGATCACCCGGGCTGACCGGCCCGCGACCTTGGCGAAGCGTCTCCAACAAATCGGCCACGGCGGTTAACGGCCGCACCCACACGCCGACGACCTGATGGCCCTCGATCCACAGCCGGACGGAAACCATATCCTCGGGCTCGGCACCGGGATTCAGGTTCACCCCACGCAAGATGAGGATGGCGCCGTTGGCGTGCAGGCTGCACCGGGGCCGTGTTTCCTCCGCCGTAAGCGCCTCGATGACGAAGGAGTCCAGACCACAACGCTGCAGTATGCCCTGAGCGTCGGCGACATCCCGTCGAACATGAACCCAGCGGAAACCTTGCTGAACCGCCGTATCCGGGTGGATGGCGTCGATGTCCAGGGGCGCGGGCGTGCCGTGCGGATCGAAGGAGAAGGCCAGAACCTCGGGTATGTCGATGGTCGTCGTGCGCCCGTTGCCGTCAACGTCACTCATGCTGAATCCTTCATGTAACCGGCGCGCGCCTGGGATCGGTTCCGCCGCAGGATCCTATTCATCGTTCGCCATGCCGTTCGTCGTGGCGGCGCTGGCGGGCGGCGCCCACGCCGCCAGCCGCTGCATCACCGCCTGTTCGATACGTTCCGCCTCCTTGCTCGGGCAGAACACCGTCACTTCGATCACGGTTTTGCCGATGTCGGTCGTGCGCACCCCGATCTTGGGATCGGCGGACGGGATATCGACGCCGCTCGCCTTGCGAACGCGCGCCCAGTACCGCGCGGCAACCTCGGCGAACGATTTGATTTCATCGGCCACGACGTCTTTCGCCAACGCCAACGGCTCGGTCGGATCGACCGCTTTCTCGAAGACAAACCGGAAGTGGTGAAAAACATACCGCCGCCGGAACTGCTCGTTGGTCACATGCGAGAGCACGAGATGGCTGTTCGGGATGCTCAGCGTGCGGCCGGTGAACTCGTTCGTCCGGCCGGACGAATCGAGTTCCTGAAGCCGGAACGCCAGCATGCCCTCGTCGATCACTTCGCCGCGCAAGCCGTTAATCTCGACCCAATCACCAACCTCGAACGGTTGGGTGGATATCCGCATGACCAGACCGCTGAGACAGAGAATCAACTCCTTGGTCGCGATCACCACGCCAACCGCGAAGGCGGTGATCGACAGCGCGAAGGTCGAGAGCTGCGGCAGCCAGATAAAGACCAGCCCCGCCAAGATGAAGACGAGCACGACATTCCGCGTCGTCGTGATCCAACGGCGGCGGTCGCTTTCCTCCATCTCCTGCTTGGTGCGAATGAGACGGACGATCAGTTGCCGCAGCAGAAGCGCCACGGCGATCAGAATGACCGACGACACCAAGCCATGCGGCATCCAGTCGAGTATGTTGGCTAAGCTCATTGCTTCGCTTCCGACATGGCCTATAGCTACGATCAGAGGTCAATAGCAGTAGCAAACCCGATCAAGTCCCATGATCGCAAGGTGCCGTTTTTTTCAACGACCGCATGCCGGCGATACCCAAACAGCTTAAGCTGATAGGTGTCTTTCTCGCGAATGCCGACCACCAGGTTCTGGACCATCACACGCGGCAACGCCATGCGGCCGCTAAACGATCCAGGGTCCCGCTCGGTTAATACTCCGTAAGAATAGAGGTCTCGCGGTTTTGGCGCCTCGTTACGGCCATCGAGAGAAAAACGGACCGTTCCAAGCTGCTCCGCTGTATTTTCAATCGCAAGAGACGCGGCCATGGATATAATGAAAGAGTGATTGTGGCTCGTTGGTGCCAGGACATTTCGATGATTTATTGCCAAGTGTCCGGAACCAAATCCAAAATTCAACCGTGCCTTGGTAACAAAAAGCAATAACTCATCGATATCTTGTTCTGTGTCTGAGAATGCGCGCGCTATCTCCGGGTCCAGCATGGAGAGAGGTTTATTCTGCGTTTTGGTTTTCATCAATATTTCCTCTGTGAACCTAGAAACTCAGCGGCACCCAGTCTCGGATTTTAACAGGTCTTCAGGTTAAGAGGCGCCTGCCAGTATACCTGACAATGCGGTGGCGATGCCAAGGAACGAGAAGAACCCGGCAACGTCGGTCACCGTGGTCAGGATGATCGACGAGGCCAACACCGGGTCTTGGCCGAGCCTTGATGGGACGATTGGCACCAAGGCACCCGCGCACCCCCACGCGACAAGACACCCCGTGACAGCACCGCCTCGTCCGGGCGAGGATGCGCGCCCAAGACGCTTACCCGTGAGAGGATCGCCCGTGCGTGACGACTACCCCCGCGACATGGTCGGCTACGGCCGGACGCCGCCGGACGCCAACTGTCCGGGCGGCGCGCGGCTCGCCCTGCAATTCGTCATCAACTACGAGGAGGGCGGCGAGAACAGCATCCTCGACGGTGACGCGGCGTCGGAGGCGTTTCTGTCGGAGGTGATCGGCGCGGCGCCGCTGGCGGGCCGGCGCAACATGAACATGGAATCGATCTACGAGTACGGCTCCCGCGCCGGGTTCTGGCGGTTGTGGCGGAATTTCACCGAGCGCGGCCTGCCGGTCACGGTCTACGGCGTCAGCTACGCGCTGGCCCGCAATCCCGAGGCGGTGGCGGCGATGAAGGAGGCCGAGTGGGAGATCGCCAGCCACGGGCTGCGCTGGATCGATTACCAGGACATGCCGGTCGCCGAGGAGCGCCAGCATCTTCAGGAGGCGATCGCGCGCCATACCGAAGCGACCGGCAGCCGGCCGCTCGGCTGGTACACCGGCCGGATCAGCCCGCAGACCCGCGATCTGGTGATGCAGGAAGGCGGGTTCCTGTATGACAGCGACAGCTACGCCGACGATCTGCCCTATTGGGTTGCCGGGCCGACCGGCCCGCATCTGGTGATCCCCTACACCCTGGACGCCAACGACATGCGCTTCGCCAGCCCTCAGGGGTTCAATTCCGGCGACCAGTTCTTCGCCTATCTGCGCGACAGCTTCGATGTGCTGTACGCCGAGGGGGCCACGGCGTCACGCCTGATGAACGTCGGCCTGCACTGCCGATTGGCCGGGCGGCCCGGACGCACGGCGGCGCTGGCCCGGTTCCTGGATTACGTGTCGGGGTTCAAGGATATCTGGATCTGCCGCCGGATCGACATCGCGCGCCACTGGCACGCCGAACACAAGCCCACGGGTTGAGGAGACGGATTTGAGCACCGCCATCGACATCCGGGCGATGACCGAGGAGGAGGTCGACCAAGCGATCGACTGGGCGGCGGCCGAAGGTTGGAACCCCGGCTTCGACGACGCGCCCTGCTTTCGCGCCGAGGATCCGGACGGCTTCCTGGTCGCGCTGGTGGATGGCCAGCCGGTGGCCAGCATCTCGGTGATCGCCTATGGCCAGGACTATGGGTTTCTCGGCTTCTACATCGTGCTGCCGGAGTATCGCGGCCGTGGCATCGGCTATCGGCTGTGGCAGGCCGGAATGCAACGGCTGGGCGACCGGGTGGTCGGGCTCGACGGCGTGCCGGACCAGCAAGAGAACTACAAGAAATCCGGCTTCTCCCTGGCCTACCGCAACATCCGCTACAGCGGTGAGCCGACGGTGGAAGCGCCGGAGGACGCGCGCCTGGTGCACATCGGCCCCGAATGGATCGACGCCGTCGTCGACTACGACCGGCCGTTCTTTCCGGCCCCGCGCGAACGGTTTCTGCGTTGCTGGCTCAGCGGCGAGACCCGGCAGGCGTGGGCGCTGGTCGAGGGTGGCCGGGTGCGCGGCTACGGCGTGGCGCGCGGCTGTCGCGAGGGCGCGAAGATCGGCCCGCTGTACGCCGACGATCCGGCCCGCGCCGATCTGCTGTTCCGCCAGCTTGCGTCGGTCGCCGGCAGCGGGCCGCTCGCCCTGGACACGCCGGAGGCGAACGCCGAGGCGGTCGCCCTGGCCCGACGCTATGGCCTGACGCCCAACTTCGAGACCGCGCGCATGTATAAGGGCCCGGCTCCGGACCTGCCGACCGGTCGCACCTTCGGTGTCACCACCTTCGAGCTTGGATGAGGTTTGCATGAACGATTCCCGACACCCGCACGACGACCCCCTGGAAGTCCTGGTCGGCTTCAACGCCGAGCTTGGCTTTCGTCTGGTCGAGTGGGAAGAAGGCCGGGCGGTGATGGCGCTCGACATCCAGGCCAAGCACCGCAACCGCTCGGGCGTGTTGCACGGCGGGGTGATGGCGACGCTGATCGACGCGGTCTGCGGCCATGCCGGGGTTTGGCGCCCGGTCGGGGAGCCGCCGGCCAAGGCGCTGACCCTGACGCTGACCACCAACTTCATGGGCCAGGCGCGCGAGGGCACGGTGACGGCCGTGGCGACGCGCAAGGGCGGCGGCAAGCGCATCTTCTTCGCGGCGGGCGAGGTCCTTGCCGCCGACGGCACCGTGCTGGCGATGGGCGAAGGCTCCTACCGCATCCGGCAGAGCGATCCGTATTCGGCGGGCTAACCGCAGCAAGGCTCCTGGCCCGTGTGCCGCGCTTCCTGGATCGGCGGGCAGGGCACGGTTCCGTAGGAGCAGAACACGCAACAGTCGCCCTTGAGCGGCTTCAGAACCGCGCCGCAGCCGACGCAGTCATAGAAGTACTGGCACGCATCGATCGGCATGGTCTCCTCACGGCGATGCCCGCATTCTGGACAGGTGAGGGTCGATTGCCGCGTGATCACGCTTGGCGACGCTTCCATACCGCGTACCCCGTTAAGCCAATGAAAAACACCAGCGACGGGATCAGCACGTAATCCAGCCAGCCGACCGCCGCCGAAAACCCGAGCCAGGCGAACAACAACACCAGGACCGGAGTGAAGCAGCACAGCACGGCGATGATCGTGCCGACGATCCCGGTCCGAAGCAGGGTCGTGTCGTTCATGCCGAGACTCCTCTCCACACGCATCGGCCCGAGGCGTGTGACTCCACCGTACCTGTACTGTAGAATCCGTGGCTACTACGGGTTCAAGAGGGAAAATCACCGATGACCGGTTTATCGATTGGCCAGCTGTCGCGCACAGCCGGCGTGCATGTCGAAACCATCCGCTATTATGAGCCCGGATTTCCCATGTGCACCGTTCATTTGACGCCAGCACTGTGCGATTGTGGTATACATATCAGTATGTTGGGTTGGTTGGAGGGCGGGTAAGATGCGGAACCCAGAGGGTGAAGCCAATATGC
>JABMNR010000009.1 GCA_013203465.1 Alphaproteobacteria bacterium
GAAAAGAAAAGCTGCAGAAGCAGGGCGGGCATTAAGATAAAGGCCATGAGCGCCAGAAATGGCGACAATATGGTCCATTTGAATCGCCTGATGCCCCTAATTCGCGAGACCTCGCGCCTGACGCTTGATGTCGGATTTAAAGTGGCTTCAGCAGTCATGGTTCATGGCCTCACTCGCCCCCGAGCATTTGTTGCGCTCAGGAGCCTGCATAAAAAGGGTCAGCGTATCAACTCGGTTTTCTATAGCCGGCGTTTCGATGACTCAATATTTGTGATTTTCATCCCGTGTGTCTCCCCTGTCGCACAAGCTCCGAGGTTGATCCCCGGTAACCACCGTACGTTTGTGATCCTACAGCATCACACCTGTTCAAGCATTGATAGCATACTACAGTTTTGTACTATAAGAAAATTCTCTATGGTAACAAGTCTGAGATTTTCGGTTTAGATGAGCTGAGCCGATCGGGGGGGCAAATTCATGTACCCCGGCGCATCAAAAGGGGCGAACTTGACCGACGTCAAACATTCCGATCGCCTTACCGGCGAACCGACATTGGGGCCCCGGGTCCGGAGCTTGCGCAAGTTGCGTGGCATGACGTTATCCGAGGTTGCCGCCGCCACGGGGCTGTCGATTTCCGCCTTATCGAAAATCGAAAACGATCAGGTATCGCCGACCTTCACCAACCTAATGCGCCTCGCCGAAGGATTGACAATTCCCTTGAGCGATTTGGTCGCGCTTGACCGCGACGTATCGAATGTGTCGGCGCGGATGACGGTTTCGCGTCAGCACGAGATGAAATTCCGGTCGACGCCGAAGTACGACATCTGTGCGTTGGCCCCCGATCTGCTTCACAAGCGGATGACCCCCCTGATCGAGCGCGTACGAACCATCAACGGTGACGCCGGCGATGGCATGATCAGCCACGGCGGCGAGGAGTTCGTCTATGTGTTGACCGGCGCCATCGAGGTTCACACCGAGCACTATCAGCCGGTGCGTCTCGATGAAGGCGATAGCGTTTACCTCGACAGCACGATGGCGCATACATATGTAGCCGTCGATGGTGAGAGTTCCGACATATTGACCATCTGGCTGGCGCCCGAATCCCAGGCGGGTTCCACTGGCTTCGATGCCGCCGAGGAAATGCTCTCTCAGTAATTAAACAGGTTGACCCGATGAATCTTACCCAGGCAAATGTTGCTGGCGCCGATGTTGTGCAGGCTGGCGACGGACCCGATCTACTGCTCCTGCACTCCCTACTCGCCGAACGCAGCGTGTTCGACCGGGCGCTGCCCGATCTTGCCAGCGATTACCGGGTGACCCTGCCCAACCTGCCGGGTTATGGCGGCACGCCGCCCCTGGCGTTGGATAACCCGAGCGTTGCCGATTACGCGGATCACATTGCCGAAGTGATGGACGGTCTCGGCCTGCCGCCGGATACGGCGGTGCTGGGCAATGGCGCCGGCGGTTTCATGGCGGTGGCGCTGGGCATTCGCCATGGCGGGCGCATCGGCAAGCTGGTTCTCGCCGATACCGGGCCGGGCTTTCCAGAGGCGGCGAAGGCGCCGCTGCGTCTCCTCGCCGACCGGGTCGAAGAAGCCGGCATGGACGTGGTCCTCGACGCGGCGATGGCGCGGATGTTCCCCGAGGCCTACATCGAGGCCAATCCCGAAATTATCGCCGAACGCAAGGCCGCCCTGGGGGCTTGCCAACCTAAGGCCTTCGCTGCGACGGCGCGCGCGCTGGCCAATGTCGAAATGGCCGATGAGATTGGCGCCATTAAGAACCCGACCCTGGTCATGGTCGGCCTCGAAGACGCCACCACGCCACCGGCCATGTCGTATGCCCTGCATGAGGGGATCACCGGATCGACCCTGGTCGAGATACCCGGTTGCGGTCACTGCCCGCAAATCCAAGCCCGCGATATCTTCGTCTCGGAGTTGAAGGCTTTCCTCGCCGCATAGCGGGCGCGTGACTCAGCGGTAAACCCTGATACTGTACCCTATAGAATTGCCGCTAAGGCAATCGGTTAGGGTGCGGGTGAGGGGGAAAGCATGCGGTTTGCGGTCGATACGGGGGGCACGTTTACCGACCTCATTGTCGAAGACGATGACGGCGGCCTGCACATGTTCAAGGCGGCGACGACACCGGACGATCCGATCCGCGGCGTCATCGACAGCCTGGAGAATGCCGCCGCGGGATTGAACACCGATCTCGCCGGCCTGTTGGGGCAGGGTGAGTTGTTCATCCACGGCACCACCCACGCGATCAATGCCATCGTCACCGGTAACACCGCGAAAACGGCGTTCCTAAGCTCGGCCGGTCACCGCGATATTCTGGTCTTCCGCGAGGGCGGCCGCATGGAGCCGTTCAACTTCACGGTGCCGTTTCCCCAGCCCTATGTGCCCCGGGCGCTGACCTTCGAAGTGCCGGGACGGGTGCTGGCCGACGGCTCTGAAATGACGCCGCTCGACGAGGCCTCGGTGCTGCAAACCATCGAGGAATTAAAAAAACACAAGGTCGAGGCGGTCGGCGTCTGTCTGTTGTGGTCGATTGTCAATTCGGCGCACGAAGACCGGGTCGGCGAACTGCTCGCCGAACATCTGCCGGGGGTGCCCTATACGCTTTCCCACGTCCTCAACCCATCCTTGCGCGAATACCGCCGCGCGTCGTCGGCGGTAATCGATGCCTCGCTGAAGCCGCTGATGAGCGCCTATATGCATAATCTGAGCGGCCGGTTGCGCGATGCCGGGTTTGGCGGCCGGGTGCTGATCGTCACCTCGCAAGCCGTGGTCATGGACGCCGACGACATCGCCGAGACGCCGATCCACCTGATCAATTCGGGGCCCTCCATGGCGCCGGTGTCGGGGCGCTATTTTGCCCGTGTAGACGAACAGTCTGACACCGCCGTCATCGCCGATACCGGCGGCACCACCTACGACGTCAGCCTGGTGCGGCGCGGCCGTATTCCCTGGACCCGCGAGACCTGGATCGGCGAACCCTACCGCGGCCATATGACCGGGTTCCCGTCGGTGGATGTGAAAAGCATTGGCGCCGGCGGCGGGTCGATTGCCTGGGTCGACGAGGGCGGCATGCTCCATGTCGGTCCCCATAGCGCCGGGGCGGTGCCGGGACCTGCCTGCTATGGCCAGGGCGGCGACAAGCCGACGGTGACCGATGCGGCGCTGGCGCTTGGCTATCTCGATCCGGATTTCTTTCTCGGCGGCGCCATGGCGTTGGATATCGAGGCGGCCCGTCGGACCCTCGACAGCGATGTCGCCCAGCCCATGGGTCTGTCGCTGGAAGAGGCGGCGGCGGCGGTGATCAGCATCGCCACCGAGAACATGGTGCAGGCGATCATGGACATCACCGTCAATCAGGGCATCGACCCGCGCGAGGCGATGCTGATCGGCGGCGGCGGCGCGGCGGGCCTCAACTCGATCGCCA
>JABMNR010000106.1 GCA_013203465.1 Alphaproteobacteria bacterium
CTAAGGCCGAGGCTGCTAAGGCCGAGGCTGCAAGGGCCGAAGCTGCTAAGGCCGAAGCTGCTAAGGCCGAGGCTGCTAAGGCCGAGGCTGCTAAGACCCAGGCGACGGCTGCGGCCGCCAGTATGACGCCGCCGCCCTCTCCAATCCCTTCTTCGCGGCCTCCCTCGTCCCCGCCCCCGGTGAGTCAGGCGCCCGAGCCATGGTTTAGCGGCAAGGGAGGGATTGCGCTGATCGCTAGCGTCGTCGCGGTCGTTCTCGCGTTGACCACACCGCAATGGGGACCAACGGTCTGGGATCTGGACGAGGAAGCGGAGAGCGACTCCCTGGCCAATGAACAGGCCAGCCTCAAGCAGACGGTCGAGGCGCTGCAAGCGCGCATCGAGGAGCTGTCGAGTGCGCAGGGCAGCCTCGCCCGTTCGATCGGTGCCGTGAAGTTGCCAGGCATGTTGATCGTGGCCAAAAGCCTGCGCGAGGATCTCGGAACCAACAAACCGTTCGCTGAGAATCTCAACCTGTTGCGGGCGATCGTTGGCGATGACGAGCAGGGGCTGACGTCGGTGTTCGCGTTGGATGATTGGGCCGAAATTGGCGTGCCGCTGGATGCCGAGCTGCGCGATAGCTTCGACAACGTGGCGCATGCCATCGTCGCCGCCGATCAAATGGTCGAGTCCAACGGCGACCTGGCTCAGAAAATGTCTGAGACCATGGCGAGTTTAAGTGCCGTGACCACGCGGCTGCGATGGAAGCTCGATGGTGCGCCCTCTGGGGATGGCCCGATCGCGACCGTGGCTCGGGCCGAGGCGTTGGTCGCTACGCTCGCCTTCAACGAAGCGGTCGAGCAATTGCAGACGCTGCCCGATGATCTGCAAGCGTTGACGACTGACTGGGTCGCCGCGGTCAAAGCCCGGGCTGCGTTGAATGCCGCGCGCGAAGATTTGGATGTCTATGTGATCGAGGCGATCGCACGGACCCGCTAATGGTCTGATCGAGACGCTTGGTTTCCAAGCGTCTCGTGAATCAGCCCACAGGACACCTGATCTGGTGGTGCAAGCGCTCAATATCGAGTCACATAAGTGACCCGGTATTGAGCGTGAACCGTCCTTTAATTCATAGAGATAGAGCGGCGTCACGCACCGAACAACTCGGGCTCCAATTCGCGGGCGAGCTTGCGGATTTCCATGCCAGCCACGCTGTTGGATGACAGGTTGAGTGGCGAGCCCCCGTGATAGGAGGCTTCCTGAAACACCACGCGGTCGCCGACCCGGGTCGATGCGGGACGCAGCCCTAGCTGCTCCAAATTGCGTTCGGTGTGCCGGACCACGGTGGTCATCCGCTTGACCCGGTTCAGTACCGTGCGGAACGCGATCTCGCGCCTGGTCAGCGTGCTGGCGCTGTCGATCACCTTTTTCATCTTTACGGCCTCAAGCAGGCTGGCCTCATCGGCCATCACCGGAACCAGCACGAGATCGGCGACCGCGACGGCGTAGATCATCGCTTGATTGCCAAAACCCGCCGTATCGACGATGACGAGATCGTTTTCGGCACCCAACTCGCCAACTTTCTCGATGATGGAATGTTCGTCCGAGCAGGCGAGCACCGAGATTCCGCGAAAGCCGTCGGCACCTTTACTGGCCCACCGCACCATCGCTTGGTTTGGATCGGTGTCGAGGATCGCGATCTTCTTGCCGCTGTCCCGCCAATAAGCGGCCAGTGACACGCCAAGCGTCGTTTTCCCGGTCCCGCCCTTGCTGGTTGCGACGACAAGAATGTTGGCCATGGGATAACCTGACTTTTTTAAGGGCGCGCTTTCATCATGGCGCAATTCAGATTGGCATTAAACACAAGTGTTGCCCGCGGATCGAGAATACTGTTCATTCTCGGCTATGAACTTGAGAATCAAGCGCTCAAGGCGCCTTGTTGCGCCTATCTTCAACGGTTTGCCACTGGTGCTTGCCCTGGTGGCGGCACTGACGATGGCGCCCGCGGCCCCCGTGCGCGCCGGTGTGGTGAGCGACGCCATCGAGGCCGTCGCGGATTGGGTTTCCGGTGTCGAGAGTGCCGTGAGCAGTTGGTTCTCCAAGACCTGGGCGGACATCAAGGTGCTCGACCGCGACGAAGCGGCGGCCATTGCCGTGCGGCGCACGGCGCTGGAGAATCCGGCCCAGCTCGCCGCGATGGCCGACCAAGTGGGTTTCAAACTGACCGAATACCGGATCGATCAGCTCGAGCAGCGCGTCGTTGTCCTGGAGTTCATCTATGACCGGGTCGTGGACAGTGAGACACGGCTGTCGCTTTGGCGGGAGATCCTGCAGGTCGAGAACACGCCATTACGGCCGGAGTTGGAGTTGATGCGGGTTCTGCTCGACGCGTCGGACTGGCGTCAGATCGAGGGTGGGTCGGGTTACGTCATGGCCGGCGTGGAGATCGAGGCCGGTCAGCGGCTATCGACCCGGTTGATCTTTCAAGCTCAAGGGGATGCGCAATGACCACGCCGAACACCGGCATGGCGCGCGATCGTCGATGACGTTGAGCGCGGCACCTCTTTCGCCTCATATCGGGGCGGAAATCATCGGAGTGGATTTGTCCAAACCGATCACGGGGGCTGATAGCGCGGCCCTGCTTGAGCTGTTTTGGCGCCACCAGGTGATCGCCATTCGCGGTCAGGAGGCTGGGCCAGCCGATTTCATTCGCTTTGCCGAAGCGTTCGGCACGATCGAGCCGTTCTTCATCAGCGCCTTCAATCATCCGGAATTTTCCCAGATCTACGTGCTGTCGAACGTGCGCCGCGATGGCAAGCCGATCGGACGGGACGGTGCCGGCACCCACTGGCACAGCGACAGCACCTTTGTGGAGAAGCCGAGCAGCCTGACGTTGCTGCACGGCGTGACGGTGCCGGCGCGGGGTGGCGATACCTTGTTCGCCAACATGTATGACGCCTATGACCGCTTGGACGACGCCACCAAGGCGGCGATCGATGGCCGGCGCGCGATACACCGCTATCAACGTAAGGAGTTTGTGTTCTCCGGCGACCGAGCGGTAAGCGCGATCGAACAGACGGAGATCGATGTGTTGAAGCGTGCACGGTTGGCCGAGGATGCGGCGCGGGTCGCCGCGTCGCCGACCGAGGCACGCAGCAACAAGGAGCCGGACCGATTGCAGCCCCTGGTCCGCACGCACCCCGTGACCGGACGCAAGGCGCTCTATCTCAATGCCGAGATGATGGTCGGGATCGAGGGCATGGCGGAGGAGATCGCCGTACCGTTGTTGCAGCGCCTGTGCGAGGCGGCGACGCCGCAGGATCGTATCCTCCGTTTCGCATGGCGGCCCGGCGACGTGATCGCTTGGGATAATGCGTCGGTTCTGCACACGGCGACCTTCACACCGCCGGACCAACCGCGCGTCATGCACCGGTTGACCATCGAAGGCGACGTCCCGTTCTGATAGGATCGGCCGCTATGACACGTGCGTGGGCTTCCCTGGTGGTGATCGTCGCGGTGCTGCTGCCGTGGACGGTGATGCCCGGTGAAGCGCTGGCGCGTCCGATCCTCGACTGGCTGCAATACGACCCCGGCGTCCACGACGACTATGAGGTGGTGACCGAGACGGGCGATAGTGCCCGGAACGCGATCGAGCCGATTTGGGCCAGCGCCGCTGAACGCGCGTCGGCGAAGCGGGTCATGGTGTTGATTCCGAAGGCGTCGGTTGAGGCGTATTCCATTTCAGTCAACACAATCCTGCAGGTGTTCGAACGCCGACGGGTGCCGGCGCGGTTCGATGTCTGGTTTTACGATGAGGACGAGAAGATCGCGCACGAGGCATTGGCCTTCGCCTATGCACAACCTGCTGATCTGATCATATCGGCCGGCTCGTCGGCGACGGCCTTTTTGCACGCCGAACATAGGGGCCATGCGATCCCCGCCGTCACCAGTGCCTCCAAGGACCCGGTGGCTTTGGGTCAGGTTGCCGATCCGAAGACCGGCAGCGGTACCAACATCGCCTACACGTCGATCAATGTGGCGACCGATACGCTGGTCGCCTATCTCCGCCGGTTGATGCCCGAGCTCATCACCATCGGGGTGCTGTACTCCAAGGACAATCCAAGCGCCATCGGCACCCAGGTGAAGCCGCTCGACGCGGCGGCGGAGAAGGCGGGTCTCACCATCGTGCACATGACGGTCGACGGCCCGGCGACCGCCACCGCTGATCTCGACCGTGCGATCCCCGAGGGTTTGGCCAACATGAGGAAGGTCGATCCGGGGTTGCGGCGCAGTTTGCTGTTGGTGACCGGCTCAACGCCGGTCTACGAGCGAATCTCGCAAATCAATCGGCACGCGGTTACGTTGCCGGTGATCTCGATGCTGCCGGACATCGTGCGTTCAGGGGAGGATTCAGCGCTGTTGTCGATAGGCGTCAACCTGACCAGTGCCGTCGCGCTATCGGCTCACTATGCGGTCGAAATCCTGGCTGGGCGGGCCGAGCCGGGAGCACTTCCTGTCGGCGCCGTGTCGCCGCCGGACCTGGCGATCAACTTCCTGATTGCGCGCCGGATCGGCATAAAGGTCCCGTTTGCCTTCTTTGAATCCGCGACGTTCGTGTACAATATCAAAGGCGATCAAGTCATCGCGTTCGGGCAACGCATGAACTGACATTTGCCGTGATATATCGGTCGGGCCTTATGAACCCGGATTTCCCATGTGCACCGTTCATTTGACGCCAGCACTGTGCGATTGTGGTATACATATCAGTATGTTGGGTTGGTTGGAGGGCGGGTAAGATGCGGAACCCAGAGGGTGAAGCCAATATGCCGC
>JABMNR010000107.1 GCA_013203465.1 Alphaproteobacteria bacterium
GAGATGTACGACGCCATCGACAAGCTGCAGAAGCCGGTGATCGCCATGGTCAATGGCTTCGCGGTCGGCGGCGGCAACGTGCTGCAGGTGGTCTGCGACCTGACCATCGCCAAGGAAAGTGCCGTGTTCCGCCAGGTCGGCCCGATGATGGGCAGCTTCGACGCCGGCTATGGCACCTGGTATCTGGAGGACGCCATCGGCAAGAAGCGGGCGAAGGAGATGTGGTACAGCAATCGCAAGGTGTCCGCCGCCGAGGCGCTGGACTGGGGGTTGATCAACCGGGTGGTGCCCGACGACCGGCTGCGCGACGAGACCCGGAAATGGGCGCTGGAAATCGCCGAGCGCGGACCGCTGGCGCTGGCCGGGATCAAGCACGCGTTCCTGGCACGGCACGGCGGGGTCGGCGGGCTCGGCCGGATCAGCCATGACATGCTGCTGAAGCTGTATCTGAAGACCGACGAAGCCAAGGAGCTGTCGTCGGCGTTCGGCGAGCGGCGTACGCCCGATCCCGATAAATTCGGCCATTGAGGCGGCACCGATGAGCCGGCTTCTCACCCTGCACGACCCGGCCACCGCCAAGGGCTATTACGCCGCCAGGGTGTGGCATGACGAGACGTTCTACGCGCTGCTGGCCAAGCACGCGGCGGCGCGGCCGGACGCCAAGGCGATCCGCGA
Organism: Alphaproteobacteria bacterium; assembly: GCA_013203465.1. Taxonomy (GTDB): domain Bacteria; phylum Pseudomonadota; class Alphaproteobacteria; order Thalassobaculales; family Thalassobaculaceae; genus JABMNR01. Next base: position 676 of record JABMNR010000107.1, read on the forward strand.
TTCCGCCCGTCACCTGAGCTGGGATGAGCTGAAGGGCTGGGTCGACGCCATCGCCGACGCGTTGCACGAGGCCGGGGTGCGGACCGGCGAGCGGGTGGCGCTGTGGGCGTCGAACCGGGTCGAGGTGGCGGCGTGTTTCCTGGCGTGCTCGCGTCAGGGTTATGTCTGCAACCCGTCGCTGCACCGCAATTACACGGTCGAGGAAATCACCGGGCTGCTCGGCCGGGTGCGGGCGACCGCCGCCATCGTGGAGCAGGGATGGGGGGTCGACACCGACCGGCACGATCCGTTCGGCCCGATCGGCGCGCTGCCCGCCATGCGCCGGGTGTTCCGGCTGCCGGCGGCGCGAACGCCGGGCGATCTGCCGCCGCTCGGTACGCCAGCGCGCCATCTCCGAGTGCCCGATCCGAACCCCGACACCGTGTGTTATCTCGCCTTCACCAGCGGCACCACCGGCCGGCCCAAGGGGGTGATGCACTCCGACAACTCGCTGCTGGCGAACTGCCGCGATCTGGTGGCCGACTGGAACCACGGGACCGACACGGTGCTGCTGACGCTCTCGCCGCTCAGCCACCACATCGCCTGGGTGGCGGTGGGCCAGTGGCTGGTGGCGGGGATGGAGCTGGTGATCGACGACCCAGCGCCGGGGCTTTCCCGGCTCGATTGGATCGTCGAGACCGGGGCGACCTATGTGATGGGGGTGCCGACCCACGCCATGGACATCCAGGCCGAACAGGCCACGCGCGGGTTGGCGCGTCTGGGATCGGTCGACCTGTTCTACATGGCCGGCGCGCCGATCCCGCCGGCGGTGGCGGAGCGGTTCGTCGCCCAGGGTATCCGGCCGCAGAACATCTATGGCATGACCGAGAACTCCAGCCATCAATACACCCACCCCGGCGACGACAAGGAGACGGTCTGCACCACCTGCGGCCGGGGCGGGCCCGCCTACACGGTGCGCATCTTCGATCAGGAGAACCCCGATCGTGAGGTGCCGGCCGGCACCGTCGGCCAGATCGGCGGCAAGGGGGCGGCGCTGATGCTGGGCTATTTCGACAACCAGGAAGCCACCGAGACCTCGTTCAACCGCGATGGCTGGTTCCTGTCCGGTGATCTCGGCGTGTTGGACGCGCGGGGTAATCTCTCGATCGTCGGCCGGCTCAAGGACGTGGTGATCCGGGGTGGCCATAACATCTATCCGGCCCGGATTGAGGATCTGGCGGTGAAACACCCGGCCGTCGCCAAGGCGGCGGCGTTCCCGGTACCGGACGAGCGGCTGGGCGAGAAGCTGTGCCTGGCGGTGTTGCCGGTGGCCGGCCGGGCGCCCGAGGTTGATGCGCTGTTGCGGCATCTGTTCGAGGTCGGGCTGTCGAAATACGACATGCCGGAGTACTTCCTGGTGATGGACAGCTTCCCGCTGACCCCCAGCGGCAAGATTTTGAAGCGTGAATTGGCGGCGTGGGCCAAGACCGGCCGCATCGCGCCCGAACCATGCCGGTTCGGCGCCCCCGAGACCACCTGAGGAGGGCGACGGCATGAGCGTCATATGGGATACACAAGACGGCATCGCCATCCTGACGATTGAACGACAGGACGCCTTGAATGCATTAAATTTCAATCTGATAAACGATATTTCTCAGAAACTAGATGAGATATCGTCAACCAACGTACGCGGCCTGATCATCACCGGCGCGGGCGACAAGGCGTTCTGCGCCGGGGCCGACATCCCCGAGCTGATGGGCCGTGACATGATGGCCCAGAGGCGCGGCGCCGAGCTGGGACAGCGCACCTTCGCCCAGATCGCGGCGCTGAACATCCCCTCCGTCGCGCTGATCAACGGCTATGCCTTTGGCGGCGGGTTGGAGATAGCGCTGGCCTGCACGTTCCGGCTGGCCGTGCCGACCGCGAAGATGGGCCTGCCGGAGATCAAGCTGGGGTTGACCCCGGGCTATGGCGGCACCCAGCGGCTGCCGCGCCTGATCGGCGAGGGTCGGGCGCTGGACATGGTTCTGACCGGCCGCACGGTCGAGGCCGAGGAGGCGCTGGCTATCGGGCTGGTCAATCGGATCGTCGCGACCGGGGACGGCGCCGAGCCGATGGCCGAGGCCAAGGCGTTTCTCGGACAGGTCACCCGTTATGGCCTGCCGGCGATCGGTTTCGCCAAGGATGCCGTGACTCGGGCGCTTGATCTGCCGATCGATGAGGGGCTGAAGGTCGAGGCCGATCTGTCGACGCTCGCCTTTCAGACCGAGGACGCGGCGGAGGGTCTCGCCGCCTTCGTCGAGAAGCGCAAACCCGTCTTCAAGGACCGCTGACCATGACCACCGTGCTCGACCGTCTGGACGCGGAGCTGGACCTGCCCGAGGACGAGGCCATGGTGCTGGAGCAGGTGCGCGTCCTGGCCCGCGACAAGATCGCCCCGCGCGCCGCCGATTACGACGCCTCCGGCGAGTATCCGGCCGACAACATCGCCGATATGAACGCGCTCGGCATGAACGCCATGTTCGTGCCCGAGGCCTATGGCGGCATCGGCTTGAGCTATTCGGTCTACCTCGCCTGCGTGCGGGAGATTTCCAAGGCCTGCGCGTCGACCGGGATCATCTGGGCGACCAATTTCCACGGCATGAAACCGGTGATGGATTTCGGCACCGAGCAACAGAAGCGGCGCATCCTGCCGACCATCGCCGAGGGCGGGCTGGGCGCGTTGTGCATCACCGAGCCGACCGCCGGCTCCGACGCCACCGGCATGAAGACCCGGTTCACCCCGGCGGACAATGCCGAGGTCGTGGTTCAGGGCGGGAAGATCTTCATCTCCAACGGCAACGTGGCCGACCATCTGCTGGTGTTCGGCAAGTGGAGCGAGATCGACGATCCCAAGGGCGCGATCACCGCCCTGGTGGTGGATAAGGACACGCCGGGCCTGGGTATCCTGCGCAAGGAAGACAAGATGGGCCACCGCGCCGCCCCCACGGTGGCGCTGTCGTTCGAGGAGATGCGGGTGCCGCGCGCGAACGTGCTTGGCGAACCGGGGGAAGGGCTGAAGATTCTACTCGCCTCGCTGAATAAATCGCGGCCCAGCGTGGCGGCGCATGCGCTCGGCATTGCCCGGGCGGCGTTCGAGGACGCGGTCGACTACATCAACGGCCGCGAGCAATCCGGCCGCCGCATCGTCGAGTTCCAGGGCATCCAGTTCACCCTGGCCGATCTGGCGACCGATCTGGCGATGTGCGAGGCGTGGCTGTGGCGAGTCGGGCGCATGGTCGACGGCGGTGCCACCGATTTCGGCATCGAGGCGTCGATGCTGAAGATGCGCGGCTCCGATCTGGCCATGCGCATCGCCGACGAGGCGGTACAGTTGCACGGCGGCTACGGCTATTGCCGCGATTACCGGGTCGAACGGCTGATGCGGGACGCCAAGATCACCCAGATATGGGAAGGCACCAACCAAATCCACCGCCAGCTGATCGGCCGGCATTTCGCCCGTAAGTAAGAGGAATCCATGACCGAGATCCGAACCGTCGGCGTCTGCGGCGCCGGAACCATGGGGGCGGGCATCGCCATCGTGGCGGCCCGCGCCGGCTACGCCGTGGTGCTGTACGACACCAACGCCGACAGCCTGGAGCGCGCGGCCACCCAGACCGAGGGGTTCTTCGCCAAATCGGTCGAGCGCGGCAAGATGACCGAGGCGGATCGCGACGCCGCCTTGGCGGCCTACACCCGCACCACAAAGTTGGACGATTTGGCGGCCTGCGATGCGGTGATCGAGGCGGTGTTCGAGAACCTGGAGGTCAAGCGCGGCTTGCTCGCCGCGTTGCACAAGGTTTGCCCCGAGCACACGATTTTCGCGTCCAACACCTCGACCCTGTCGATCACCGAGATCGCTGGCGGCTGCGGCCGCGAGGACCGGGTGGTCGGCATGCATTTCTGCCTGCCGGCGCAGCTGATGAAGCTGGTGGAGATGTCGTCGGGGCTGAATACCTCGGAGGCGGTGTTCGCCGCCGCCTGGGCGTTCTGCGAGGCGCTGGGCCAGCGGCCGGTCAAGACCAAGGACGCGCCGGGCTTCATCCTGAACTATTTCCTGGTGCCGTTTAACAACGACGTCATCCGGCTGATTGAGGCGGGCGTGGCCGAACCGGCCGACATCGACAAGGCGATCAAGGTCGGCATGGGCTACAAGATGGGGCCGTGCGAGCTGTTGGATCTGGTCGGGCTCGATACCCAGGTGCTGCTGTGCGAGGCGTTCCATGGCGTGACCAGCGATCCGCGCTGCGCCGCTCCGCCGCTGTTGAAGCGCATGGTCGCGGCCGGCCATCTGGGCCGCAAGTCGGGCCGTGGGTTTTTCACCTACGACCGTAACGCGATGTACGGAGCCTAAGCCATGCCGAGCTATTCGATTGTCGATACCGGCAACAGCCGGTCGTTTCCCGTGGATCATCCGTTCCTGGCCGGGGCCGAGGACGGCGGCGCGGTGCTGGTCTATCTCGGCATCGGCGCCGGTGACGCGTGGCGGGCCGATGGCTCGAAGACCGCCATTCTGGTCGAGCTGGGCACCGGTTGCCTGGGCGCGGTAACCGGCGAGAGCCGAGGCGAGGAAGGCTCGAATACCCTGGGGTTCGCACGGTTCCGGGTGGGCGATGGCGCGCCGTCCGATCTGGTCGAGCTGGTGCGTCAGCCGCACAGCGATGCCGCCGCGATCGCGGCGGCGACCCTGATGCTGGAAGGTGCGGGGCTGGAGGTCTCACTCTGCACCGACGCCGCCGGCCGCATTCTCGACCGGTTGCTGCGGCCGTATTTCAACGAGGCGCTGGCCAAGCTGGACGAAGGATTGGCGACCGCCGACGACATGGACCTGACGCTCAAGCTCGGGCTTGGCTATCCCGAGGGGCCGATCGAGCTGTTGGAGCGTACCGGCTTGCACCACCACCACGACGTGACCAAGGCGCTGTTCGAGACATATGGCACCCGGCACTACGCTCCGGCCCGCCGGGCGGTGGTGGCCAAGCAACGGGCCGCGCGCGGGTCCGGCACATGACGGCACCGCGCAAGCCGCTGAAAGGCGTGCGGGTGCTCGATTTCTCCACCCTGCTGCCGGGACCGATGGCGACGCTGATCCTGGCCGAGGCCGGGGCCGAGGTGATCAAGGTCGAGCGGCCGGGCAGCGGCGAGGACATGCGCCACTACCCGCCGATGGTGACCGAGGATGCCGGCACCAATTTCGCGCTGTTGAACCGGGGCAAGCGGTCGCTGGCGCTCGACCTCAAGGACCCGGCGGCGATCGCCCGCGTCAAGGCGCTGGTGGCCGAGGCCCAGGTGGTGGTCGAGCAATTCCGCCCCGGTGTGATGGACCGGTTGGGCCTGGGCTACGAGGCGCTGAAGGCGATCAACCCGGCGCTGGTCTACTGCTCGATCTCCGGCTTCGGTGCCACCGGGCCCAAGGCGCTGCTCGCGGCCCATGACCTGAACTACATGGCCGAGACCGGCATTCTCAACCTCGGCGCCGACAGCCAGGGCCAGCCGGTGCTGCCGCCGGTGCTGGTCGCCGACATCGGCGCCGGCACCATGCCGGCGGTGATCTCCATCCTGCTGGCGTTGCGCGAGGCTGAGCAGACCGGCCAAGGCGCCTATCTCGATGTGGCCATGGCCGACAACCTGTTCGCCTGGGGCTATTGGGCGTTGGGCGCGCGGGCGGCGGGCAGGCCGGACCCGGTGCCCGGCGGCGAGTTGGTCACCGGCGGCTCGCCCCGGTATCAGGTTTACCGCTGCGCCGATGGCCGCTGGCTCGCCTGCGCGCCGCTGGAGTCCAAGTTCTGGGCCAATTTCTGCGCCGTGATCGACCTGCCGCAGGCGCTGCGCGACGACGCCCATGACCCCGCCGCGACCATGGCGGCGGTGCGGGAGATCGTCGCCTCGAAGCCGAGTGCCGCGTGGCTGTCGGCGTTCGACGGCGTGGACGCCTGTGTCACCCTGGTGAAGTCGTTGGGCGAGGCGGCGGCGGACCCGCATTTCCAACAGCGCGGCCTGTTCCGGGGCCGCCTGCCGGCCGGTGACGTCCCGTTGCCGCCGCTGCCGCCGCCGATTGCGCCGATCTACCGCGATCCGGATGGCGGCCAGAGCTTTCCCGCCCTTGGTGAGGCGAACGACGTCTACGGGGAGGGCTGAGATGCGGGCGATGGTGATGCAGGCGTTCGGGGCGCCCGAGACCGCCGTGCTGCGTGAGCTGCCGATGCCGATCCCCGGCCCCGGCGAGGTGTTGGTGCGGACCCGCGCCGCCGGGGTGAACTACCCGGACCTGCTGGTGGTCGAGGGCAAATATCAGCACAAGCCGCCGCTGCCGTTCACCCCGGGCAAGGAGCTGGCGGGCGAGGTGGCGGCGCTGGGCGAGGGGGTGACGGCCCTCGCGGTCGGCGACCGGGTCATGGTGCAGGTCGAATACGGCGCCTTCGCCGAGGCGGTGATCGCCCGGCCGGAGCAGTGCTTCCGGCTGCCCGACGCCATGCCCTACGCCGACGCCGCGGCCATGGGGCTGGTGTATCAGACCGCGTGGTTCGCGTTGATCGACCGGGCGCGGCTCCAGGCGGGGGAGACAGTGCTGGTCAATGGCGCCACCGGCGGGGTCGGGCTGGCGGCGATCCAACTGGTCAAGGCGCTGGGCGGGGCCGCGCTCGCCGGCGTCACCACCATGGCCAAGGCCGATGCCGCGCGTAAGGCCGGCGCCGATCAGGTGATTGACCTCTCGGGTGACGATCTGCGTAACAGCTTGCGCGATCAGGTATACGCCGTGACCGAGGGCCGAGGCGTGGATGTCTGCATCGATCCGCTCGGTGGCGATCCGTTCGACGCGGCGATGCGGGCGCTGGCTTGGCGCGGCCGCATGGTGGTGGTCGGCTTCGCCGCCGGGCGCATCCCGGTGATCAAGGCAAACTACCTGCTGGTCAAGAACATCGAGGTCTCCGGGCTGCAATGGTCCGACTACCGCGACCGCACGCCCGGGCGCATGGCCGAGGCCCAGGCCGCGATCTTCCGGCTCTATGGCGAGGGCAAACTCTCCGCCAACGTGACCGAGCGCTTCCCGCTGGACCGCATGGCCGAGGCGCTGGCGGTGATCCGCGACCGTAAGGTGGTCGGCAAGGTGGTGCTGGAGGTTTAAGAGGTCAATGATCGTACGGCGGCGATCGCTCAGGCCAATGGGTATGGGCCTTTATCGAATTCCCGCGCGTGGTAGCCTTTCGAGCCGATAACGCACGCGAGCGGGCTTCGCGGATCGTTATCCTCGGCAAGACAGCTGATCGTGTGGTGAAAGTCGTATTTCGGCTGCCAGCCAAGATCATTCCGGGCCCGGTCGTTGACATAGACTCTGTCGATGCTGGGAAACATTCTCCAGCTACGACGCTCATACTCTGCTCGATAGCGTGGGATTCGCCGCTGTAGAACCTGTGGTGCGTCGGTGCGCAACTCTCGCAGATCATCAGGCGAGAACGGTGTCGTCGCGCTGATGATGTATCGCGCGAAACCAATCGAGGGCGCTTTTTGCGCCGCGCGCATGTGTGCGTTCACCACATCCTCGATATCGACCCTCCGAAACAGGAACTCATTCGCCTTGATGTTGGCATCCGCATAGGCGTGTCGCGTTGCCTCGTTGTCGTCTTCTTCCGGAAAGAACCGCGAGGTTCTGAGGACTACACAGGAAAGGCCATGATTTCGATGAAACAACTGGCAAAAATCCTCGGCGGACGCTTTCGTGACGCCGTAGATGTTCTTGGGAATGGGCGCCACATCTTCGGTGATCCACGCCGTCGGACTGTGCGGCGGCGGTATGAGAGCGTCACCAAAGACGCTCGTCGTGCTGGTGAAAACAAACGATTTAACATCGGCGGCGACCGCCTCTTCCAGAAGGTTCAGGGTGCCTGTGATGTTGGTGTCGATGAAATCCTGCCGGCTATGCGTGCCGACGTGTGGTTTGTGCAATGTCGCGCTGTGCAGGATTGTTTCTACGCCCGCCATGCATCGCGCCACGAAATCGCGGTCCACGATCGAGCCCGTGTGGGACGTAAATGGGGATTCGAGAATGTCGATGCCCGCAACTTCGCGGCCTGCCAGCCGAAAAGCACGGACCAGAGCCTCTCCCAAGTGCCCTGCACTGCCTGTCACCAAAACCGTCATGCCCGGTTTACCATGTCAGTGAGGTGAGGCGTGTTGGGTTCAATTCCGGCGCGGTTGGCTGTTGATGCCGATAGTTATTTTGGTCTCTTCAGATTTTATACGGCAAACTTTAGATTCAGATGGCTAGATGATCGCGTGGCGGACCCGGGCCGAGACCCATTCGCTGAGCAGCACGGTCACCAGGATCAGCAGGAAGATCACCGTCACTTGAGGCCAAGCCAGGGTGTTCATGGACTCCTGCAGACGCAGGCCGAGCCCACCGGCGCCGACCAATCCCAGCACCGTCGATTCGCGGATGTTGATGTCCCAGCGGAACACGGTGATCCCGGCGAACGCCGGCAGGATCTGCGGCACGACGGCATAGTCCACGACCTGCGACCGGCTCGCCCCCGTCGCGGTCACCGCTTCGACCTGCGAGGCGTCGATCTCCTCGATCGCCTCGTAGAGCAGCTTGGCGACAAAGCCGATGGACCGTAGGGCGATCGCCACGATCCCCGCCAACACCCCGGGGCCGATGATTGCCACCAGAAGCAACGCCCAGATCAGCGAGTTGATCGACCGGCTTGAGACGATGATCAGCAGCGCCAGCGGCCGGACGAAGCGCACGCTGGGGCTTGTGTTCCGGGCCGCCAGGAACGCCACGGGCACCGCCATGACGATGGCCAGCAGCGTGCCGAGGGTGGCGATGTTGAGGGTGTCCCACATCGGTTTGATCAGGTGCGGAATGTACTCCCAGCGCGGCGGCACCATGCGCGATCCTATGTCCGCGGCCTGCTGCGGCGCGTCAGTCACGAAGGCCCAGATCGTGGTCTGGGTCATCACCTGCCAGCAGAAGACGAAAAAGGCGACCAGCACGAGCCATCCGGCCCACATCGCCAGCTCCCGGGACGTGGTGCGCTTGCGCCAGACGGTCGTCGACGCGGCATCGGTCATCACTGCACCCATTTGCGCACGAAGCCGGACAAGTACTCCGCCGCCATGACGATGACGATGATCAGCATCAGGATGGCGGCCGCCGAGTCGTACTCGTACCGGTCCATCGCCGTGTTCAGCGTGGCCCCGATACCGCCGGCGCCGACGATGCCGATCACCGACGACTCGCGGAAGTTGATGTCCAGGCGATAGAGGCTGAGGCCGATCAAACGCGGCATGACCTGCGGTTGGATTCCGTAATTCACGATCTGCCACCAGCCGGCGCCGGTGGCGCGGATCGCTTCCGCCTGGCTCTCGTCGATATCCTCGATGTCCTCCGCGAGCAGCTTGGCGAGGAACCCGATCGTCGCGAAGGACAAGGTCAGGAAGCCCGCGAACGGGCCAAACCCGAACATCACCACGAACAGAATAGCGACGATGATCTCCTGGAAGCTCCGGGACAGCGCCACGATCGCGCGGCAGACGGCATAGACCGGTAACGGCGCGATGTTACGCGCGGCCCCGATACCGATCGGCACGGAGATGGCGACGCCGACCACCGTCGAGGTCACCGTCATGGTGAGGCTCTCCTGCATCCCGATGACGATATCGCCCCACCGGCTGGTGAAGTCGGGCACCAGAAATCCCTTGATGAACCGCAGGCCGCGATCCAGCCCTTCCCACACGCGGACCCAATTCACCTCGACCGAACTGATTGCCGTGATCAGATACACCAGAGCGCCGCCATACAGCGTCCATCGCAGCCCGCGACGTTTGATGAAGGGCGGCCGCGACCAGGTTTGAGCGAAACGGGTCTCCGTCGCCGCGACCGCCGTCATGTCAGACCCGCCAGCCGCTCACGGTCGATCACCTCGCTGACCGGGTCGGACGTCTTCGGGAGTACATCGTCGCCAGCGTCCCCGGATTCCTCGTCGTCGGCCTTGCGGATTGTCGCCGACCAATCCTCCTCGCCGTAGATGCGGGTGAGCACCTCCGCGTCGAGATCAGCCGGGTTGCCGTCGAATACAACGACACCGGCCTGGAGGCCGATGATGCGGCGCACGAACTGTTGGGCGAGCGCCACATCGTGGATGTTGATGATGGCCGGCAATCCGCTCTCGTCACAGATCTCGACGATCAGACGCATGATCTGACGCGACGTCTTGGGATCGAGGGAGGCCGTCGGCTCGTCCACCAGCAGCAGGTCCGGGTCCTGCTCAAGCGCGCGGGCAATACCGACGCGTTGACGTTGGCCGCCGGAGAGCGCGTCCGCCCGCTTGTCGACTTGATCCGACAGCCCGACACGATCCAGCAGCCGATAGGCTTTTTCCACGGCTTCCGGCGGAAAGCGGCGGAAGAAGCTGCGCCAGAAGCCGACATAGCCAAGCCGACCCGACAACACGTTCTCCATCACGGTGAGGCGTTCGACCAGCGCGTATTCCTGGAAGATCATGCCGATCCGCCGCCGAACCTGCCGCAGGCCGCGTCGGCTGAGCTTGGTGACGTCGATGTCGCCGAGAAACACTTGGCCGGAGGTCGGCTCGATCAGACGGTTCACGCATCGGATCAGGGTCGACTTGCCGGCGCCGGATGGCCCGATCAGGCCGACTACCTGACCGGGTTCAACCGTGAACGTTACACCGGAGAGCGCCCGATCGCCGGTCGCGTAGACCTTTGTCAGGTCATTCAGTCGCAGCATCGGATCGCTCTCCGTGATCGCGGTATCGGTCGATCGCGCAAGCGATCACTTGCAGGTGTAGGAGACGCCGTTGGCGGTGTCGATCTTCCGGATCACTTCCCAGAACTTCTGGTAGGTGATCGGAATGAACTGCTCTTCGCCGGATCGCGCGAATTCCTCTTTCAGGGCCGAGCCCTCCCAGGGGAAGGTGAAGAACGCTTCCTTGATCTTCTCCTGAAGTTCGGGCTTGAGGTTGTAGACGTAGCCGAAGCCCGTGGTCGGGAAGGTCTGGGATTTGTAGATCGACTTGACCTGCTCGGCCTTGATCACGTTGCGGGCGATCATACGGTGCATGACCGAGTTGGCGATCGCCGCCGCCGGATAGTCCTTGTTGGCCACACCGAGGATCGAGTTGTCGTGCTTACCGGAGAAGACCGGCTCGAAATCCCGGTTGGGTATCATGCCGTAATCGGCCTTCAGGATCGCCGATGGCGCCTTGAACCCGGAGTTCGAGGTTTGCGAGGTGAAGGCCATCTTCTTGCCCTTGATGTCCTCGACCTTCTCGATGCCGCTGCCCGGATAGGTGATGATTTCCATGTTGTAGCCGAAGTGACCGTTCTTGCTGGCCATGATGGCGAAGGACACGAACCCGGCGCAGTTGACCGCCAGCGGGTTGGACCCGGTGTTGAAGCCGGCGACGTGGAGCCGGCCGGCGCGCATGGCCTCGATCTGGGCGGCGTTGGATTGAACGGGGAAGAACTGAACCTTCTTTCCCGTCACCCGCTCCATGTGCCTGAGGAAGCTGTCCCAGACCTTGGCGTAGACGGCGGGGTCCTCAACCGGCGTGTAGGCGAAGATGATCGTGTCGGGATCGACCAGTTGGCTGGGGTCGGTCGGGGTATCGGCGACCAAATCACCGTTCTTGTCCTGAAAGCGCGTATCCAGCGCCGATGCCGGGGCGGCCCAGGTGACGGCGAGCGCCGCCGCAAAGCCGAGCGCCGCGGTAGTGATGAAGGTTCTGCGTATCATGATGTTTCTCCCTGTTACCGCACCCTCCACCCGGCCCGAGCCTCGGGTAGCGTGGGGATGTCTTTAGCACTTGCAGGAATATCGAAGATTCCGAAGAGACTAAAGAAACAAATGTTCCGGCGTACCGGCCCGTCGGTCCGGTCAGGAGGATTCCCGATCTGGTCCCAGCGTCGGTGCCGCCCGGTTCCTGGGGATCGTTGAACGGCTGTCGGTGCCGATAGCGACCTTGGCTCCTACCCCCGGCGGGTACTACCCCCGGCTCGGTTGACTGTACTCGCTCTCCACCAGGAATCGCGGGTTGGACAGCTTGAGACGCTCGATCACCAGCGCGCGCAGGACATCGTAGACCGGCCCCGGTTCACCGAGTTCGTCGTCGTGCTCGCCGTCGCGGATTTCCCGAGCCAGATGGCGGTTGAGGTTGGGGATGCGCTCTGCGGCGTCGAAGCCGGCGTGGTAGACGTTGTCCTGGCCGTACAGATCGGCGTAGGCATCGAGGACATGGCGTGGCGGCTCGTATCCGGCGGCGACTTCGCGCCGGGCGATGCCGATGGCGTTCAACACCATCAGGGCGGCGTATTTCGCGGCGCCATCAAGGGCCGGCAGCACGTCGGTCTTCAAGGATTCCTCGGTCACGGCCAGCAACGCCGCCCGGCTTGGCTCGTCGAACATCAGCTTGCCTCCGCCTTGGCGTCCGCGATCTGCCGGATTTGGGCCAGCACGTCGTATTCCATCTCGGCGGCCTTGCGGCCGGTCAACGCCAGCTCCATGGAGATTTCCTTGCCTGACAAATGCCGTTGGCCCTGGTGCCGGGCGATGATCGCCCAGCGGATAGTGGCCAACATCTCCCAGAACGGCAGCGACTCCCACTCAAGCGCGTGCCCCGCCTCGGCTTCGTAGCCACGGATGAAGTCTTCGAGATTACCGATGCCGCCGACTTGCCGGTCGTCGGCACCGAAGCGCCAGCAGCGGGCACAAATCCAGCCCACATCCTCCATCGGATCCGACCAGCTGGCGAATTCCCAGTCCAGCACCGCGGTGACCCTGCCCTGGTCGGCCGGATCGATCATCAGGTTGCCGCAGCGGAAATCGCCATGACCCAGAGCGGTCATCTGGCTGTCCGGGGCGTTGTGATGCAGCCATCGGATGCCGTATTCCAACACCGGATGGGCGTCAGGCAGGGCGTCGAGCTGTGCCGCGAACTCGTCGATCCGCCGACGGGCCGGGGACCGTTCATCGAGCGGCAGAAAATCGAGATCGGCGTGGCCCGGTTTAATCGAATGGACGCGCGCCAGCTCACGGCCCAGCGCTTCGGTGATCGCTGGCCGGTGGGGGTCGAGGTCGGCGTCGCGGGCCAGGGTGCGCGGATTGGCGGTGCCCGCCGCCCGCCGCATGACATAGGCGGGCTTGCGCAACACCTTGCCGTCGGCGTCCAGCGCCAACGGCTCCGGCACGGTCACGCCCGCCGCGAACGCGGCTTTCAGCAGCGCGAACTCGTGAGCGCGGGAGTGGCTGATCGACACACCGGACGGCGCGTCGGTTCGCAACACCAGCGGCAGCGAGCCGGCATGCGGTCCGCCGGTCACCTCGGCATCGAGCCGCCAGTTTTCCTGGACAGCGCCGCCGGACATTTTCGCGGGCGGGGCAAGGCGTAGAAAATCGGCCCCCAACTCCCCTTCCAGCCAGCGTTCGAGCACCTCGATCTCAGCCTGTTCCATCGTTTAAAGGCCCCAACGCCAGAAATCGCCGCGCTCCTGCTTGTAGAAGCGGGCGAGCACCATCTTGTGCACCTCCGAGGCGCCGTCGACCAGGCGCGCCTGCCGGGCGTAGCGGTAGATCCACTCCAACACCGTGTCCTTGGAATAGCCGCGCGCGCCGTTGATCTGGATCGCGGCGTCGACCGCCTCGTGCAAGGTGTCGGCGACATGGATCTTGGCCATCGACACTTCCTTGCGGGCGAAGTCGCCGGCGGCCAGCTTCCACGCCGCTTTCATGGTCAGCAAGCGGCCGATCTCGATCTTGTAGGCAAGCTCGCCGAGCATGGTCTGCACGCTTTCCCGGTCGGCCAGCTTAACGCCGAAGCTTTCGCGCCGCTCGGCGTACTCGATGGCGATTTCCATCGACCGCTTGGCGAGGCCGAGCCAGCGCATGCAGTGGGTCAGCCGGGCGGTGCCGAGCCGGATCTGGGTCAGCTTCAGGCCGTCGCCGACCTCCATCAGCCGGTCGGCGTCGTCGATCTCCAGCCCGTCGAACTCGATCTCGCAATGCCCGCCATGTTCCTCCGGCCCCATGATCGGGATGCGCCGGACGATCCGCCACCCCGGCTGATCCTTGTGGAACATGAAGGCGCTTAGTCCCTTGCGCGGGTCGTCGGAGGTACGGGCGATCAGAATGAAGTGGGCCGCGTCCTCGGCGCCGGTGATGAACCACTTGGTACCGGTGACCCGCCAACGGTCGTTGCCCGCCGGTTCGGCCTTGGTCAGCATCATCGAGGGATCGGAGCCGGAGCCGGGGCTCGGCTCGGTCATCACGAAGGAGGAGCGGACCGCCCCATCGACGATCGGTTGCAGCCATTTGGTCTTCTGTGTCTCGGTTCCGACCCGGTTCAGGATGTACATGTTGCCGTCGTCCGGCGCGGCGACGTTGAAGCAGGCGGGCCCGAAGATCGACCGGTTGGCCTCTTCGTAGAACGCCGCCATGCCGACCTGATCGAGGCCAAGACCACCCCGCTCGACCGGCATCTGCGGCGCCCACAGCCCGGCGGCCTTGACCTTGGCCCGGACCTGGTTGAGCGGCTCGGCCCGGATATTCTCATGGGCGTCGTAGGCATCCCGGTCCGCTTCCAGCGGGACAATGTGCTCGGCGACGAAATCTCGAACCCGGAGACGAATTGCGTCGATCTCGGGGGACAGGGTGAAATCCATCATGTGTCTCGCGTTAAGGCTCGCCCCGTCGGATAGAGCGAGGCTAGGATAGGTTGCTAGCTTACTCCCGATGCGGCGTGGCGCAACGCGCTTCAGCCGCGTATTTCACTCAAATCCAGGACATAAACCCATGACGATCCAACGGTTTCACACCAATCAACGGATGAGCCAGGCGGTGATTCACAACGGCACGGTCTATCTCGCGGGCCAAGTTGCCCAGGACGCGCCGGGTGCCAGCGTCACCGACCAGACCCGCAACATCCTGGAGCGGATCGACGGACTGCTGGCCGAGGCCGGCTCCGATAAGAATCATCTGCTGTCGGCCACCCTCTGGCTGAACACCATGGACGATTTCGCCGAGATGAACGCGGTGTGGGACGCCTGGGTGCCCGAAGGCCATGCTCCGGCGCGTGCCGGCGTCGAATCGCCGCGCCTCGCGTCGCCGAAATTCACCGTCGAGATCGGCGTGATCGCGGCGGTTAAATAGGTGGAAATGCCGGGCGGGCCGGTCTTTCGGCGTTATCCAGCGTCTTATGATGATGGTCCGGCCTCGGTGGCGCGGGTCGGCCTGATCGCGCTCGCCTCCGATCACACCGCGGAGAGTGAATTACGATCTTTGGTGGAGCGTCCGGGGGTGGCGCTCTACACCACACGGATCGCGAATGACCCGGTGGTCACGCCGCAAAGCCTGCGGGCGATGGAGGCCGGGCTGACCGACGCGGCCGCCCGCCTGTTGCCCGGCGTCGAGTTCGACGTGATCGCCTATGGCTGCACCTCGGCGTCGACGGTGATCGGTGAGGATGTGGTGGCGGACCGGGTGCGCGCGGCCAAGCCGGGCGTCGCCATCGCCACGCCGATCGGCGCGGCGCGGGCCGCCCTGGCGGCGCTGGGCGCGCGGTCGGTCGCGGTGCTGACGCCGTACACCGACGATGTGAACGTCCGCATTCACGGCCATCTGGTCGACCATGGGATCACGGTCACCGCGTTCGGCTCGTTTCACGACGCCAACGACAACAGCGTGGCGCGGATCGACGCCGGCTCGATCGCCGCCGCCGCGCGCGCCCTGGCGGCGGCGGCGGGGACGGAGGCGGTGTTCATCTCCTGCACCTCGATTCGCTTCGCGGCGCAGGTGCCGGCGCTGGAGGCGACGTTGGGTTTGCCGGTGATAACCAGCAACACCGGTCTCGCCTGGTCGATTCTGCGTCAGGCGGGGGTCGACGAACCGGAACCTGACAAGGGGCGGTTATTCGCCTTGCCTTATCCCGATCCGGCGCCTTGAGCCGCGAGCGAGCGGAGCCACTCTTCCTGACCCGGCGTTTCGATCGCGCCCGGTCGCGCCCGGCGGGTGCTTGTGATGGCGTCCTCCGCCGTCAATCCGGCGTCGATCAACAGCGCCGCGACGATCGTCCCGCTGCGTCCGTGGCCGCCGCGGCAATGCACCAAGACGCGCTCATTGGCGTCCAGGCGGGCGCGAAGGCGCTGGCATAACAAGGGCCAGGCTTGCAGAAACTTGGTGTCCGGAGCGCCGAAATCCTGGATCGGAGCGTGCAGCCACGCCATCGATTCAACGGCGATCCACGTCGGCAGTTCCGTGAGATCGAGACGCCCGAGTTCATCGTCCGGCATCAGCGTCAACACCACGGACGCCCCCCACGCGGCGATGTCGGTCACGTCCTTCGGGGTCATCGGCGCCGGGCCAAGCGCCAAGCGCCCAGGCCACGGTCCGTGATCGATCGGCGCAACGATGTAGCTCAGGAGTGACCCCGGATGAATTGGGTGATTTGCGGCAGGATCTCCTCACGCCAGCGGCGCCCGTTGAAGATCCCGTAATGGCCGACCCCCTTGGCCAGATAATCGGCGCGCTTGTTTGCCGGAATGTTCTTGGTGAGGTCGTGCGCGGCCAGGGTCTGGCCGGGAGCCGAGATGTCGTCAAGCTCCCCCTCGACGGTCAGCAGCGCGGTCTTGGTGATGGCCTCTGGCCGCACCAGCGTGCCGCGCCAGAGCAATTTGCCCTGCGGCAGCAACCGCTCCTTAAACACCCGCTGCACGGTCTCAAGGTAGTATTCCGCCGGCACGTCCATGACCGAGAGGTATTCGTCGTAGAACCGCTGCGAATTCTCGGCCGATTCCCCATCACCCTCGACCAAATGTCGGAACATCTTCATATGGGCCGAGAAATGCCGGTCGGGGTTCATGGCGATGAAGGCGCCGACCTGCAGAAACCCGGGATAGACCCGGCGGCGCACGCCCGGATAGAAGGCCGGCACGGTGGTGATGCAGCGGGTCTCGAACCAGCTCATCGCGCGCGACTCGGCGAACTGAGTGACCACGGTCGGCGCGGCTTTCGTGTCCACCGGCCCGCCCATTAGGGTCATCGAAGCAGGCTGTTTCGGGTCGTCCTGATCGGCCATCAGCGCGACCGCCGCCAAGGTGATCGGCGCCGGCTGGCACACCGCGATGACATGAACGTCCGGGCCGAGGTGGCGGATGAACCGCATCAGCAGGTCGAGGTAGTCGTCTAGGTGGAACGAGCCCTGGCTCAGCGGGATGGAGCGGGAATCTTTCCAGTCGGTGACATAGACGTCGTGTTCGGCGATCAGTCCCTTGATCGTGCCGCGCAACAGTGTCGCGAAGTGGCCGGATATCGGCGCGACCAGCAAGACCTTGGGATCCTTGCGTTTGCTGGCACGTCGCACGTGCACCAGATCGCAAAACGGTGTGTCGATCACCGGAGCGAACGACACCGGCACCGCGCCGTCGGGGGTGTCGGCCTGGTCGATCTCCCAATCGGGTTTGCCTCGGTGCTTGATAACCCCGTCCAGCACCTCCAGGCCGGCTTCCATCGCCTTGCCGAAGATGGCGTAGGAAAGGGGGGCGAGGGGGTGGCCGTTAAGCGCGCGGCTGCTTTGGGTGAGCAACCGCATTGGCGCCATCATGGCCCGCTGAGTCTCGTAGATGGAATAAAGCAAAATAATTGTCCAATGGCCGTTGCTGACAAGGTATTGTAATTGAAGAATCTTAAACAAACACTTAATGACACTGACGATCAAGCACGATTGTGCACCGCAGCGACATGGTTTCGTTCCCGGCTGGCCGGCTTCTCGCTGATCCGTGATTGGCGCTGAAGCGGGAAGCGTGGACACTGCACGGGATCGAATGATCCGATAGCCCGTCAACTAGGAGCGTCTCCATGCCCACGAAACTCGCGGCCGGCGCGGCCCTTCCCGAGATCACCCTGCCGACGGTCGGCGGCGGTCACGCCACCATAGGAGGTAAACACGACCGTTGGCAGGCGATTTTTGTCTATCGCGGCCTGCATTGCCCACTCTGCAAAGGATATCTCGCCAAGGTTCAGGAAAAGAAGGACGACTTCGCCGAGCAGGGCGCCGATATCCTGTTTGTCTCGGGCGACCCGAAGGAGAAGGCGGAGGCCTTCGCTCAAGAGGTTGGTTTGACCCTGCCGGTGGCCTACGGCCTCAGCGTCGAGCAGATGAAGGCCTTGGGTCTGTATGTCTCGATCCCGCGCAGCGACGCCGAAACCGATCGCCCATTCCCGGAACCGGGCCTGTTCGTCGCGAATCCCGATGGCGAGGCGCACATCGTTGAGATTTCCAACGCACCGTTCGTGCGGCCGGAACTCGATCTGATCGTGCGGGGTCTCAAGGCGGCCGGTGGCGGTTATCCGATTCGCGGCACGATGGCTTGAACGCAGCGTGAACCAGTGGTCGTGAACCAGTGGTCGTGAACTGGTGATGCGGATCGAGTAGACTGGCGGGGCGCGCCGCTGAAAGGATGCCCCGATGGACGCCCCCGCCGGTTCCACCGCCGCCACGATCGATCAACCGCCGCCGGTGGCGGACAAGCACTATGACGATGCCGGCGCGGTGGTCGCGGCTCTTGACCGGGTGTATCGCCAGCATATCACCTTCCTGCAGGAGCGGTTCGCCGAGTTCGAGGCGGGGACGCTCGGCCACCGGGTGCGCGCCGTCTATCCCCGCGCGCGGTTCCGGGTTGGCGACGAGAATCCAGCCGGCCCGACAGCCTCCTACGGCTACGCCGACAAGCCCGGCCTCTATGAGGGGACGTTCACCCGGCTGGATCTGTTTCGCAGCCACCTGACCAAGCAATTCCGAGAACTTCTCAGCAATCACGGCGGCACGATCGAGGTCGGTCTGTCCGACATCCCGATCCCCTTGCCGTTCGCCTTTCCCGACGGCATGAGCGTGGGGGACGGCTTCGACGCCGCCGCCATGACCCGGCTGCGCCGGCATTTCGACATGCCGGCGCTGGCGTTGATGGATGACCGCATCGTCAACGGCGAGGTCGAGGCCGAGCCGGGGGGGATCATGCCGCTGGCGTTGTTCACCGCGCCCCGGGTCGACTATTCGCTGCACCGGTTGCGGCATTATTGCGGCTCCGGGCCGGAGCATTTTCAGAACTTCGTGCTGTTCACCAACTACCAGGTCTATGTCGACGGCTTCATCCAGCGGGCCGAGGAATTGGTCCGCGATCCGGACAGCGGCTACACCGCGTTTGTCGAACCGGGGGAGCGGATGCTGCGAAGCGACGGCACGGCAATCGGCGTGCCCTCGGCGCGGGCGCCGCAGATGCCGGCCTACCACCTGATGCGCGAGGGTCATCAGGGCATTACCATGATCAACATCGGCATTGGCCCGTCGAACGCCAAGACCATCTCCGACCATGTGGCGGTGCTGCGGCCGCATGCCTGGATCATGCTGGGCCATTGTGCGGGCCTGCGAAACACCCAGCGGCTGGGCGATTACGTGCTGGCCCACGCCTACCAGCGCGACGACCATGTCCTGGACGCCGATCTGCCGGTCTGGGTGCCGATCCCGGCCCTGGCCGAGGTGCAGCAGGCGTTGGAAGGGGCGGTGGCCGACGTGACCGGGCTCGACGAGGTCGGGGTCAAGCGGATCATGCGTACCGGCACCGTGGCCTCGACCGACAACCGGAACTGGGAGCTGCGTGAGCAGCGCGAGCCCGACCGCAAACTCTCGCAATCCCGGGCAATTGCCTTGGACATGGAAAGCGCCACCGTGGCGGCCAACGGCTTCCGGTTCCGCGTGCCCTACGGCACCTTGCTGTGCGTGTCCGACAAGCCGCTGCATGGTGAGTTGAAGCTGCCGGGCATGGCCGATGATTTCTACCGCCGCCAGGTGGCCCAGCATCTGGATATCGGCTTCCGCACCATGGAGCGGCTGCGCGCCCTGCCGCCGGAGAAGCTGCATTCGCGCAAGCTGCGCAGCTTCAACGAGGTGCCGCTGCAGTAACGTCCGCCCAGGTGTGTCCGGCATGGCCGCGCCAATTCGCGACATTCTTGACTTGTCGCACGCTATGAGGGAGCGTGTGTTTGCAAGGGGAGACAGATAAAAAATGCATGCGAGAGCCCTTACCGGGACGGCACGCCTTGATACGGTGTGCGCAACTCGAAGACCTTTCACATGGTTTTACAAGAATATTGTTTAAGAAATACTACACCTTGTCGTGGAAATGACTTGGAGTTTCGGAAATTAAAACGCCTGTGGGGGATATCTGATGAACGGCCAGAGAATAAAAAATGTAACTTCCAGAAATTTTAAAGCGCCCCTGTTCACCATAGCCATGTTTCTGGCGGTTTTCGGAGCTTTGGCGTTCTCACCGATGAAAAGTGAAGCACAAGCGGAGGCCGTAGTAGGGCGTATATCAATTGTATTTAACAATGCGACGCTATGCTTGGGTTTGATGGGCAGTCCTTCAGCGGAAGTGGAAGCGACAACCGTTCAATGTGACACCGCGCCTTCGTGGACTTTATGGGATGCGGCCGCGAGTAGCTCCCGTATTGCGTACGGCCCGGATGGTAGCAGCGCTCAATACTGTCTGGATGTTGATACGGCCCATCCCGTCCATGGGGAAAAACTCGGGTTATGGAATTGTGCTGGAAGTACCAGCGCCAACCAGCTTTTTTCTTGGCCGACACCCGTAGGGCAGTCAAAGCCGAACGGGGCCATAAACCTTTCTTCTTCTTCGTCGCCGCAGAAATGTGTGGCCCCGGCGGTGGAAGGCGCACAGGTATTCGTGATTGCCTGTAACACCGCGACGCAAACCTGGACGATGTTGGACCCGGTGCCAAGTCCAGCCGGATCGCAACTGTTCACCGCGGACGGCACGTTCACCGCCTCCAAGACCGCGACCTATCGTGTGCTTGCGATCGGCGGCGGCGGCGGCGGCTCCAACGACGAAGGCGCGGGCGGCGGTTCCGGGCTCGTCGGGTACACGACCGTTCGGCTCAGCAAGGATACCATCGTCACCGTCACGGTCGGGGCCGGTGGCGCGATTGGCTCAGGCATTGCAGCCGGCGTCGATGGCGCAAGCACGACGTTCGGCACCCATCTGACGGCGACGGGAGGCAAGGGCGGTCTGGGTAACAACCAATCCGGCGGCGCCGGCGGTTCGGGCGGCGCCGGTGATCCGGATGCGTCGCGCACGTCGCAGACCGGCGGCAGCAACGGCAGCAACGGCACCAGCAGCGGGGCCGGTGGGGGCGGCGGTCAAGGCTCATCGTTCAGCGCCAATTTTAGTTCGATCACCACCTACGCCCTGACAGCCGGAGCGGGAGGGACCACCTCGACGTCAAATGCCGCCGGCGGCGGTGGCGGTGGCGGTATCGTCATCGATGACGATAAATCTGTCGGCGCCGCCGCTAACGTGGCGGCAACCGCCAGGGGCGGGGTCGGCTATGGCGCCGGGGGCGCCGGCGGCAACGGCACCGGTGCCGCCGCAAACCGCAATGGCAGCGCCGGAGAGGGCGGTATGTTGATCGTCGAGTGGGACTAACCACCCCGCGAACGTCCGGCGAGGCTCGCCGAGCGCGGACCATGAAGCCGCTCCACGCAACTGTTCTGCATGGAGCGGTCGTCGTCATGGCGCACAAATCGGGAATTAATCGATCTTTCAATATGCTGACGAATGGAAATAAGGTCCGCTATTGGCATTTCTTGACGGACATTCCATGGAGTTTCCGGTGTTTTTGGCGGTGCTCGCCGCCGCCGTCATGCACGCGGGCTGGAACGCGGTCATCAAGCTCGACCTCGACCGGTTCTCCGCCATCTTGCTGCTTGCGCTGATGCAGAGCGGTCTGGCGGCGGGGCTTTTGTTGTTCGTCGACTGGCCAGGATTGGACGCGTGGGGCTGGATCCTCGTCGCCGGGTGTCTGCACGCCGGCTACAAGATCTTTCTGATCCGCGCCTATCAGCACGGTGATCTGGGACAGGTCTATCCGATCGCGCGCGGCACCGCGCCGCTGATCGTCGCGGTCTTCGGCGCCCTGGTCCTCGGGGAGGCGTTGTCCGTCCTCGCGTCGGCATCGGTGATCGCCATCGGTGGTGGTGTCATGCTGATGGCGATGAAGGGGGGTGCTGGGCCTCGGATGTCGCGCCAAACCCTGGTGTACGCGCTGATTACCGCCGGTTTCACCGCGTCCTACACGATGGTCGACGGGGTCGGCGCCCGGTTGGCCGGAACCGCCAGCGGCTTCGCCATGTGGATGTTCGTCGCCGACGGGGTGGTGATGGTGCTCTACGCCCTCGCGGTCCGGGGTCCCGTGGCGTTTCGCGGCTTGCGCGCCTCATGGCGCCCCGGCCTGATCGCGGGTGCGCTGTCGCTCGGCTCCTACTGGATCGCGATCTGGGCCATGACCCAGGCGCCGATCGCCATGGTGGCCGCGCTGCGCGAAACCAGTGTGCTGTTCGCGATCCTTATCGCGGCTCTGGTACTGCGTGAGCCGACCGGTCCGTGGCGCTGGGGCGCCGGTGGCTTGATCGTCGCCGGGGTGGTCCTGATGCGGCTCTGATCCGAGGCTTGAATCTGGGGCTTAAATCTGGGGCTTACGCCGCCTCGGCACCGACTACATCATCCAGCCACCGGCAACGTCCAAGGTCTGGCCGGTGACGAAATGACCGGCGTCCGAGGTTAGGAACAGCGCCGCCGCCGCCACGTCGGCCGGGGAGCCGATCCGGCCGAGCGGCGTGGCCTTGACGATCGCGGCGTTGACTTCCGGCGGTACACCTTGCGCCAGCGGCGTGTCGATGCGGCCCGGGGCCAGGGCGTTGACGTTGATGCCGTTCGGCCCAAGCTCGCCCGCCCAGTGCGTTGTGAGTCCCATCAGGGCGGCTTTGGTCGCCGGGTAGTGCGCGCCAACCACCGGGATGAAATTTTTCGCCGCGACCGAGGATTGATTGACGATCGACCCCCAGCCACGCGTCGCCATGGCCGGGCCGAAGGCCCGCACACCGTGGAAAACGCCGGTGAGATTGACCGCGATCACCCGGTTCCATTCATCGGGGTCCATCTCCAGGGTCGCGGCACCCTTACCGTCATGTTTGGGTGAGATGCCGGCGTTGTTGATCAGGATGGCGGCGGAGCCGAACGCGCGTTCCACCACGGTCGCCGCCGCTTGAACCGCGCTCCAGTCTGCCACGTCGCAGCCCACGGCGATGGCCCGGTGCCCGGCGGCGGTCATGGCGTCGGCGGCGGCATGGGCGGCGGCGGTGTTGGCGTCCAGCACGGCAACGCTCGATCCGGCCTCGGCGAACGCCTTGACCAGGCCGAGGCCGATGCCCGAGCCGCCGCCGGTCACCACGACCACGCGATCCCTATGACTGCCATCGGTGATCATCGCCTCATTCCTCCCTGGGGTTGTCGAGCGTTCGGATCGATCCCCGGACCGCATCCGGGATCGCCACCTTCTCGCCGGTGTCGTTGATCATCAGCACCAGTACCGCCGTGCAGGTCGCGGCACAGCCATCCTGGGTCCAGGCGGCGTAATCCATTTCCAGCGACCGCCGGCGCATCGCGGCGGTGCGCACGGTCACGAACACCGGCTCATGATAGGCCAGCGGCCGCAGGTAACGCACCCGCAGATCCATCATCACCGGCCCCGGCGTGTTCGAGGCGTGGCGCGGCAGGCCCATGGCTTCGAGGTAGCGATTCCGGGCCGCCTCGAACCAGAGAAGGAAGGCGGTGTGGTTGGCATGGCGAAAGGCGTCGACATCGCGCCATTCGACCAGCCGCTCCATCCCCGAGCGCCAGTCGGGGCCGATGCCGAACCGGTCGCGTGCCGATGCCGGGATCGCGAGATCCGCGCCCGGTGACCTGGCGTCGGTGTCGGTTGGGGACGAGGCGGTGTCGACCATGACAAAGGTTCCAGGTGCGTTTGGCGGTCATCATCGGAAGAACGGCGCCGTGGGGCAACCGCATGTCTCACGTTGACCGCGAGGCGAGGGTCGACTACGGATTCCATGGACGCGGATGAACGAGGGAGTACGGCATGACGACAACCACCCTGAAGCAGGGCACGGTGAGCCGGCGCGAGGCGCTGGTCGCGGCGTTTCTGGCGCTCTTCCTGGGCAGTGTCCTGACCTTCGGCGTCGGCCTCGCGAGCCCCGACGCGGTGCACAACGCCGCTCACGACTGGCGCCATTCCATGGGCTTTCCCTGCCACTGACGCCTTAGGGGAGGGGGAACGCGATGGTCCGGCGGGTTTTCTTCGCGGCGTTGGCGGCCGGTCTGCTGGCCGGGCTGTTGCTGGCCTTGTTGCAGGAAGTGACGACCACGCCGCTGATCCTGCAGGCCGAGTTGTATGAAAACGCGACGGCGAACACGGCGCCCCGCACCCAGGATGCGACGGTCGCTCCTGCGGCGGCCGACGGGCATCATGATGGCGAGGCCTGGGCGCCCGAGGACGGGCTCGAGCGATCATTCTTCTCGGCGCTGACCAATCTGCTGAGCGGCGTCGGCTTCGCGCTGTTGCTGATCGCCGGTTTCGTCTTGCGCGGCGCGCCGGTGGATGCGATGCGCGGGGTGCTGTGGGGACTTGGCGGGTTCGCCGCCTTCACCTTGTCGCCGGCGCTGGGGTTGGCGCCGGAAGTGCCGGGCGCCGCCGCCGCCGAGCTGGCCAGCCGGCAGGTATGGTGGCTGGCCACGGTGGTCGGCACCGGCGTTGGACTTTGGCTGTTGGCGTTCGGCCGGTCGGCGGTTTGGCGGCTGGCGGCAATTGCGGTATTGGTCCTGCCGCATGTGGTCGGCGCGCCGCACGCCCCGGCGGGCGAGGCCGGGTTGGTGCCGCCGGAGTTGGCGGCTCATTTCGCCGCCGCCTCGATCGTCATCCAAGGCGTCTTCTGGGCCGCGCTCGGCTGGCTGTCGGCGACGTTCTACGCGCGGTTCGGCGTGGCCGAGGCCGACGCGGTGAGCCAAGCGGCCTGACGTTCCCCGCGCTGGGTTTCCCGCGCCCGGTTTCCCATACCGGGTTTCCCCCCGCGTGATTCCCTCGCTAGACTTCCTGGAAGCGGCCCGGCGACCGTCGGTGTCGGATCAACAAAACTGTCCGTGGGGAGGGCTCATGCCCGACATCGTCGCCATTGCCGGAGCGGGACTGATCGGCCGCGCCTGGGCCATCGTGTTCGCGCGGGCGGGCTGTCCGGTGCGCTTATGGGATGCCTCGACCGAAGCCTTGACCGGCGCGGTCGATCTGATGCGCGGCAATCTGGAGGATATGGCGGCTCAGGGCTTGATCGAGGCGGTCGATCCGGTCGCCAATCGGGTCACGCCGGTGAGCACGCTGGCCGAGGCGCTGGACGGCGCCACCTGGATGCAAGAATGCATCGCCGAGCAGGTCGAGCCCAAGGCGGCGTTGTTCATCGAGGCCGACCGCTGGGCCGAGCCGGACGCGATCCTGGCGTCCTCTTCCTCGGCGATCGCCGCCTCGCGCTTCACCGAGGATCTGCCGGGGCGGCTGCGCTGTCTCGTGGTCCACCCGGTCAACCCGCCCTATCTGGTGCCGCTGGTCGAGCTGTGCCCGGCGCCGTGGACCGACGCCGCCGTTCTCCAACGCGCCCGCCAGACCATGGAGGCGGTGGGTATGGTGCCGGTGACGGTAAACAAGGAGGTCGAGGGTTTCGTGCTCAACCGCCTGCAGGGCGCGCTGCTGACCGAGGCCATGCGTCTGGTGGCCGATGGGGTGATCTCGGCCGAAGACTTGGATAAAACGGTCAAGGACGGGCTCGGTCTGCGCTGGTCGTTCATGGGGCCGTTCGAGACCATCGACTTGAACGCGCCCGGCGGCGTCGCCGATTACTGCGCCCGCTATGGGCCGTTCTATGAGCGGTTGCAAGAACAGCAAGCGGCTCATCGCCCCTACGACACCGCACTGGTCGCGCGGATCGAGGCGGAGCGGCGAGCGTCCCTGCCGGAACGTGGCCTTGGCGACCGCGCGGTCTGGCGCGACCGTCGGCTGATGGCGTTGCTGAACCACAAACGCGCGGCCACCGATCAACACGGGAGTTAGCACCATGGCCCGACGGATCAAACTCACCACCGACACGCCCTGGGTCGAAATCCGCTCGACCGCCGCCGATTGGCAGAAGGCCGGGCGCGATGGCTTGCTGACCCTGTTGCATCGGATGCAACTGGTTCGCGCCTTCGAGGAATCGGTGCTGGAATTGGCGAGCGAGCAGCTGGTGCACGGCCCGGCGCATTCCTCGATCGGCCAGGAAGGGGCGGCGGTCGGCTCGATCGTGGCACTGACCCCGGGCGATCAGATCAACGGCTCGCACCGCTCGCACCACCAATTCATCGCCAAGGCGCTGGGCGCGGTGCTGGATGGCAAGAAAGTCGACCCGGTGGCCAAGGCCGAGCATCCGGCGATCGCGCCGATGCTGAAAATGACCCTGGCCGAGATCATGGGGCTGGACCCGGGGATGACCCACGGCCGCGGCGGCTCGATGCACCTGCGCTGGGGTGAGGCGGGAGTGATCGGCTCCAACGCTATCGTCGGCGGCGGCGTGCCGTTCGCGCTGGGGGCGGCGTGGTCGCGCCAGCGGGCCGGAACCGGCGACGTGGCGGTGACCTATTTCGGCGACGGAGCCTTGAACATCGGCGCCGTGCTGGAAAGCTTGAACCTGGCGGCGACCTGGGGGTTGCCGATCTGTTTTTTCGTCGAGAATAACCAGATCGCAGTCGCCACCACGGTGGCCGAATCGACCCGCGAGACCCGGCTGTCGGCCCGGGGCCAGGCGTTCGGCATTCCGTCCTATACCGTCGACGGCATGGATCCGCTGGCGGTCAAGCTGACCATGGACGATGCGTTGGGGCTGCTGCGCGCCGGCAAGGGCCCGGTGATCGTCGAGGCCGATTGCTACCGCTATTACCACCAGTCCGGCCCGCTGCTCGGCTCGGCCTTCGGCTACCGTACCAAGGAGGAGGAGGAAGCCTGGAAGGCGCGCGATCCGATCCGCCGGGTGGCCAAGGAAATGATCGATCGCGACCTGCTGAGCACCGACGAGGATCAGTGGATCCGCGAGCGCTCGATCGCCACCATGAGCGCGGTGGTGGGTGATCTGGTCGAGCCGGAGGGCAACGGCCGGCGGATTGTCCCGGCGCTATGGCCGAAGCCGGAGACCGTGGACACGGGCCTGCGCAGCACAGGGGCCGAGTTCGACGGCATCGCCACCACCGAGCTGGAGGATTTCACCGGTGCGGTCGCCGAGATCAAATTCATCGACGCGGTGTCGGCCGTCATGGACCGCCGGATGGCACGGGACGAGCGGGTGTTCGTGGTCGGCGAGGACATCCACCGGCTGCGTGGCGGCACCAACGGGGCGACCAAGGGGCTGTACGACAAGTACCCCGACCGTATCCTGCCGACGCCGATCTGCGAGCAGACCTTCGCCGGATTCGCCGGCGGTGTGGCGGTCGACGGCCGCTACCGGCCGGTGGTCGAGTTCATGTACCCGGACTTCTCCCTGGTCGCCTGCGATCAGTTGTTCAACCAGATCGGCAAGGCGCGCCACATGTTCGGCGACACGCTCTCGATGCCGCTGGTGGTGCGCACCAAGGTCGCCATGGGCGCGGGCTACGGCTCGCAGCATTCGATGGACCCGGTGGGGATGTTCGCCTTGTTCCCCGGCTGGCGCATCGTCGCGCCCAGCACGCCGTTCGACTATGTCGGGCTGATGAACAGCGCGTTGACCTGCGAGGACCCGGTGCTGGTGGTCGAGCATGTCGACCTCTACGCCTCGTCCGGCCCCGGTCCGGTGGAGGATTTCGACCTGCACGTCCCGTTGGGCAAGGCCAAGGTGGTGCGGCCGGGCGGCACGCTGACCGTGGTCACCTACCTCGCCATGGTGGCGGCGACCCGGCGGGTGGTCGACCGGCTCGGCTTGGATGTCGAGGTGATCGACTTGCGCAGCCTGGACCGCGCCGGTCTTGACTGGGGCACGATCGAGGCCAGCGTGCGCAAGACCAACGCGCTCGTGGTGGTCGAGCAGGGACCGCTCACCGCGTCCTATGGTCAGATTCTCGCCGACGAAGCCCAGCGGCGGCTGTTCGATTGGCTCGACGCGCCGGTGATGCGCATCCATGGCGGCGACGCCTC
This sequence comes from Alphaproteobacteria bacterium, assembly GCA_013203465.1. Lineage (GTDB taxonomy): Bacteria > Pseudomonadota > Alphaproteobacteria > Thalassobaculales > Thalassobaculaceae > JABMNR01. The sequence goes on from JABMNR010000107.1 coordinate 28,802, forward strand.
GCCGACGATCTCGAAGGTGTTGGAGCGGGCGGCGATCACCACAGAGACGACGATCGAGGCCGGCCTGCGATCGGCGCTGGCGGCGTTGGGCCGAGGGAACGCGGTGGCGGCGGAGTAGAGGCGGCTCAGACGGCCTCTTTCACGGCCGGTTCAAGTCGTTCCTCCGGCGCTCTTCCCAGCCGGGGATGCAGGCGTCCGGCGATCGCCCAGGCGACCAGCAGCCCGCCGCCGGCCGCGGCGAATACCCCGGCGAGTGGCGCGACCAACAGCACGAGCCAGGCAATTCCCGGCGTCACGATGCCCGAGACGTCCCGGTAGCTGGAATAGATCGCCGACATCTCGGTGCGCTCCGACGGTTTGACCGCCATCAGAAAGGGCAGGCCGGCGGTGATGTCGAGCAGGACGAGGAACGCCGAGCCAACCATCAGCAGCCCGATCGTTTGCGACGGTATCGCGGCGCTTAGCCACGCCAGCGCGAAACATGATCCGCTGACGAGGAACCCCGTTCTGACCGCCCGGCGGACGGAATGGCGCTGCACCAGACGAAGCATCAGAGGTGTCAGAAACAAACAGCCATTGCTGATCGACAGCACGACACCGCCCAGCCGCTCGTCCAACCCGTTCTGGACCGCGTAGATCGGCAGATAGACCACATAGACCCACCAGCCGCAGGAGCGCACGACCGCGAAGATAAACCCGGCCACCAAGCGCGGCTGCGCCAGGAAGCGTGGCAGATAAGCCAACGGATTGGGCGCCGGCGCCCGTGCCTTGGTGATCAGCTTGCCGTTGCCCAGGCGCATGACCCAGAACACGGTAATCAGACAGCACGCGGCGAAAGCGGACACCAGAAATGGTGCTGGTGCCCAAACTTCCAGCAACCACACGCCAAGGGCCGGACCCGTCGTCCAAGCCAGCGCGCTGTAGAACATGCGGAGGGTCTCGCACCGCCCGAGTTGGGACCGTGCGACGAAATCCAGAACGTAGGCGTTGAAACACACGAACATCGTCACGACGGCCGCCGAGGTTGCCGCCAGCGCCAGGGCGGTCGTGGTTTGACCGCCCACGGTCGCGAGAAGCGCGCCGATGATGAACAGCAACGCTCCGAAGGAGTAGACCCATCGGCGTGGAATGAACCGAGTGAGCCACGGCACCATCAAGCCGGACGTCAGCGAGATCAGGCCGACAACGAAGTAGACCTCCGAGACCACGGCCGCGTCGCCAAAAGCCCGGTACATGGCGATTGGAAAAACCGAGATGAGCATGCCACGAGCGGCCGCCTCGACACCGGCCAGCAGGGCGAATCCCCTGACACTGGGTGTGTGGGCGTGTCGTAGCCACTCCGGTATACGCCGCTGGAACATGTCACGGCCCCATGTTGCACGCTTCTTCAGACCGCAAAACGAAGACGTATACTTCCCTGGCCGCGACGCTGTTTCCCAAACACGACAGGAAAAGTCCGTATTGCCGAGAATTCGTGCCGATGCGAGGCAGAGGATCGATACTTGTAATCCCAAGAGAGCGCCGACACTCATTCCCGCGCGCGGTCTTCCCCAGAGGCGCCGGGCCGACTATGACGAGCGGGATAGCAACGCGAGGAGACAGCCGTGGCCGACATTCCAGCGACGATGACCGCCATCGAGATCGAGGGCGAGGGCGGTGGGCCCGAGGTGTTGAAGCCGGCCACCCGCCCGGTGCCGCAACCCGGCGCGGGCGAGGTGCTGGTCAAGGTCGCGGTCGCGGGCGTCAACCGGCCGGATTGCCTGCAGCGGTCGGGCGGCTACCCGCCGCCGCCGGGGGCGTCGGATATTCCGGGACTGGAACTGGCGGGGACCGTGGTTGCCGTGGGCGAGGGAGTGAGGCGCTGGACGCTCGGCGACGGGGTTTGCGCCCTGGTCCCGGGCGGCGGCTATGCCGAGTACTGTGTCTGTGCCGAGGATACCTGCTCGCCGATCCCCAAGGGCTACTCGATGGAGCAGGCGGCGGCGATCCCGGAGAATTACTACACGGTCTGGACCAACGTGTTCGAGCGTGGCCGGCTGCAACCGGGTGAGACCATCCTGATCCATGGCGGCTCGTCCGGCATCGGCACCACGGCGATCCAGCTCGCCCATGCCTTCGGCGCCCGGGTTATCGCCACCGCCGGCTCGGCCGAGAAGTGCAGGGTCTGCGAGGAGTTGGGCGCGGAGCGGGCGATCAACTACCGCGAGGAGGATTTCGTCGCGATGATGAAAGAACTCGGCGGCGCCGACGTGATCCTCGACATGGTGGGCGGGCCGTATATCCAGCGCAACCTGGACTGCCTGAAGCTGGAAGGCCGGCTGGTGCAGATCGCCTTTCTGCAGCCGCCGGTGGTCGAGAGTTTCAACTTCCTCAAGGTGATGCTGCAGCGCCTGACGATCACCGGCTCGACCCTGCGGCCGCGCACCGTGGCGCAGAAGGCCGCCATCGCCCGGCAGTTGGAGGAAAAGGTCTGGCCGTTGCTGGAGTCCGGCGCGGTCAAACCGCTGATCCACGCCCGTTTCCCGCTGGAACAGGCGGCGGCGTCCCACGCGCTGATGGAATCCAGCCAACACATCGGCAAGATCATGCTGACGGTGGAGGGGCGGTAGCCCTAACGCGCCTGCGCAACTCGCATTCCCGGACGCGCAGCGATCCGGGCTTGCCCCGGGCGCGACCCGGGGATCGAGCCGCTACACCAATCGAACGCCGTACTCGCCGCCGGCGTCCAGCAGCGCTTCGTACAGGTGAACCGCGAAGCCGCGCATGGCGTGCACATCGAAGATAGAGGTGCCGCGCCGCCGGTCGATCGTGACCGCGAGCTGGAACAGCGAGGTCTGGGCCACGGCGTTCTCGGCGAAGGCGCGGGGGTGCAGGTCGATGCCGGTGCTCTTGGCCAGGGTATCGCGTGCCTTTGCCCCCTCGATGCGCAGGATGGTGCGGCCGTGGCTCTGGTCGACAACCACGCCGCCGACGCCCTCGGTGAGGCTCCGAAGCCGGGGCTCCAGATCGGCCGGCGTCGCGGTCTGCAACAGCCAGCGGTCCGGGCCGAGCCACAGGGCACGGACATCGCCGGTGGTCGTGGCGCGTCCTGGGCCGGGCAGACCGAGCCCGAACGCGGCCGCCACCGCCTTGCCGACGCCGTCCGTCGTCCCGCGCTGGGCGTCGAGTTGGATCGCCGTGATGTCGCGCCGCTCACGCAGCGTCACTTGCGGGCCGGTGAAGCCGATGCGGCCGTGATCGCCGGGGTGCCACACGTTTGCCAGGGCGGAGCGGCGGGGCGGCGGGGTTGTGCTTTCAGACATGCAACCGGCTCCCTTCCGGATCGACGAAACACGGCTCCACCACCTTGACCTGGACGCTCAGGTTCCGCAGCGGAAACACCGCCCACACGGTCTCGCCCAGCCGGTCGCGGCCGCGCGCCAGGAAGCCGAGCGCGATCGGGTGGCCGACCGTCGGCGACAGATAGGCGCTGGAGGCCACATGGCCGAGCTTCGGCACCGGTGGTGGGGTCGCCGGATCGGCCACCAGAATGGCGCCCGCCGGGATTCTGGTCTTGCCATCGACCGGCACCAACCCGACCAGCTTGGGCCGCTCGGGGTCGATGAAGGCGGGTTTGTCGAGCATGCCGCGGCCGACGAACCATTTCTTGCTGCTGGCCATGCGCCCCATGCCGACATCGTCGAGGGTGATGCGGCCGTCCAGCTCGGCGTGGGTCACGTGGCCCTTCTCGATCCGCAGGATACCCATGGCCTCCATGCCGTAGGGCGTGATGCCGTGCGGCTCCCCGGCGGCGATCAGCGCCTCCCACACCGAGGTGCCCCAATCGGCGGGAACGTTGACCTCATAGCCAAGCTCCCCGGAGAAGCTGATGCGGAAGAGGCGCACCGGCACCCCGGCGATCGAGCCGTTGATGACGCCGAGATAGGGCAGGGCGTCGTTCGATACGGCGGTGCCGTGGTCGGCGGCGGCGGCGAGCACCTCACGCGCCTTGGGGCCGGCCAGCGCCATCGCCGCCCACTGCTCGGTCACCGAGGTGACCCGGACATCAAGGTCCGGCCAGACGACCTGAAGGTACCACTCCAGATCGGCCAGCACCTTGGCGGCGTGGGCGGTGGTGGTGGTCATCAGGTAGTGGGTGTCACCCAGCCGCGAGGTGGTGCCGTCGTCGTCGACGATGCCGTCCTCGCGCAGCATCAGCCCATAGCGCGCCTTGCCGACAGGCAGGGCCTTGAAGCCGTTGGCGTAGACCCGGTTGAGGAATTCGGCGGCATCCGGTCCTTGGATGTCGATCTTGCCCAAGGTCGAGACATCGACCAGCCCGACCTTGGAGCGGACAGCCCGCACCTCGGTCTCGATCGCCCGGTCCATGACGGCTTTCGCCTTCGTCACGCCCGGTCGCAGGTAGTATTGCGGCCGCAACCAGGCTCCGGCTTCGACGAACACCGCCCCGTGCTCGGCATGCCAGTCGTGCATCGCCGAGCGGCGCACCGGGGAAAAATGCAACCCGCGCTCGGCCCCGGCGAAGGCGGCCATGGCGACCGGGGTGTAGGGCGGGCGAAAGCGGGTGGTGCCGACCGTCGGAATCGGCTGGCCCCGCGCCTCGGCCAACAGCGCATGGCCGGTGATGTTGGAGGTCTTGCCCTGATCGGTGCCCATGCCCAGCGTGGTGTAACGCTTTAGATGCTCGACCGACACGAAGCCCTCGCGGTGGGCCAGGGCGATGTCATCGATCGTCACATCGTCCTGCAAGTCGACGAACCGCTTGACCGTGCGGTCGGTGGGGCCGGGGATCGACCAGATCGCCTTCAGCGGCGCGGTGGCGATCTCATCGGTTATGGGTGTGTCGGGGTGTGCGCCGATCGCGAACCCGCACGCCTTCGCCGCCTCGGCGCCGGCCTTGAGGCCGTCCGATAAAGCCTCGGCCAGACCGAAGCGGCCGCGCGCCGCACCGACCGAGACGTGACCCAACCGATTGGCGCCGGGCACGAAGGCGGCGATGCCGTCATCCCAGTCGGCCTTACCGTCGCCATGGCTGTGCAAATGGACCGATGGGCTCCACCCGCCGGAGGCGGCGATCAGATCGCACGGAACATAACGGGTGTCGCCGACGCCGCCATGGCCGTCCAAAGTGGCCACGTCGCAGCCGACCACCCCCATGCGACCATAGGCGTTGACCACCGCCGCTCGCTGCATGACGTCGAGCCCGGCGGCGACCGCCCGTTCGCGCCATGCACCGGCCCCGGCGGGGCGGGTATCCAAAACCTGCATCACCTCGACCCCGGCCCGCGCCAGATCGAGGGCGGTGCGGTAGCCGTCGTCATTGTTGGCCACCACCACCGCGCGCTTGCCCGGCGTCACGGCGAAGCGGTGGAGATAGCTGCGAACGGCTCCCGCCAGCATCACGCCGGGCCGGTCGTTGCCGCCGAACACCAGCGGCCGCTCGATGGCGCCGGTCGCCAGGATCACCCGGCCCGCCCGGATGTGCCACAGCCTTTGCCGAGCCATATGCTCCGGTGGGGCGGCGAGATGGTCGGCCACGCGCTCCAAGGCGCCCACCATGTTGTCGTCGTAACAGCCGAAGGCGGTGGTGCGCGTCAGCACCCGAACCTCGTCCATGTCCGCCAACTCGGCCCGGGTCTTGGCGACCCAGCCCATGGCGGGCTTGTCGTCGATCGTTTCGCGCTCGCTTCGCAACCGACCGCCCAGGCCGTCGGTCTCCTCGACCAGGATCACCCGCGCGCCGGCGCGCCCAGCCATCAGTGCCGCCGCCAGACCCGATGGTCCGCCACCGGCCACCAGCACGTCGCAATGGGTGTTCATGTGCTCGTAACGGTCGGGGTCCCACTCGACGGTGCCCGATCCCATGCCGGCTGCGGCGCGAATGCGTTTCTCGTAGAAGCGCCAGCCGGGGAACCCCATGAAGGTCTTGTAGTAGAAGCCCGCCACCAGGAAGCGCGAGGCCAGGTCGTTCAACTCCATGATGTCGAGCGCCAGCGATGGCCAGCGGTGCTGGCTTGTGGCCTCAAGCCCGGCGAACAGCTCGATCATGGTGGCGCGACTGTTCGGCTCCTTGCGGCCGCCGCCCCGCAGCTCGACCAGGGCGTTCGGCTCCTCCGGCCCGGCCGACAGCACCCCGCGCGGGCGGTGGTACTTGAAGCTGCGGCCAACCACCGTCACACCGTTGGCCAGCAGGGCGGAAGCGAGGGTGTCGCCGGCATAGCCGCGATACGCCTTGCCGTCGAAACGGAACGGCAGCGGCGCCAGACGGTCGATCTCACCGCCGGTGGGCAGCCGGTGGCTCTGTTCAATGGCTACGCGTCCGAAGATCATCGCCCGGCCTCCAACGTGTCGCCGGGCATCCCGGCGGCGAGCACCTCGTGGGTCGACGTGTCGCGCAGCACCTTCACATAGGCGCGGCATCCTTGGGTGTGATGCCAGTACTCCATATGCGGGCCGCGCGGGTTATCGCGGAAGTAGACGTAATCGTGCCAGTCGGCCGCCGTCGCCGCGTCCGGATCGGCCGGGCGGATCTTGGTCGCGTCACCGGCGTAGCTGAACTCGGCGTGGTCGCGCGGGCCGCAATGGGGGCAGGGGATACGGATCATGGCGGGCTCCCTCAGTGCAGCTTCGGGGTCGGCCCCTTGCCGCCCTCGTCGATCAGATGGCCGGTCGCGAACCGGTCCAGCGTCATCGCCTTGTTGAAGTCATGCGGCGTGTCGTTGGCGATGGTGTGGGCGAACACATAGCCGGACCCCGGCGTCGCCTTGAACCCGCCATAGCACCAGCCGGCGTTGAGATAGAGATTGTCGATCGGGGTCTTGGAGATGATCGGGCTGCCATCCATCGACATGTCCATCAGCCCGCCCCAGCCGCGCAGGATCCGCACCCGCCCGAGATACGGCATCATCGCCAAGCCACAGGCCATTACGTGCTCGACGGTCGGCAGGTTCCCGCGCTGGGCATAGGAGTTGTAGAAGTCGAGATCGCCGCCCAGCACCAGCCCGCCCTTGTCCGATTGGCTGATGTAGAAGTGCCCGGCGCCGTAGGTGATCACACCGTCGACCAGCGGCTTCAACGGCTCCGAGACGAAGGCTTGCAGCACGTGGCTTTCGATCGGCAGGCGCAACCCCGCCATGGCGGCGACCCGGCTGGTGTTGCCGGCCACCGCCATGCCGACCCGGCCGCAGCCGATGGTGCCGCGCGTGGTTTGAATGCCGGTGACGCGGTTGCCATCGCGCTCGAAACCGGTGACCTCGCAGTTCTGGATGATGTCGACACCCAGGCGGTCGGCGCCGCGCGCGAACCCCCAGGCGACCGCATCGTGCCGCGCGGTGCCGCCCCGCGCCTGCAGCAAGCCGCCATAGATCGGAAAACGCGCGGCCGCGGAGAAATCCAGGTGCGGATAGAGCCGCTGCACATCCTTGCGGTCCAGCAACTCGGCGTCGACGCCGTTCAACCGCATGGTGTTGCCGCGCCGGGCGTAGGCGTCCATCTGGCCGTCGGAATGGCCGAGGTTGAGCACGCCGCGTTGGCTGAACATGACGTTGTAGTTCAGATCGCGGCTCAACCCCTCCCAGAGCTTCAGGCTGTGCTCGTAGAAATGGGCGTTGCCGTCCAGCATGTAGTTGGAACGCACGATGGTGGTGTTGCGCCCGACATTACCGCCGCCGATCCAGCCCTTTTCCAGCACGGCGACGTTGGTGATGCCGTGGTTGCGCGCCAGGTAGTAGGCGGTCGCCAAGCCATGGCCGCCGCCGCCGATGACGATGACATCGTAGTGCTTCTTCGGTTCCGGGTCGCGCCAGGCACGGATCCAATCCTTATGCCCGCCAAGCGCATTACGGATCAGGGAAAAGACGGAATATTCGGCCATGGGCTCCTCCACGATCCGGCGGTCTGCCGCGGCACCCAAATACTGGCGCCGTGATCATCGGACGCATACTGTCTTGAAGACGACGGATAAAGGAAGAGGTTGCGATGAGCCGGTTGATTGTACCCCGCCGGACAGTACTGGCGGGCGGGGCGGCCCTTGGCCTTGTCGGACCGAGTCTCGCCCACACGGCGCGCGCGGCGTTCGAGGCGCCGGTGTTCGATGGGTCGAGCCGGCGGCTGTATCCGGCGGAGTCGGCAACCGGCATGGTGACGTCACGGGAGGCGATCGCCGCCCATGTCGGGGCGCAGGTTCTGGCCCTGGGCGGTAACGCGGTCGACGCCGCCATCGCCACCGGTTTCGCGTTGTCGGTGACCCTGCCGCAGGCCGGCGGGATCGGTGGCGGCGGTTTCATGGTGGCGCACTTGGCCGAACCGGGAACCACGGTGGCCTTCGACTTTCGCGAGGTTGCTCCGGCAGCGGCCCGGCGGGAGATGTTCCTGGCGGCTGACGGCTCGACCGACCAGGAGCGTGCCCGTTATTCCCATGCATCGGCCGGGGTTCCAGGCGTGGTGGCCGGGTATGCCGAGGCGCTGGAGCGCTGGGGCACTTGGCCGCTCGCGAGTATCATGGCGCCGGCGATCCGTCTGGCACGGGAGGGGTTTCCGGCCTCGCGTTGGCTGATCCGCGACATCGACCGCTCGATGCCGCGCTTCGAAAAATGGCCGCAAAGCCTGGCGGTGATGCGCAAGCCGGATGGCTCGGCCTGGCGCCTGGACGACGCGTTCCGTCAACCGGATTTGGCGAACACGCTTGAAGCGATCGCGCGCGACGGTCCCCAGGCCTTCTATGAGGGGCCCATCGCGGTTGCCATCGCGGAGGAGATGCGGCGCCATGACGGCCTGATCGACGAGGCCGATCTGGCGGCTTACCGAACGGTCACGCGGAAACCGGTCTGGGGGCGGTATCTCGGTTTGGACATCGCCTCCATGCCGCCGCCAAGTTCCGGCGGTGCGCATCTGATTCAGATGCTGAACATCCTGGAGGGGTTTCACCTGGGCGCCCTTGGTGCCGGCTCGGCGCAGACGATCCACCTGATGGTCGAGGCGATGCGCCGCGCCTATGCCGACCGGTCGCGGCATGTCGGCGATCCAGCGTTCTACGCGGTGCCGCTATCGGGATTGATCGACAAAGGTTACGCCGATGTGCTTCGCGCCGACATTGATCCCGACCGGGCGACGCCGTCCGAGTTGATTGGCCCCGGTGACGCGCCGTCTTGGAGCGATGGCAACACCACTCATCTGTCGGTGATGGATCGCGCCGGCAACGCGGTGGCGTTGACCACGACGTTGAATTTCGCCTTCGGCACGCGGATCGTCGCCGAGGGGACGGGCGTGTTCCTGAATAATGAGATGAACGATTTCGCCTCGGCGCCCGACCGGCCGAACGCCTGGGGGCTGGTCAGCGGCGATGCCAACGCCGTCGAGCCCGGCAAGCGGCCGCTCTCCTCGATGTCGCCGACCTTGGCGTTTGTCGATGGACGCCCGGTCTTGGCGACCGGCGCGCGCGGCGGCGGTCAGATCATCACCAGCGTGATGCAGGTGATTTTGAACATGATTGAGCATCGCATGAACTTGGCGGAGGCGACGCTGGCGCCGCGCGTGCACCATCAATGGCGGCCGGACACGCTGCGGATGGAACCGGGATTCTCGCCCGACACGATCGAGCGGCTGGCTGCCATGGGGCACGCCGTCGAGCCGTCGGGCTCGCTTGGCACCGTGCAATCGGTTCGGCGTGTCGAGGGCGGCGGGTATCGAGGCGTGTCGGACCCGCGCCGTCCCGGTGGCACGGCGGTGGGCGTCGACTAAGTCATACGCTTAGGCTTTGGCCCATGGCTACCGTCGCTGCGCTTGTTCTTCGAGCCGGCCGGTGATCGCGGTGGACAGGCGGGCGGCCTCCTCCGCCATGGCGTCGACCAAGGTATGATCGAGGTTGCGGACGCTGCTGACGATACGTTCGGCCAGGGTGCGACCTGGAGAATCGGCGACCGTGACCGCGCGCTCGGCGAGGGTGGAGAGCCTGTCCTGCACAAGATCGAGGCGTAGCGGATTGGCCCCGAGCCAGCGGACAACCCGGTCGCGTACCGGCTGAATCGACGGGTCGTCGATGACGAATCGGCGCACCCGTTCGCCGGATTTGTCCGGACCGAAGCGGGCTACGAGCTCGATGGTGATCCAGGCAAACCACCAGCGCCAAGGGTCGGCGCGGAAGAAACCGTCATCATAGACGTCCTGCATGAAATGCAGCGTGGTCATCGGCGCATTCGGCTTCAAACGCACCAGCTGTGGCGGCAAGCAGGTTATGGTCAATGGTCGTAAGCTTTTGTCATAGTTGTCTTTTGGGTTTTTCGACGGTAACAGCCCAGCACGGCGTTGCTCGGCCTCCAGGTCGCGCACGTCGAACCAGTGACGCAAGGCCATGGCCATGCCGCGAACCTGATCGTTGAGGTCGATGTCAGCGCTCATGCGTTATCTCCGCCACGCTCAGAACCTTGCCTAACATACGCGCTAAAGTTAACGTGCCTTTACCGTTAGGGAGAGACGGTACCGCCGGTCGATGGTCCGGGGCACGACCGACAGATAAATGTTAAGTGACGGGGGCGTCCGTATGGAGGAAGAGACCATAGGTTTGACGCGGCGGATCCGCGACGTGGCGCTGCGTTGGTTGCCTGAGCGACAGATTATCCTGCGTACCGATGGTGAAACCAGCTACCTGCGACTGACCACCGGGGCTCAGCTTGGTTTGGTCGCGATCTGGATCGCCTTTGCCGGTTGGGTCGGGTTCACCACTGTCGGCTATTACACCCAGGACGCCATTATCACGGCCAAGAGCGACTCAATCGATCGCTCCCGCCACGCCTATCGTAAACTTCTTGATCAGATATCGGATTATCAGCTGTCGATCGTCGGCATCACCCGCGATCTTCAGGCGACCGAGGCGGAGATGCGCCGGGTCTTCGGTCATAACAAGGAGCTGAAGCAGGACCTGAGTTCAACCGAAGTGGCGCTGCGGACCTCCGAGGCCGAACGGCAAAGGATCGCGACGGTCCGATCGTCGATGGGCGGTCAGCTTGAGATGCTTGGCTCCGAGCTTCGGCAGATATCCGGCAAGAACAACGCGCTGGAAGCGCATATCGGGACTTTGCGTCGGCATCTGGAAGTCGTTGAAGCCGAGAAGGCGGAGATCGCCGCCGAGCGCGCTGCCCTCGACGATCGGTTGTGGGCGCTGCACAACGAGCTGGAGGCGGCCAATTCGCGCGTGGTGCTCTTGGCAAACAACGTTCGGGCTTTGAAGACCGATTTACGGTCGGTGATCCTGGAGCGGAGCTCGATCGCGGCCGACAATGATGCGCTGCGGACCGAGGTGTCGAATCTGCAGCAGAATCTCGATGAGGAGCGCGAGGCCCACCGGGTGGAGCTGCGCGTCATTGCCGATCGCGCGCTGGACAACATTAATACCGTCGAGGAAGTGATCCGCCGAACAGGACTCAAACTGGACGAGATCGCACCGCTTCCTGACCGTCAGCTCACAGGGCAGGGCGGGCCGTTTGTTCCCTACCACCCCGAGATGGACGTGGACGAGGACGCCGATGACCTTCGCGCCGCGCTCGGTCGGCGGCTCGATCGCTGGGATCAGTTGCGCGGTGTGTTCGCCTCATTACCGTTGTTGGCTCCAGTGGATAAATTCTATATCTCCAGCCGCTATGGTCGCCGTAAGGATCCATTCAACGGCCGTTGGGCGATGCACTACGGCCTCGACATGGCGGGGCCGAGGAAACAGCCGATCGTGGCGACGGCGTCGGGAACGGTGGTGTTCGCCGGACGACGCACGCGGTATGGCCGGGTGATCGACATCGATCATGGCCATGGGTTGGTGACGCGGTACGGCCACCTCGCTAAGATCACCGTCAAGAAGGGGCAGACGGTGGCCTTGGGTGACCAAATCGGGTTGCTCGGCTCCAGTGGGCGCAGTTCTGGACCACATGTGCATTACGAGGTTCGGTATCACGGTAAGCCGGTCAACCCCGTGAGGTTCTTAAAGGCGGGAAAAAATGTTCAATCAAAAAAAGACGGTTAAGACCGACGGTTCTCAGAAGCCGGTGGCGCCTTCGATCATCTCGGCCGATTTGTCGATCAATGGCAATCTGACCAGCGATGGCGACATCCAGGTGGATGGCACGGTCGAGGGTGACATCGTCTCGAAGAAGCTGACGGTGTCCAGTAGCGCCACCGTACGCGGCGCGGTCGAAGCCGAGACGGTGGTGATCTCCGGAGCGGTCACCGGCCAGATCAAAGCCCGGCATGTCACCTTGCTCAATACGGCGCGCGTCATCGCCGACGTGGTGCAGGAGCGCCTGTCGATTGAGCCGGGTGCCTTTTTCGAGGGCAATTGCCGTCATTTTCCCAGTGAGAGCGAGGTGCGCCCCGCCCCGAGGCTGGAGCCGGTCAAGCCCGCCGTGCCACGTCGCGAGGGTGATGGAATTTTAGGCGCGGGGTCGGTGGCGGCGGTTGCCGGGGCGACGACGTAGGCTCATTCGGCGCCTTTAGCGCTCTCCAGCGCCCGGCGGAACACCGCCGGGTCGACATTGCCGCCCGAGCCGACGACGGCAATCGTCTTGCCGGCGATTGGCAGTTTGCCAGACAACGCCGCCGCCAAGGCCACGGCGCCGCCGGGTTCCAGCACCACCTTGAAGGCTTCGAACGCCGTGGCCATCGCCGCCAGCGCTTCGTCGTCGCTCACGGCGAGACCGCCGGCCAGCAGGCGCTTGTTCAGCGGAAACGTGATCTCGCCGGGCGTCGGCGCCAGCAGGGCATCGCAGATCGAATGAGCATCGGCGGCGTTGCTTTGACGCGTGCCGCTGTCCAGCGACCGTCGCGTGTCGTCGAAGCCCTCCGGCTCGACGCACCAGACCGGCACGCCCGGCGCGGTGTCCGACAGGGCCAGCGCCGTGCCGGAGACCAACCCACCGCCGCCACAGCAAACCAGAACCGCGTCCAGGGAGGCGTCAAGCTCGGCCGCCTGGGCCGCGATCTCCAGGCCGATGGTGCCCTGACCGGCGATGATCCCCGGGTCGTCGTAGGGCCGCACGATGGTGGCGCCCGTGCGCTCGGCCAGCGCCGCGCCAATCGCCTCCCGGTTTTCGCTGTAGCGGTCGTAAGGGACGACAGTGGCGCCCCAGGCTTCGGTGTTGGCGCGTTTGATGGCCGGCGCGTCGGACGGCATGATGATCGTGGCCGGTGTGTTTAGCATCCGGGCGGCCGCGGCCACGCCCTGGGCATGATTACCGGAGGAATAGGCGACCACGCCCCGGCCGCGGTCGCCAGCCGGGATCATCGAGATTCGGTTGTACGCGCCGCGAAATTTGAACGATCCGGTGCGTTGCAAGCATTCGGGCTTGAGAAGCAGACGCGCGCCGATCCTGTCGTTCAGCAGCGGCGCTTCCAGCAGCGGGGTACGGACGGCGACCCCAGCGATGCGGGCGGCGGCGGCGCGAATGTCGGCGACGGTCGGCGGGTCAGTGGGCAATGAGGAAGTCATCGAGCGCGCCTCGGGCTTCGGGTTCATCCAGGGTCGGCGCATGACCAACGCCGTCGAGGGTCAGGGCGGTCATCGCCGGGTGTCGTGTTTGCATGGCGGCGAGGGTATCGGCCGATAACACCGCCGATTTACCGCCGCGCATCACGAGAACGGGGATCGGTCGCAAGGCACCGAACAAGGGCCACAAATCTTGCGCCGGCGCTGTATCGTCGGTCAACGGCTTGACGATTGCCGGATCCCAATCGATGTGCAGCATGCCGTCGTCGCCTTGGCGAAACGTGTTCTCGGCAAACGCGCGCCACGCATCGTCGGTATGTAGTGACAAGTCGGGCAGCAGGCGGCGCAACTCCGCTATGGCGCCATTCCAATTGTTCTGCGGTCGGTCGCGGCCCATGTAGTCGAGCAAGTAGTCCGCGCCCGCCGGCTCAACCATCGGGCCGACATCGTTCAGCACCACACCGGCCAGTGCCGTCGGCGCCGCCACCGCCAATCCCATGGCCAGAATCCCGCCGAGCGAGGTGCCGACGACCACCACCTTGTGCAGGCCGAGGGCGATGAGCACATGGCGGACGTCGTCGAGCAGGGTTTGCGGGTCGTAGGCGCGCCAGTCGTGCTCGTACTCCGACCGGCCGCGTCCGCGGTAGTCGAGGCTGACCAGACGCCGAGGGGCCAGGCGTTCGGCCAGATGTCGGAAGTCCTTGGCGTTGCGGGAATAACCGGGGAGGCCGAGGATCGGCGGACGCGGGTGGTGCGGGTCGCCCCAATCGGCCACGAACATGCGCTTGCCGTTGGTGTTCCTGACAAAGCGTTCGCGCGGGGCCAGCGCCATCGGTGTCAGACGCCTACGATCCCGGGCAACGGATCGAGGCTGCGCAACTCGACATCGGGGTTGCCGGGCAACCGTTCGCGCGCTTGGCCGAAACGGTTGCACCAAGCGACCCGAAAGCCGAAGGCCGACGCGGCCGAGGCGTCCCAGGCGTTCGAGGATTGGAAACTGACGGCCGATGGCCCGCTTACTCCCAGCCGGTCGACCGCCAGGCGGTAGACACTCGGGTGCGGCTTGAAGACGCCAACCGCCTCGACCGACAGCACGGCGTCGAGCACGGTGTCGATCCCGCTGCTTTCGCACACCTTCTCCAGCATGCTTGGAGAACCGTTCGACAGAATGGCGGTCTTCATGCCGCCGTCCTTGAGCCGTTTCAACACACCCGGCACCTCGGAGTAGGTGTGCAGGGTGAGGTAGCTGTCCATCAACGCTTGGCGCAACCCGCTGGGCGGGCTGCTGTCCGTGAACGCTGTGTCCAGGGCGAAATCCAGCGCCTCGCCCGTGACTTGCCAGAAATCGACATGGTGTTGCCGGCCCATCAAGGCGCGTAGCCAAGTGTATTGCAGCTGTTTGGTTCGCCACACGTCCGACATGGTGGCCGCGGCATTGGGCGCCAATTCGAAACGATCACGGCACTGGGCGACGGCAGAATGCACGTCGAACAGCGTGCCATAGGCGTCAAAGACGCAGGCCTCGATACCGTCGAACCGGGTGGCGATCTCCGTGCTCATTCATCTCTCCCCAGACGCAGGGCCGCCTGTTGCCGATCCAGCAGCACACCGCAGGCGTAGACACACCACACATCCTGGGGCCCCGAGGCGCCGGGCGTCGACCGTAGCGCGACCCGCGCGTTGGTGGAAAGCCGGCTGCGGTAGACATGCAGTGCTTCCAGAACGCGTTGAACGTAGTTGCGGGTCTCGGAGAAGGGAATCCGCTCGATCCAGTCGACGACGTCGACCGAGGGGTCATTCGGATGGCCATGACGCTTGATCCAGCGCGCCACCCGATGCGGGCCGGCATTGTAGGCGGCGATGGCCAGAACGTAGTGGCCGTCGAACCGCGCCAACATCTCGGTCAGGTAGCGCCGGCCAAGGGTGATGTTGTAGTCGGGCTCGGTGAGCAAATCGCCGAGGACATACTTCAAACCCGCGTTGCGGGCGGTCTGCTTGGCGGTCGCCGGCATGAGCTGCATCAATCCACGCGCGCCGACCCGGCTGATTGCGCCGCTATCAAACCCGCTTTCCTGGCGGATGATCGCGTGCACCAAGGCCGGCTCGGGCGGTGCGTCGGGCTGTGGGCTCAGGAACGGGTATCCCCGATCGGTCAGGATGAGGCACTTCTGAGCCGCCTTGCGGGCGGTGTAGACGGCGGTTCCGGTAAAGCCGTTGGCGGCCGCGATTTCGGCGATGTGGGCGGCGTGATCGGCCTGATCGGCGCGTCGAGCCAGCGTGCGCAAAAACCGTTCCGCCAATTCCCGGCGCTCAACCCGGATCAGGACCTCCGATGCGCGCACCAGGGGATGTCCCCGGATCTCGGCCAGACGCGCGATATCCGGTGCCGGTGCCGGCGGCAGGTCCGGACCCTCGG
Source organism: Alphaproteobacteria bacterium (assembly GCA_013203465.1). Taxonomy (GTDB): domain Bacteria; phylum Pseudomonadota; class Alphaproteobacteria; order Thalassobaculales; family Thalassobaculaceae; genus JABMNR01. Next base: position 44,683 of record JABMNR010000107.1, read on the forward strand.
CGCCAAGGCGGGCGGCGGCCAACTGACCGTAAAAGGTGGTTACGTGCGCCGCCGCGCGGCCATACCAAGATCGCGCGTCGTCGGTGCTCTTCAACTGCTCGGCGGCACGTCCGGCCCAATAGGCGGCCCGGCCAAGGCTGATCGGCGTCGTGACCCCGGCGTACAGCAAGCCGAAATGGCGTAAGCCAACCTCTGGTTTGTTCATGAAGCGCAAGGCGATCCAGCCGGCCAGCCATTCGGCCTCGGCGAAGCCCGCACCTTTTGTCTGTTTGTGGCTGGCGGCCAGCAGATAGGCGTCGTTCAGATCGCCATCGTCGATCGACTCGCGGATGTGCCAGATCCGCTCACGCCACCAAAGGCTCAGGAATTCCTCGGCCGGCGGGGCCTCAAGCAGCAGTTCGCGGGCGGCGGTGGCCAGACCGTGACGCCGCCGCCAGCGCATGCGCTCATAATGCAGGCCCGGATCGCCCAGCAAGGTCTCGGGAACCCGATTAACGGCGGCGTCCACACCGGCTTTGTTGAAGCGCAGACGCAGGCGGGCATCCGCCAACAGCCGCCAATCCTTCGGCACCCGCTTCAAGGTGAGGCGGGCGGCGCCCGCACGGCCCCGCCACAGCATCTCGTCGAGCCGGCTGATGTGGTCGTCCTGGGTCAGGAGATTACCCCAGCGCTTGATGAAGGTGGCTTCGGCCCGGCGGCCAAGCTCGATATTGCGCCAGATGCGTTTCACCTCGGCTTGCAGCCGCGTCGGGTCGCCGGTCTCCTCAATCGTTCGAAGGTAGAGGATGCGTCCGTCGGTGGTATGCGGCGGGTAGGTCTCGAACCAGTCGAGCCGTTGTTGCAAGGCCAGCTCCGCCGGCATTGTCTGCTCGGCGCGCTTGATCAGCTCTTTTTCGTCCGGCCAATCGGGGTTGTCGGCCAGGAAGAGGCGCACACGCTCGAAGCTGGCCGGCCGCTTCCGGTCCGACAGCCACAGCCATTCGAGCACCGCCGCCAACGCCGGGTCCGGGGTTCGGCCTTGCACGGCCATGGCCATGGCCCAATCACCGCGCTCCGCGTAGGCAATGGTCGCGCGCCACGCCGCATCACCAGGCGGCAGGACTCCGAGGCCATCGGTTGGACGCGGTGTCGGGATCGGCGGTGTCGCGGCACGGGCGGGCGAGCTCGTGCCGATGACGGCATGAGCCAGCAGCGCAACGATGATGGGGAGCCAAAGGAGTCGCCGGGGCATTCTGACCTCGCGGGCGGACAGGACAAGCGATCTGCCGTAAGTGGGCAGACTCATTCAAGATTCTACACGTTTACGCGGATTCGCGCCAGTAGCGGCCTTGCCCCGATCCGGGGTGCGGCGTAAGGTCCGCCTCCGCTGACTTCTAACACGCCGAACTCGGGGAGATGACCGATGGGCTACGCATTCGGAGAACCGCCATTCAAAGGCTCGCTCGTGGCACTGATCACACCGTTCAAGGACGGCGCGGTTGACGAGGCGGCGTTCCGAAAACTGGTCGACTGGCAGATCGAGCAGGGCACCAATGGCCTGATCCCGGTTGGTACGACCGGCGAGAGCCCGACGTTGAGCCACGAGGAACACAAGCGCGTGGTCGAGCTTTGCGTCGAGCAGGCGGCGGGGCGCGTTCCCGTCATTGCCGGCGCCGGCTCGAATTCCACCGCCGAGGCGATCGATTTCACGGTCCACGCCAAGCAGGCCGGGGCGGACGCGGTGCTGCACGTCACGCCGTATTACAACAAGCCGACCCAGGAAGGGCTGTACCAGCACTTCAAGGCGATCAACGACTGTGCCGACATTCCGGTGATCATCTACAATATTCCGGGCCGTTCGGTCGTCGACATGTCGGTCGCGACCATGGCGCGCTGCGCCGAGCTGACCAACATCGCCGGGGTGAAGGATGCGACCGCCGATCTGGTCCGGCCGATCCAAACCCGCCTGGCGATCGGCGCGAACTTCGCCCAGCTCACGGGTGAGGACGCGTCGGTGGTGCCGTTTCTCGCCCACGGCGGCCACGGCTGCATCTCGGTGACCGCCAACGTGGCCCCCAAGCCGCTGTCGGATCTGCACGTGGCGTGGCAGAACCGGGATCTGGACACGGTGTTCGGCATCAACGAGCGGCTGCAACCGTTGCATGCCGCCTTGTTCTGCGAGACCAGCCCGGGTCCGGTGAAATACGCCGCCAGCCTGCTCGGCCTGTGCGACGGCTCGACACGGTTGCCGATCTGCGAGGTCGCCGACAGCACCAAGCGCCGGGTCGAGGACGCCATGCGCCATGCCGGGGTGTTGAACTAAGACGGGCCGAACCGGACGAACCAACGCAAAGGATGCGGCATCATGGCGGGCGCCACGAGTGCCAACCGGGATGTCGCGCGTAACCGACGGGCCCGGTACGACTATCAGATCGAGGATACGATCGAGGTCGGGCTCGTGCTTACGGGCTCCGAGGTCAAATCGTTGCGCGAGGGCCGGGCCTCGATCAACGAGGCTTACGCCGGCGAGCACCAGGGTGTGTTGTCGTTGTTCAACGCCCATATCCCCGAGTACAAACCGGCCGCCCCGTTCAACCATGCGCCCAAACGCGTACGCAGGCTGCTGGTCCACCGCAAGGAGCGCGACCGGTTCCTGGGACTGATCCGCCGCGAGGGTTACACGCTGGTGCCGCTGGCGCTGTACTTTAATGATCGTGGCATCGCCAAGCTGCAACTCGGCCTCGCCAAGGGCAAACGCACGGTCGACAAGCGCCAGGACATCAAGAAACGCGAATGGGACCGTCAGAAGGCCCGGTTGATGCGTGAGAAGGGGTGAGGAAGCGGTCGCCGTCTGATATACCTCCACGCCACGCCTTTTGGTTGTCGGTCGAGTACGGCCTCAACTGATAACGATCGACACGGGAGTCCGTTGGATGCGCCAAATTGCCTCACTGGTTTTCGTTGCCGCCGCCCTGTTTCTCGCACCGGGGGCCGTGGACGCGCAGACCGATTTCCTGAAACGGGGGACCGATCTGCTGCGCGGACTGTCCAGCGGCGGTAGCGGCGGGGCGTCGTCCGCGTTGTCGGAGCAAGAGATCGGAAGCGGGTTGCGCGAGGCGTTGAAGGTCGGCGCCGATACCGTGGTCTCGAACATCGGCGCGGTGGACGGCTTCAACGCCGACCCGAAGATCCACATCCCGCTGCCGGACAGCTTGACCACCGTGCAGAGCACGCTGTCGCGTATTGGCCTGTCCGGCATGATGGACGATCTGGAGACACGGCTGAACCGGGCGGCGGAAGAGGCGGCTCCCGAAGCACGGCAGGTGTTATGGCAAGCGATCGACGACATGACCTGGGACGATGCGCGGGGCATTCTCGAAGGGCCGGATGACTCGGCGACCCGTTACCTCGAGTCGAAAATGTCGGTGCCGCTGGCCGATCGCATGAAGCCGATCGTCGAGTCGAGCTTGCGGGAGGTCGGCGCGGTGAAGGCCTATGACGAGGCGATCGGCCAGTACAAGACCGTCCCCTTCATGCCGGACGCGAAGGCGAACCTGACCGACCATGTGCTGCGGCGGGCGTTGCAGGGGTTGTTCCTCTACCTCGGCGAGGAAGAGGCGGCCATTCGCCAGAATCCGGCCAAACGGTCGACCGAGCTGTTGCGCAAGGTGTTCGGCGGCTGACCGGGGTCAGCCGTTCAGAAGCCCTCTGATCCGGACGAACACGTCGTCGAACATCGCCTCGTTCAACCGGCCGGTGTTGGTGTTGTAGCGCGAGCAGTGGTAGGAGCCGACCAGCCAGCGGTCATCGGGCAGCGGGTAAACCGCGTTGTGGCCGAACTTGACGTGGCTTTTCTTCAGTCCCAGCGCCGCCAGGGTGGCGCCATGGGCCAACCCACCCAGAACCAGCAGCACACGGAGCGCCGGCATCTCGGCCAAGGTCGCCGTGAGGAACTGGCGGCAGGCCGTCACCTCGGCACCCACCGGCTTGTTCTGCGGCGGCACGCAACGCACGGCGTTGGTGATGCGGCAGTCGATCAGGCTCAGGCCGTCATCGGCGCGTTTGTCATAGACGCCCTCGGCGAAGCCGTGGCGGCGCAGGGTGGCGTACAGCAGATCGCCGGCATAGTCGCCGGTGAACGGCCGACCGGTCCGGTTCGCTCCCTTTAGCCCCGGCGCCATGCCGATGATCAACAGCCGAGCGTCCGTGGACCCGAAGCTGGCGACCGGAGCGTTGTGAAATTCAGGATAGGCGGACTGGTTGGAGTCGCGAAATGCGGCGAGGCGCGGACAGAAGGCGCAATCGAGGGGTGGATCGGACACCGATGGGCCCGACAAATGCGTCGGCACCGATGATCACTCAGTCGGCGCGACGGGGGGTCGGGGTGCGGCTAACCACCACGGGCGGCTCGTCCTGGTCCTCGTCTTCGTCCTCGTAGTCATAATCATCGTCATCGATGTCCTCGTCCTCGACGACATCCTCGACCGGGGCAGGACGCTCACGCCGCGGGCCGCGATCGGAATGCACCCGCTCGATCTGAGCAGCCAAGGTGTTGAGTTCGATGAACTGGTCGGCCTGCCGCCGCAACTCGTCGGCGATCATCGGCGGCGAGGTTCGGATCGACGAGACCACCGTGGCGCGAACGCCTTTGCGCTGGACCGCCTCAAGCAGGGAACGAAAGTCACCATCGCCGGAAAACAACACCACATGGTCCAGGCGATCGACCATTTCCATCATGTCGACCGCCAACTCGATGTCCATGTTGCCCTTAATCTTGCGGCGGCCCTGGCTGTCGGTGAATTCCTTGGCCGGCTTGGTCACCATGCTGTAGCCGTTGTAGTCCAGCCAGTCGACCAGCGGCCGGATCGGGGAATACTCCTGATCTTCCAGTAAGGCGGTGTAATAAAATGCCCGCACCAAATTGGTCTTGGAGGCGAACAGCTCCAACAACCGCTTATAGTCGATATCGAATCCAAGGGACCGGGCGGCCGAGTACAGATTGGCGCCGTCGATGAACAAGACAGTTTTTTCTCCGGGATGGAATATCATATCTGTTTCCTAACAATAGCTTGAGAGAATGAGTTAAGGTAGCTTATGAATTTCAGCCGACCGAGCGACTGATCGATATCACAACTAAGAACAACAGCTACATACTAAAAGACCATGCAGGCTCCGTATAGATGAAATCCCCGAGGCGTCGGCGGGTATCAAGACCGATCGACGATGTGGTGATTTTAGGGCGATAGCACAATCGAGATCGCGAAGGTTACGGATAAATTACGGATAAAAAAGGTGTGCCGGTGAACGAGCGGATGATTCTGGTGGCGGTCGGCGCCAATCTTGCCGCCGACGGGTTCGCGAGCCCACTGGCCACGTGCGAGGCGGCGGTTGGGCGGTTGTCCGACGATCCGGACCTTGCCGTGATGGCGGTATCGCGCTGGTACGAGTCCGAGCCGGTGCCGAGGTCGGAGCAACCTTGGTACGTGAACGGCGTCGTCCGTCTCGACACGCCGCTTGATCCGGCGGCGCTGTTGGCACGGCTTCACGCGATCGAGGCCTCGTTCGGCCGGGTGCGGCGTGTGCGCAACGAAGCGCGCCCGCTCGATCTCGACATTATCGACTACCGCGGGCTGTTGGCCGAGGGTGGCGAGGGCGAACCGATCTTGCCGCATCCACGGGCGCGCGAACGGCTGTTCGTGCTGCTGCCGCTTCGCGATGTGGCTCCCGCTTGGCGCCATCCGACCACGGACGAGAACCTAGAGACGATGATCGCGGCGCTGCCGGCCGATGAAACGGTGATTAACCCGCTGGAAATGCGCTGAAGACAAGCGTTTGCGGCTTGTTTCGCACCCGCGAGATGCGTATAGTACGCGGCTCAGTATTCCCTATGGACGTCGAGAAAGAGGCAGACCATGGCACGGGTCACCGTCGAGGATTGCATTGTTAGAATTCCGAACCGGTTCGAACTGGTGATGGCTGCCGCGCAGCGGTCACGTGATGTCTCAGCCGGCGCTGAGATCACCATCGATCGCGACAACGACAAGAACCCAGTGGTCGCGCTGCGCGAGATCGCCGAGGTGACGGTTGATGCCGAGGCCTTGAAGGAGAGTTTGATCAAGGGCCTGCAGAAGCATGTCGAAATCGACGAGCCCGAGGACGATGATATGGAGCGCCTGATTGGCGCCGAAGGCATCGGTGACGGTTCCGTGGGACTGGACGGCCGGCTCGGAGAAGGCGAGACTCTGACGGAGGACGCGATGGCGGGCCTCGGCATGGAGGTCGAGCAGGGCGAGAATGGCGCTAGTTTCGAGGATGTGGACGGCACCGTTCTCAACGAGGAGACCTGATCTCGCGCGCGGGATCGCAACGGGCGGCGTCAAGCCGGGATCACTCCCGGAGTGGCCACCAAGCGTGGGGGTGACGCCGTGATCCGCCAATACGAACTGGTCGAAGCGGTTCGCACCTATGATCTGACCGCGGACGAGGCGGCGTTAAACCGCGCCTACGTCTACGCCATGAAAATGCATGGCTCGCAGAAGCGGGCGTCGGGCGACCCGTTTTTTTCTCATCCATTGGAAGTCGCGGGCATCCTGACCGGGATGAAGCTCGACCACGGCACCATCATCACCGCGTTGTTGCACGACGTTATCGAGGATACCGCGGCCACCCTCGATGATATCAAGCGCCTGTTCGGCGACGAGATCGCCCGGCTGGTCGATGGGGTGACCAAGCTCACACGGATCGAGCTTCAGTCCGACCGCACCAAACAGGCGGAGAATCTCCGCAAGCTGGTCCTGGCCATGAGCCAGGACATCCGGGTGCTGTTGGTCAAGCTCGCGGACCGCGTGCACAACATGCGGACGCTGCATTTTATCGAGAATCCGGACAAACGTCGGCGCATCGCCGCCGAAACCATGGACATCTACGCGCCGTTGGCCGCCCGCATCGGCATCAACGATATCAAGGACGAGCTTGAGGATCTGGCCTTCGCCGAGCTGAACCCGGACGCGCGCAGCTCGATCACGGCGCGGCTCGACTTTCTGCGGTCGGAAGGCGGCGACATCGTCGAGCAGGTGATCGACGAGTTGCAGGCGGTCCTGGCCGAGGGCGGGGTCGAGGCCGAGGTCAACGGACGGATGAAGACCGCCTATTCGGTATGGCAGAAGATGGAGCGGAAGAACGTCGGCATCGAACAACTCTCCGATATCATGGCGTTCCGGCTCGTGGTTGCCGACGTGGCGGCCTGCTACAACGCCCTCGGACTGTTGCATGCGCGCTATCCGGTGGTGCCCGGCCGGTTCAAGGATTTCCTCTCAACGCCCAAACCGAACGGCTATCGGTCATTGCACACCGGTGTCATCGGCCCATACCGCCAGCGCATCGAGATTCAGATCCGCACCCGCGAGATGCACGAAGTGGCCGAGCTGGGTGTCGCCGCGCATTGGTCCTACAAGCAAGGTGCTGGCACTAGCGAGGGCAAGAAGTACCGCTGGATCAGGGAGTTGCTGGACATTCTGGAACAGACCTCGGGCCCGGAGGAGTTCCTTGAGCATACCAAGCTCGAGATGTACCAGGATCAGGTGTTCTGCTTCTCGCCGAAGGGTGATCTGATCGCCTTGCCGCAGGGGGCGGTGCCGATCGATTTCGCCTACGCGGTGCATTCCGACATCGGCGATACCTGTGTCGGTTCCAAGGTCAACGGCCGGCTGGTGCCGTTGATGACGCCGTTGCGGAACGGCGACCAAGTTGAAATCTCCACATCCAAAACCTCGACGCCCTCGCCGAACTGGGAACAGGTCGTCGTTACCGGCAAGGCCAAGGCCCGGGTGCGGCGGTTCATTCGGCTCAAACGCCGCCAGCAGTTCTCGGACCTCGGCAAGGCAATGCTGCAAAAGGCCTTCCGTCAGGAGAACCACCCGTTCACGGAAAAGGTTCTCGATCCGCTGACCGAGAAGTTCCACGTCGAAACCATCGAGGATCTCTACGCCAGCATCGGCGAGGGGTTGCAGAGCGCGCTCGAGGTGGTTCACGCGGCGTTCCCGCAAGTTCGGCCGGAGTCGAAGGATATCAACGTCGTGCCGATCACCAAGGCACGCGGCAAGACGAAGAAGAACCGTAAGGACGCGATCCCGATCCGCGGTTTGATCGAAGGCATGGCGGTCCATTTCGCGCGCTGCTGCCATCCGCTGCCGGGGGAGCGGATCGTCGGCATTGTGACCACGGGCAAGGGTGTGACCGTCCACACCATCGATTGCGAGACCCTGGACGGCTTCCAGGACCAGCCCGAACGGTGGTTGGACGTGTCTTGGGACGATGCGGCGGAAAGCGGCCATGTCGGCCGGCTCGACGTGGTGATCGCCAACGAGCCGGGCAGCCTCGGCGCGCTGTCCACCGTGATCGGCAAGAACTCCGGTAACATCCTCAACCTGAAGATCGTCAACCGATCGATCGACTTCTTCGAGATGCTGATCGATGTCGAGGTCGAGGATGTGCGGCACCTGACCACGATCATCGCCGCTTTGCGCGCGACCCCGGTGATCAATTCGGTCGAGCGCGCGCGGGGCTGATTGGGCAGCACGACGGGAGTGGAACCATGACGGCACGGTATTTGAGACTGGGCGTGAACATCGATCACGTGGCGACCATTCGGAACGCCCGTGGCGGGCCGCATCCCGATCCGGTGCGGGCCGCGCGCGCGGCGGTCGAGGCCGGAGCCGACGGCATCACCGCCCATCTGCGTGAGGACCGGCGACACATCTCCGACGCGGATATTGAGCGTTTGGCGCGGGAGATCGATCGGCCGCTCAACCTGGAGATGGCGGCGACCGGGGAGATGCTGGAGATCGCGCTGCGGCACACGCCGCACGCGGCGTGCATCGTGCCGGAGAAACGCACCGAGGTGACGACCGAGGGCGGTTTGGACGCCGCCAGCTTGCACAATCATCTGTATCCCGTCGTCGATCGCTTGTCCGAAGCCGGCATACGCGTCTCGCTGTTCATCGAGGCCGACCCGCGCCAGCTTGAAGCGGCGGCTCGCCTCAAGGCGCCGGTGGTGGAGCTGCATGTCGGCGCCTATTGCGACGCCGAGGGCGCGGAGCGCGCCCGGCATCTGGAACGCATTCGCGCCGCCGCCGCGCTGGCGGAGGAGCTCGGGATCGAATGCCACGCCGGCCACGGCCTGGGCTTCGACACGGTCGGCCCGATCGCCGCGATCGAGAGCTTGGTCGAGTTGAACATCGGGCATTTCCTAGTTGGCGAAGCGATTTTCGGCGGTCTGGACAGCACGATCAAACGTATGCGTGCCTTGATGGACAAGGCGCGGGCCGAGGCCACCGGCGACAAGTGCGCCTGATGGAAAAGACGAGGGAGGTCCCGTGATCCTAGGGGTAGGCGCCGATCTGGTCGACACGCGGCGGGTGGCACGGGCGCTGGACCGGTTCGGGGAACGCTTCAAGCAGCGCTGCTTCGCGCCGTCTGAGATCGCCCGGGCCGAGGCCACGGCCGATCCGTCCCTGGTGTACGCCAAGCGGTTCGCCGCGAAGGAGGCGATTTGGAAGGCGCTGGGCGATGGCCCAAGGGCCGGCATCCGCTGGCGGGAGTTGGTGGTGGAGAATGAGCGCTCCGGCAAACCGTGTTTCGTGCTGTCCGGCCGCGCGGCCGAGCGTCTGGCCGAGATCACCCCCGAGGGCATGGTCGCGCGGATCGATCTTAGCCTGTCGGACGAGCCGCCGCTCGCACAGGCCTTCGTCGTCGTATCAGCCACCCGGAGCAATGACGAAGCAAGGCGGAGAACGGACTGATCGCCGATTGGCGCACCTTGCCCCGGCGCCGGAAATTCGGCATACCGAGCCGGTCCGTGCTGGCGGACCCCTGTCCGCGTCCTGAATGAGTCCGTCCATGGCGAATAGAAAATCTGGCGGCTTCGGCGAGATGCTTCGCACGATCGGTGTTGCCGTCGTCATCGCCCTGGGCATTCGTACCTTTGCCTACGAGCCGTTCAACATTCCCTCGGGCTCGATGATCCCGACGCTTCTGATCGGTGACTACCTCTTCGTCTCGAAATTGTCTTATGGCTACAGCCGGCATTCCTTGCCGTTTTCACTGCCGTTGATCCCGGGCCGCGTGTTGTTCACCGAGCCCGAGCGTGGCGATGTGGCGGTTTTCAAGCTGCCGAGCGACAACAGCACCGACTACATCAAGCGCATCATTGGCCTACCTGGTGATACGATCCAGGTGATCGCCGGTGTCTTGAATATCAATGGCGTGGCGGTGAAGCGGCGTGAAATCGCGCCGTACCAGACCACCGGCCGCTTCGGACGCGATATGACGGCGAAGCAGTACATCGAGACCCTGCCCAACGGCCGCGAACATGTGATCATCGAAGTGGGCGACACCACCCCGCCGGGCGACGACACGCCGGTGTTCACCGTGCCCGAGGGGCACTACTTCGCCATGGGTGACAACCGCGACAATTCCCAGGACAGCCGGTTCGCCCAGGTCGGTTATATCCCGCGCGAGAATCTGGTCGGTCGGGCGGAATTACTGTTCTTTTCGACCGACGGTGGCGCCCAGTGGTGGGAGTTCTGGAAGTGGCCGTTCGCCATCCGGTATGGCCGGATCCTGGACTCCATCGAATGAGCGAGGCCGCCGGCGATCTCGACGCGCTTTCGGGCGTTCTCGATCACGCCTTCGGCCATCCCGACCTGCTGCGCCGCGCCGTTACCCATGCCAGCGCCGAGCCGCGCTCGTGGAATGCCTATGAGCGGCTGGAATTTCTCGGCGACCGGGTGTTGGCCCTGGTGGTCGCCGAACAACTGCTTGACCGTTTCCCGCATGAACGCGAGGGCTCGATCGCCAAACGCCATGTTAATTTGGTGCGCCGGGAAGCGTTGGCCGTGGTTGCGAGAACCATTGATCTGGGCCGCTATCTGATCGTCTCCCGCGGCGAGGATGAGGCGGGATCCCGCGAGAGCGAGGCCATCTTGTCGGACGCCATGGAGGCGGTGATCGGCGCGCTCTATCTGGATGGCGGCCTGGCGGCGGCACAGCGGTTTATCCTGCGGTATTGGAACCCGCTCCTGGAGCAGGATTTGCAGCCACCGCAGGACGCGAAGACCGAGTTGCAGGAATGGGCGCAGGGACGGCGGCTACCCTTGCCGGTGTATGAGGTTGTCGAACAAACCGGCCTGGCCCACGCGCCTGAGTTCACGATCGAGGTGCGCGTCGAGGGCCAACAGCGGGTTCGGGCCGTCGGTAAATCCAAGCGCCAGGCCGAACAATCGGCGGCCATATTGCTGCTCGAGAAGGTACGCTCATGAACGGCGCACCGACCCGGTGCGGGTTCGTCGCCCTGCTGGGGGCGCCGAACGCGGGTAAATCGACACTGATCAACCAGTTGGTCGGCGCCAAGATCAGCATCGTCACTCACAAGGTGCAAACGACCCGGACCCGTATCCGTGGCATTGCAATTGAGGGGACGACACAACTCGTGCTGGTCGATACCCCCGGTATCTTCGAGCCGAAGCGGCGGCTCGACCGGGCGATGATCCACGCCGCCTGGTCCGGGGCCGGCGATGCCGACGCGGTGGTGGTGGTTGCCGATGCCGCATTGGGCCGGATTGACGAGGATACCCAGCGTATTCTCGACGGCCTGAAGCGCCAGAACCGCAAGGCCGTGCTGGCGCTGAACAAGATAGACGGCCTGAAACGGGAGCGTCTGTTGCCGCTGGCCGGTCAGTACGCCCATGCCTTCGAGTTCGAGCGGGTCTTCATGATCTCGGCGCTGAACGGCAACGGCTGTGACGACCTGCGAGGCTGGATGGCCGAGCGTATGCCGGAAGGGCCGTGGCTCTATCCCGAGGACGAGTTGTCGGACCTGCCGATGCGGCTGATGGCGGCGGAAGTCACCCGCGAGAAAGTGTTCCTGCTGCTGCATGACGAATTGCCGTATTCGGCCACCGTCGAGACCGACATGTGGACCGAGCGCGACGACGGGTCGGTCCGCATCGATCAGACGCTGTATGTCGAGCGTGACGGTCAGAAGAAGATCGCGTTGGGTAAGAGCGGGCGCAAGATCAAGGAGATCGGCCGTCAGTCCCGCGAGGAACTGGAGGAGATGCTGGAACGCCGTGTTCATCTATTCCTGTTCGTCAAGGTCCGCGAGAACTGGCAGGAAGATCGCCAGCGGCTGGCCGAATGGGGCCTGAAATGGGACGTGTGACGCCGCCGGCGCGGTTGTAGGAGCGATGGTCGATTGGACCGACGAAGGCATCGTCTTGGCCGCCCGGCCCCATGGCGAGGGATCGGCGGTGGTTACGCTGTTGACCCGTGCCCATGGCCGGCACGCGGGGCTGGTGCGGGGTGCGTTCTCGGGCCGGGCGCGGGGGGTCTATCAGCCGGGCAATCGGATCAATGCCGAATGGCGCGCGCGGCTGTCGGAGCATCTAGGAAACTACACGGGTGAGCTGAGCGCGGGGCACGCGGCGGCGGTGTTGGACGACCCGCTGAAGCTGGCGGGGCTATCCTCGGCTTGTGCCGTAGCCGATGCGTCGCTGCCGGAGCGTGAGCCGCATCCTCGGGTGCATGACGGGCTGGCGGCGCTGCTGGACGCCATGGTGATGGACGGGATCGGCGACGCCTGGATCGCCGCCTACGTGAGTTGGGAGATCGGGCTGCTGGCCGACCTCGGGTACGGCCTCGACCTCGATGCCTGCGCCGCCACCGGCAGCAACGACGACCTCGCCTATGTCAGCCCGCGATCGGGACGGGCGGTGTCGTTGGCGGCGGGGGAGCCATACCGCGACAAATTGTTGCCGCTGCCCCGATTCCTCGTCGGCGCCGGCGGCGGCGACCCGGACGATCTGTTCGCTGGTTTGGCGTTGTCGGGATTTTTCCTGGAACGTCATGTGTTTGCGACCCACGGCCGGCACCCACCACCATCGAGGACACGTTTCGTTGAACGATTCGCCCAGGGCACTACACTATCTGGTGGAGGTCGCCGCGAATGAATACGATATCTGCTGAAACTCCCGATATCCGCGATACGTGGCTCGCCGACGCGCTGAGCGAGCGGTATCTCGCCTACGCGCTGTCGACGATCATGGCGCGGTCGCTGCCGGATGTGCGCGACGGCCTCAAGCCCGTACATCGGCGCTTGCTGTTCGCCATGCGGCAGCTGCGGCTGAACCCCGACTCACCCTACAAGAAATCCGCCCGCGTGGTCGGCGACGTCATGGGTAAGTTCCACCCGCACGGCGACACCGCGATTTACGACGCCATGGTGCGCTTGGCGCAGGATTTCGCCGTTCGCTACCCGTTGGTCGACGGCCAGGGGAACTTCGGCAACATCGACGGCGATAACGCCGCCGCCATGCGCTACACCGAGGCGCGGCTGACCGATGTGGCGCAGTCGCTGCTGGAAGGTATCGACGAGGACGCGGTCGATTTCCGCCAGACCTATGACGGTGAGGACGAGGAACCGGTGGTCTTGCCGGCGGCGTTTCCCAATCTGCTGGCCAACGGTGCCCAGGGCATCGCGGTCGGCATGGCGACGTCGATCCCGCCGCACAACGTCGACGAGCTGTGCGCCGCCCTGCAGCATCTAATCAAGTATCCCGATGCGCGGGACGAAACGCTGGTCGACCTGATCCCCGGCCCGGACCTGCCGACCGGCGGCATTCTCATCGAGTCGCGGGAGTCCGTGCTGGAAGCTTACCGCACCGGTAAGGGCGGGTTCCGGGTGCGGGCGCGCTGGGAGGTGGAGAAGCTCAAGAACGGCACGTGGCAGGTCGTGGTCACCGAAATCCCCTATCAGGTGCAGAAATCCCGCCTGGTCGAGCGCATGGCCGAGCTGTTGCAGGCCCGCAAACTGACGATGCTGGGCGATATCCGCGACGAGAGCGCGGCCGATATCCGTCTGGTGCTGGAGCCGAAAAGCCGCAACGTCGATCCCGACGTGCTGATGGAGAGCCTGTTCCGGCAAACCGATCTGGAAAGCCGAATCCCGCTCAATCTCAACGTGCTCGACAAGGACATTGTGCCCCGGGTGATGAGCTTGAAGGAGGCTTTGCACGCCTTCCTGGAGCATCGTCACGAGGTGCTGATCCGGCGGACCAACCATCGCCTCGCCAAGATCGCCCACCGTTTGGAGGTGCTGGCGGGGTATCTGATCGCCTTCCTGAACCTGGATGAAGTCATCCGCATCATTCGCGAGGAGGATGAGCCCAAGGCCGAGCTGATCCGAACCTTCGAGCTGACCGACGTGCAGGCCGAGGCGATCCTGAACATGCGGTTGCGGTCGCTGCGCAAGCTGGAGGAGATCGAGCTGCGCAAGGAGTTCGAGGATCTGTCGGCCGAACGCGACGACTTGAAGGCCTTACTGGGTGATGACGTGCGGCGCTGGCGGGTGGTGTCGCAGCAGATCGGCGACATCCGACGGCAGTTCGGCAAGGCGACCGAGATCGGCCGGCGCCGGACCGAGATCGGCGCCCCGCCCAGCCCGGTGGTCGTGCCGCTGGAGGCGATGGTCGAGCGCGAGCCGATCACCGTGATCTGTTCGGAGAAGGGCTGGATCCGCGCGCTGCGTGGCCATATCGGCAGCGATCAGGAGGTCAAATACAAGGAGGGCGACGGCGAGCGGTTCCGGGTGCACGCCGAGACCACGGACAGGGTCCTGGTGTTCGCCACCGACGGCCGGGTCTACACCATCACCGGCGATAAGCTGCCCTCGGGGCGCGGCCATGGCGAGCCGTTGCGTCTGATGTTCGACCTGGCCAACGAAGAAGATGTGGTGGCGGTACGGGTCCACCGGCCCGGCGAAACGCTGCTGGTGGCATCGACCGAGGGACGGGGGTTCGTGGTGCCGTCCGATGAGGTGTTGGCGCAAACCCGCTCGGGCAAGCAGGTGCTGGTGCTCGACGGCAAAGCCAAGGCCATCGTCTGTGTGCCGGTTGGCGGCGGCGACACGGTGGCGGTGGTCGGCACCAACCGCAAGCTGCTGCTGTTTGATCTGAGCGACCTGCCGGAGATGAGCCGGGGTAAGGGCGTGATCCTGCAGAAATACAAATCCGGCGGTCAACTGGCCGACGCGGTGGTGTTCAAGGCCGAGGAGGGGCTGTCCTGGACCCTGCAGGGCGGGCGGCGCCGGGTTGAGACCGATCTGGAGCCCTGGCGCGGCAAACGCGCGGGCGCCGGCAAGAACCCGCCTAACGGCTTCCCGCGCCCGCCGAAGTTCACGTGAGTGGCAACGGCCGCGCCTGATCCATTTTCCGAGACGTTTCAAGCCGGCACACGCCGGGGCTAAACATCCAGTGGTCTGATCTGGTGGGGCGATTCGCCAAACGGATGGAACCCATCCGTGTCGATCGCGCCATTAGATCGAGTTCACCAGACGCTGACTACGCTCGTCACGGTCCCCATGATCCTTCGGATATTCAAGCCAGTGGAAACCGCAGGCCTTACAGATTTTTCGTAGATGGTTATGTTTTTCCTCGTATTGGACGGCAACATCGAGGCTTCCACATTTCGCGCATTCCCGATCAACTTTGAAGCTCATGATACTCATGGGGTCTTCCAAACATAGATATAGGCAGTTTTTACATATCGGTATAAAATTATTTTTATCAACAGCAATAATCATAGCGTGTATAGATTATATACATAATATATTTTATATATAATTAGAACAATCAATACTCAAAAAAAGCACAACAAGAGCCACCGGAACCTGATCGCCCCGAAACCGGCTCTGGCCGCCACACCGCTCGCATTAGAGCCTCTTCAATTTAATCTCGGTCATACCCTGCGGCGGCGAAGTAGTTTTCGCATTCGGTCGGTGTGAAGGTTTCTATAGCCTTGGCGACCGCA
>JABMNR010000218.1 GCA_013203465.1 Alphaproteobacteria bacterium
AGATTCGCTCCCTCAAGATTCGCTCCCTCAAGATTCGCTCCCTCAAGATTCGCTCCCTCAAGATTTGCGCTGGTCAGGTTCACTCCGCAAAAATTCACGGCTTTGAGTTTCGCATTCTTCAAGTTCACCCCGGCCAGGTTGATGCCTGTCAGGTCTGCACCTTTCAGGTTTGCGCCGCTGAGGTCAACTCCGGCCAGGCTCCTACCTTTCAGGTTCAGGCCGGTAAGGATGGCGTAGGTCAGCATTGCACCCGCAAAGTTGAAGCCAGCCAGTGTCGAATTCGAACCAACTGCACTTTCACCACTGTTCACAAAGATCACGGCCTCCGCGTTAGCCGCCAGAACGAGTACCACGACGCCCGCCGCCAGCACAACGGCGGCGCCCCGGCCCACCCTCAACCGCGCTGGTGTCATCATCAAAAAACGGTAACACTCAAGCCGGAGGGAGGGAAACCCAGAAGCAGGGGACGGCACAGTGCCTCAACGGTCGGGGGGCGGCGGGCGCAGCTAGCTCGAACCGCTACCCCTGGCACGGCGCCCTCAACTATCGCGCTAATTTCCTACCCGAGCGAGGATACGTAAGCTGGCGGGTATGGGCTCACTGACTGCCGTGTGAGCCATCGACATAAGGCTGTACATGAAAAACATTACTCAACCCGGCGAGTTTCCCCTGACTGACACATGGTCCTATCTGAACGCAGCTAACGTCCCGCTCATGCCCATGAGCGCGGCCAGGTCAGAGCTTCTTTGGTTGCTCACCACCGGGCGGTGACACATCGCGCGACACAGCACCTGGCGAAGGCACACGCCACCTACGGCTCCCCGCAAAATCTGGTCTTTTCGAAAGAAAACTGGGTCTTAACTGGATAGAGAGGGCAACCCACGTTAGTGATTACGTCCCGAGGGTGTTCATCAGAAAACTAAAGAACTTTGCGGCATCAGCGCGCATCGCAACATGTGCGTTAGGCGCGTCGAGCCCTCTCCCCCTCAGATCAAAGACCGTCCGGCCGTATGTCAGGCTGCCCACAACCTCCACCGCGGCGTGGCAGCGTACTAGTTCGACGACTGTCGGGTCGACCAGGTAGGCAATGCACAAAGCGTCGTGCACGGGCGCGGTGGCCCGGGTATCCATGGGTTGCGTCTCGGTATAGCCGGCGATTCGATCTCGAATAAACGAGGCCGCAGCTTTGGCGGCTGGTTGGCCGGTTGACTCCAACTCCTCCGCCTGACTGAGTGAAACATATGCTTGATGAGTTGCGTCCAGTGGCATAATCGTCAATCGCTCAAAGCCCGCTTGGAACACAACGTCGGCAGCGACCGGGTCGTGCCAGATGTTGGCTTCCGCGCTAGGAGTCACGTTCCCAATCGCATGCCCTCCGCCCATGATCACTACCTCTTCGACCGCGTCGATGATAGCTAAATCAGCGGCGAGCGCTGAAGCGATGTTGCTCAAGGGCCCGACCGGAACCAAGGTGACTCTCTCTGTAGTGTTCCTCAAGAAATCCACAAGCCAGTCGACAGCCGGGGCAGTTTCATGCCTCCTCGTCGAATCAGGAATCGAGAGCTTTTCTGCATGAATTTTACCGCGGCTGCGGTCAGTACCGGGGCGAGGATGATGAGCAATCGGGGCAAAAGGGCCTGCGGAGCCTCGGTAGACCGGGACTCCATGATGACCAATGTGATCAAGAACTCTCAGCGTGTTCGCAGTCGTCAGTTCGATGTCTAAGTTTCCCCAGACCGTGGTGCACGCTAACAGGTCGATATCTGCGTGGAGAGCTGCGAGCATAATAGCGACCGCATCGTCGCTGCCTGTGTCTACATCGAGAATAATCTTTTTCATCTGGTCGTTCCTCTCGCTCCCGAGGACAGCACTGTCCTACGGCGTCCAGTTTGCCATTTTTTTGGCATGCCTCTATGCCCCCGCCCGATGGACAGCACACCCGAAAACGCTGCCGCGCTCTCCAACGATTATTCATGCACATATGAGCACCAAGTTGCTCGGAGCGCAGACTCGGATTAGGTTGAACGCAAATGGATGGATCAATGGAGATCGCTGTACTTGGCGGCTACGGCGTCGGCAAGACAATGTACCTCGAGCGATACCCCGAGCCGGGGGAAACGGTCACCGGCGGCGAATACCGTGAAG
>JABMNR010000217.1 GCA_013203465.1 Alphaproteobacteria bacterium
CATCGAAATTGACGAAAATCAGATTGCCCAGCATCTCGCACTTAACCGGAATCAGGCTTCGGCAGGAAAAATCGAAATCCGGACCAAAGTCCTGTTTTTCCGGCACGCCAACAAGGGTGCCGTCGGTCTTGTAGGTCCAGTTATGATAGCCGCACATTAGCCGCGGTGCCTTGCCGTTTTTTTCGGTGACGACCGGCGCACCGCGATGGCGGCAGGTATTGTAAAAGGCCCGCATCTCACCATCCATGCCGTGGACAATAATGATCGGATCGCCGACCTGCTCCCATTTCATAAAGCAGCCCGGTTCCGGCACCTCATCAATATGCGCCGCGAACAGCCAGCTCTTCTTCCAAAGATATTGCTGCTCGAGATCGTAATATTCCTGGGACGTGTATCGGCCAGCCGGCATGTCCGGCAGGTGAGGAAAGCCTTCCGGCGGGGCGGTACGAGTAGCCTCCCAATCCATCAGGCGTTTCATCTGATGGATATAACCTTGCGTCATGGGCATGATTTATCTTCTTCCTACCAACAGGAAAGAGCCGATCCGCGCGCTAAAGTCGATTGGCAAATATGATTGATCGGGTTTGGCAAATAATACCATCGGTCACTTTCCTATCTTGGCAAGCGCCCCGCTCTACGCCACGCTTACCCGCACCGGGATCGCGCTCTGCATCGCTTGCCCGGTGATCGGATCGAGATGATCATTGTCGACGATCAGCCTGTTGGTCGAGCCGCCCTTGGTCATCACATCATCCTTGCCAGCCTCGCTGTCGCCGAAGGCGTGGCTCATCGAGATGACGCCGGGACGGACTTTTTCGTCCGCTTTGGCCAGACCGAAAATCGACGCAGTGGGCGAGGTTATTTCGATGATTGCTCCATCTTCTATGCCTGCTGCGGCCAGATCAGCCGGATTGAAAAACGCCGGATTGGTAGGCATTTTTTCGATCAGTTTCGGGAAAGTATGGCCATTGCTATTATAGCGATGCTTGGACCGGCGGGAAATCAGGCGGAAGTCAAAGCCATTTTCGACCGGATCATTGGCCGCATAGTCGGTCAACTGGTGCGGCATCGCGCCGGCGTTCAGATCAAATTTTTCAGCTGCTTCCGGATCAGCTGGACCGACGACCGGATGCAATTCCTCATAGGTGATCGCCGCACCTTTGCGTTCCAGTGCCGCTGCATCCGCCTTGGCCTTGCTTGGTTTGAGCAGCGAGCCTTCGGAAATCAGGTCGAGGACGGTCACCTTGTCGGGACATTTTTCCATCGATACCGGGCCGCCGGGAAAATTCATTTCGATGCCCATATGCTTGGCCAGCCACCACAGCATTTCATATTCATCCATCGTATCGCCGGGCGCGGGAACCATCGCCTCAGTATAATGGGCATAAGCTTCCTCGGTGAAGGCATCGGAGACATTGTTGATGTCTTCCCGCTCCAGACACATGGAGGGAGCCAGGATCATGTCGGCGCGTTTGGCGCTGGCCGACATCCATGGGTCGACCTGAATGAACAATTCACATTCTTCCAGCGCGCGGCGGACTTTATTCTGATCGGGGAAGGCAATTTCGGGATTGCCGCCGATCGAGATCAGCGCCTTGATCTGGCCTTCGCCCGGCGTCAGGATTTCATCAGCCAGCACGTTACAGGGCATTTCCTTGCCCAGCGTCCCGAGACCGCGAATGCGCGATTTGGCAAAGCCTTCGCCAAAGGTCGCTATTTTCGGCGCGACTTGCGCTTTTTTAGGAAGCCCGCTTAGCGGATTGAAAACCATCGGCGCGGAAACCCTCTCGCCTTCCTGATTGAAACGGGCGCAAAGGATGTTGAGCGAGGCCACTAGATATTCGGTGAGCGTGCCATTGCCGGCCATTTCCGGACCGGTGCCGGTGACGACACGGCCTTTATTGGCGCCGGCGAACATGCGGGCGGCCTTGATAAGTTCGTCCTTGTCCACACCAGCACGTTTGGCGGCGATGTCGGGCGTCATCGGTTTGACAGCGGCTTCCAGCTTTTCGACACCATCGACATGAGCGGCGACGAAATTCTGGTCATAGAGTTTCTCTGCGAAAATCACATTGAGCATGCCGGCGAGCAGGGCCGGGTCTTCGCCCGGTTTTACTGGCAGATAGACATGCGCCAGCTTGCCCATTTCATTGATGCGGGGATCAGCGACGATCAGCTTCAAGCCCCTGTCCAGCGCATCGCGAAGGCCGCGGGATGGAGAGGATGTCGGCATGCCGCCGGAATAGTGGGAGACAATTGGATTATTGCCGACAAACATTGCGACATCAGAATCGGTAAAGGCGTTGCCGCCGCCCATCCACATACCATAGCGCGCGGTGGTGAAAACCTTGGCCGGTTGATCGACGGTGACGCTGGTATACCAGTTGCGGGAACCGATGCCCTGAGCGAATGCATAGGAAGTGCCGAGCACGGCGCTGTTCTGGAACGCATTGGTGCCGCAATAGACTGCGATGCTGTGGGGGCCATGTTCCTCAACCATTTTCTTCATCTGTGCCCCGGCCAGTTTCAGTGCTTCTGCAGTGGCAATATCCTTGAAACTGCCATCAGGCTGGCGGATCTTGCTGGTGATCATCCGGTCGGGCAGATTGTGCATGTCGGGAAGCTGACGGCCCTTGATGCAGGTATAGCCATTGAACAGATGGTCCTGCTTGTCGCCTTTGACAGACACAATCTTGTCATTTTCAACTTCAACGACCATCGCGCAACTGGCGTGGCAAAAACGGCAAAAACTACGTTTGAATTCGACGGCCATGAAGCTCTCCTATTTGTGGAGATTATTAGGCGCGGTTGTTGCGGTAAGCGACTGACAAAAATGCTCGGAAAAATCGTATTTCAGCCCAAAATCCTTAGAATAGCGTTGCCCGACATGGACGTATTTCAAAATCAACCACTATTGCGCAGTGCAGTGGCAATGGCATTGAGAGATAATTGAATGCCTTCGCCGATGCGCGGATCATCTTCCTCGGCGCGCAGGCGTTTCATCAGTTCGATCTGAAGATGGTTGAGCGGTTCGATATACGGCAGACGCAATTCGATGCTGTTGAACAGGGAAGGGCTCTTGGCCAGCAGATGGGGCTGGTCGGTGATTTCCAGCATTATATCGCGCGTCTGATACCAGCTGGAACGGATGCGACCAAAAAAGGCCTGGCCCATGTCCTGATCCTCGACCAATGCGGCATAGCGGGCGGCGATGCCCATGTCGGATTTGGCGAGGACCATTTCCATATTGGACAGTGTCGCCTGAAAAAATGGCCAGCTTTGCGCCATATCCTTCAGCTTGGCCTTGTCGTCAAAAGCCGCAAGTGCCTGGCCAACCCCATACCATCCAGGCAGCATTACGCGGGCCTGCGCCCAACTGAACACCCAGGGGATGGCACGCAAATCTTCAATCTTGTCGCTTTTTGTGCGGCTGGCCGGGCGCGAACCGATTTTGAGCTTGGCGATCTCCGTGAGCGGAGTCATTTGCCGGAAAAAGCTGCGGAACGCATCGTCGCCATAGACCAGATCGCGATATTCGGTGAATGCGACTTGCGAAATGTCGTCCATCGCTGCGGCGAAGTCGGCCTGCACTTTGGAGTCGGTCCGATCAGGCTCCAGCGAATTGATCAACACCGCCGAAGTCATCGCTTCCAGATTGGCCTCCGCGCCATCTTCGGTGCCATATTTTGCGGCAATGACCTCGCCCTGTTCGGTGATGCGGATGCGGCCGGCGACGGTTCCCTTGGGCTGCGCCTTGATTGCCCCGAACGCAGAGCCGCCGCCGCGCCCCACGGCACCGCCGCGTCCGTGGAACAGCTGCATCTTGATCCCGGCATCAGCAAAAATCGGGGTGAGGGCATCGCTCGCCTTGAACAGGCTCCAGGTCGAGGTCAGGTAACCGCCATCCTTGTTGCTGTCCGAATAGCCGATCATCACTTCCTGATGGCCGCGCGCCTTGGCCAACGCATGCATTTCAGGAAGGGCGAAGAAATCGATCATGACGTCGGGCGCATTTTCCAGATCGGCAACGGTTTCAAACAAGGGAACCGCCATGATCGGGCAGGCGGGCACCGGATCATCTTCGGTTGGCGCGTGATAAAGGCCCGTCTCCATCAACAGCACATAGACTTCCAATATGTCGGAAACGCTTTCGCCATTGCTGATGTTATAATTGGTGATGACTTCGGGGCCATATTTGCGATGTGCTTCGGCGGCGGCACGGATGATCGACAATTCCTTTGCCGTTTCTTCGCTGTAGGTAATCCATGGGCTGGCCAGCGGGCGATTATTGGCCAGTTCCGCCCGCAGCCGTTTGACCCGATCGGTCTCGTCCAGTGCCAGATAATCCGGTTCCACGCCAGCTCGTTTCAGCAGTTCGGCGACGACCCGTTCGTGCACGTGACTGTTCTGGCGCATGTCGAGGGTGGCGAGATGAAAGCCGAACAACTCAACCGTGCGGATCAGGCGCCCCAGTGCCCCGGATGTGGCGAAGACGCCCTTGCCGGCCGATCTGAGACCATGGGCAAGGATGACCAGTTCCGCGCGCAGCTGTTCCGGGTTGTCATAAGCTTTGGCTGAAATCGGGGACGGGCGGCCCGGCACATGGCCGCAGAGTTTGAGATGGGTCGCCGACAGTCTGGCATAGATGCCCGACAATGCGCGGCGATAGGGTTCGTCCTTGCGGCTGAGCGCATCGTCACCGCTGGCTTCGGCGAGCGTCAGCACCGCTTCGGGCACGTCCGCGAGCTCGGTGGAGATGGAAAGTTCGGCGCCCAGCGTATGGACGCGCATCAGATAATAGCCAATGACGGTTTCGGCGGCGCGCGCTAGCGCCTCGTCCATGGCATGGGCGTCGACAAAGGGATTGCCATCCCGGTCGCCGCCAATCCAGCTGTTGAGTTTGAGGAAACTGGGCAAGCGCGCGCCCAATATCTGTTCCCATTTCGCATAGAGCCGGGGCAGGACCGGCAGGAACACATCCTTCATATAGCTTTGCGAAATCTGGACTTCGTCGGTGACGAAAAGCCGCTCGCGGCGCAGCGGACGGGTCTGCCAGAGCAAGGCGATCTGGCGCATGATCGCGTCGTCGAGCATGTCACCTTGCGGTGTTTCCGCATCCCCGGCGTCTTTCATCAGCAAAAGTTCGGCGATACGGGACTTGTGATCGATAATGCTCTTGCGCCTGACTTCGGTCGGATGGGCGGTCAGGACCGGCGCTATCAGCGCCTCGTCGAGCAGGTTCAATATCGCCTGCCGATCAACCCCCTCGCTGGCCAGCAGTTCGATCGCCTCGACCACTGTGGCCCCTTTTTCCGCCGCTACACCCTGGCGATCCTCGGCGAGATTGGCCAGCAGTGAAAACAGCATGAAGCCGCGGACAAAGTCCAGTGTATCGTCGAGAGTCAGCGCATCGAGACCCGGGTCGATCGCGTCGGCATCAGCCAACCCCCGGTGCCGATCAACGCTGGTTGAACGGATATATTCGGTGCGAAGGTACAGTTCCTCTCCGCCATAGGAACGAATGACATCGCCGAGCAATTTGCCCAGATATCTGATGTCGGGATTCTGGCGGACGACGAGGGATTGGGTCATGCGAAGATGTTGCACTGCAACAGATAGTTGGTCAAGCTAAACAGGCTCTAGAGGCGCGATCCGTTAATCTGCACATCTGCCTTGGCCCAGATGATGTCGAAGTCTGCTCTTGCTTTTTTGGCCTGTCCCATTTTCCCTTGCCGTTCCAATGCTGTAGCAAGTCCCGACATGGACCAGCCATTGCGCGGATAATCTTCCAGATCTTTCCGGTACACGGCCTCCGCTTCGGCAGGCCGACCCGCTTCAAGCAGCGCCTGTCCCAGCGACTGCCGCGTCGGATAATACCAAAAGGGCGGTTCCATATAGGGAAGGGCATCCTGCTTCTTTACGGCGCGTTCAAAATGGCTGGCTGCCAGATCAGGATCGTCCGATTTGAGCGCCATTTCGCCCTGCAACAGATCATCGGCAATATTGAGCAGGACGCTGGCGGGGTAATCGGCACTGTCCAAAAAGCGTATCTGGACCGAGTCCTTCACCGCCGCGAGTTTTGCACGTTCGGCCTGCGCACCTTTGATATCGCCGGTATTCGCCATCGCGATACCTCTTGCATAGTGCCAGATTGCGTTTGAGTAATCGAGATTTTGGGGCGGGGCTGGCTCCGCCAAAATGTCCGACCATTTGCCAAACTGGGTGAGCGTTAGCAGCGGGATGGTCTTGAAGAACTCCACCGTCGGAAATTGTTCAATTTGCTCCAGGCGGACATTGGCCGCGACTTTCCGCGCCGATTCAAGGGCCATCCGGCTTTGGCCCGCCATGCTGGTTGCTGCCCAGAGGAAATGGATATTATGCGGATAATATAACGCCGGATAAAATCCCTGCGCGTTGCAGGCAGCGATATATTCTTCATCGACGGACGCTGCCCGGACATTCGCTTTGGCAGCATCGCCATAGCGTCCGACCCGCCAGTAAATATGGGCAGGCATATGTACAAGATGGCCCGATCCGGGCACCAGATTGGCGAGCGCATCCGCTTCATCCTCCGCCCGTCCCGGATCAGCGGATGCCTCGACAGCATGAATATAGAGATGGAGCGCAAGCGGATGCTGCGGGCTGCGGGCAATGATACGCTCCAATGCGGCAATGACTTTTTCGGTGTCTGGTTTGGGCGTGCCGTCAGCAGACCAATAATCCCACGGCATCGTGTTCATCAAGGCCTCGGAATAGATTGCCGCTGCATCATCGTCACCCGGATGTGCTGCAACGACTTTGCCCATCGCTTCGGCATATGCGAGATCCAGCGGCAGGCGATCAGTTGTCGAATCGCCGTTATAGCGTTTGGCCTGCGCTTCGATCAGCGCCTGTTCCAGTGGCGTTGCCGTGTCTTTGAGAGCCATGGCACGATTGATGGCAGCGAACGCGGACCTGCGTTCGGGCTCGCTCATCACAGCTTTGCCCTTGCTCGTCACATTGATATTGGGACCAGTCGCCAGGGCCTCTCCCCAAAAGCACATCGCGCAATTGGGGTCGAGCCGCTGGGCCGCCCGAAACGATCTGATGCTTTCGGCATGATTGAAACCAAACGCCAGCACCATGCCCTGGTTGAAATAGCGATTGGCACCTTTCGAGCTGGTCGAAATTTTGCGGTTATAGGCGCCCATGCCCTCAAATAGCGGCGCACCGGCCATTTTGACGAGCTCCGCGTCCGCCATGTCGGTAGCCGTGACAGAACTGGATTGAGCCTCAGCGGTTCCGCCGTCGTATGCGCTTAACGCAAGTAGCGCGACACCCAATGTTAAATGTGATTTCATCATATACGCCTCCGGTCAGAAAATTTGTCGGACTTCGTGGATACGCAACATAATATTTGTGGATCATAGCGCAATTTGGCGGCCAAATCGACTCCGGGATGCCGGATGGCCTTGATAGGCCGAAGTAAGCCTGGAAAGTCGGAGGTATTGCCGAAACCGGACGCGAGCGCGTCTCAGCTTTCCAGCTCGATATCCCAGTAGAGCCAGTCGTGCCAGGTATCGTGCAGAAAATTGGGCGGGAACGCCCGGCCATGCTCCTGCAGATGCCAGCTGGTCGGTTTGATTGGACGGTTGGATAGCTGCATATGCGCTTCCTTGGGAGTCCGTCCGCCTTTCTTGAGATTGCAGGGAAGGCAGGCAGTGGCGACATTTTCCCAGGTCGTGCGGCCTTTCTGGCGGCGTGGGATGACATGGTCAAAGGTAAGATTCTCGGGTGAGCCACAATATTGACATTCAAACTTGTCGCGCAGAAACAGGTTGAAGCGGGTAAAGGCCGGATATTCCGACGGCTTGATATATTTCTTGAGCGCAATCACCGACGGAATTTTCATGTCGAGATTGGGGCTGTGCACTTCGCGCTCATAGCTCGAAACAATATCGACACGGTCGAGAAACACCGCCTTTATCGCGGTTTGCCATGGCCACAGGCTGAGCGGATAATAAGACAGGGGGGTGTAGTCGGCGTTGAGGACGAGCGAGGGGCAGCTTTCCGGATGCCTCAGCAAGTCGGGGTGATACATAAGCGCTGTCTCCCTTGGCCTTTACTGTCCGCTCTTTATCCCTAAGAACATGACATGACTATTACACAAAGAACAATATCCGTCTCATGACGTCAAGTGTGCAGTTAAATCCAGATATTGTTGTGCGTTTTGCACCTAGCCCCAATGGTTTGTTGCATTTGGGTCACGCTTATGCGGCGATGGTGGCGCATGATTTTGCTCGTGCACGGGGTGGCCAGTTTCTGCTGCGGATCGAGGATATTGATAGCGACCGGACCCGTCCCGAATTTGTTACTGCGATACTGGACGACCTGCGCTGGCTTGGTCTGAACTGGGACAAGCAAGTGATTTTCCAGTCTGAACGGCTGGATAGCTATGCGCTGGCGGCAGACCGGCTGAAGGAAATGGGTCTGTTATATCCCTGTTTCTGCACCCGCTCGGACATGCGGAAATTGCAGGAATATGATCCGCAGCCGGAAGGTCCGGATGGTCCGATCTATGCCGGAACATGCAGGCATCTGGATCCGGATCTGGCGAGAAAACGCGCGGCAACAGAGCCGCATGGCTGGCGGATTGATGTGGCAAAGGCGATTGCGATCACCGGGCCGCTAAAATGGACGGATGAACGGCACGGTGCGCAATTGAGCCACCCCGAACGGCTGGGCGACGTCATCCTTGTGCCAAAGGACACGCCGGTGGCCTATCATCTCGCCGTGACGCTCGACGATACCCGGGATGGAATCACCCATGTGGTCCGTGGCGACGATTTATTCGCGTCCACCTATATCCACCGCCTGCTGCAGGCACTGCTGGATTTGCCGACGCCAGTCTATTTTCACCATCCACTTCTGCTCGATGAAAAGGGAGAAAAACTGGCTAAAAGCCGAGGATCTGCCTCTTTGTCCGTATTGCGTTTGGCCGGTCACAGCGGGCATAGACTGTTGCAAGATTTCCGGCAGGGCATCTTCCCGGTTGGAATCTCCCTCTCCTAGGCTTAAAGGTGCATATATGAGCTATATTTTGATATTGATGATTATCGCAGCGGCCGGTGCCGTCGTTTACGCCCTCGTGCGCGGGCTAATCGCCTTCGCCAATATGGAACCCGGTGACGTCGATGCCGACGGCATCACCGCGTCGCACAAGAAGCAGAATGAAATGATGTTTGCCCGCGTCAAATATCAGGCGATCGCGATTGTGCTGGTGG
>JABMNR010000108.1 GCA_013203465.1 Alphaproteobacteria bacterium
CAGCAACGCCATCTGCGACAGCGGTACGTTCTTGCGCTGGAAATCCTCGATCCGGTCGCCAACCGTGCGGGCCTCTTCCTCACCGTCCCAGACACCGCGCACGATGATCTTTTCGCCGTCGTCGCCGTCGGTCCACAAGGTCTTGCCGAGCCGGCCCTCGTTGTGGGCGATCAACCCCGACGCGGCCGCCAGGATGCGCGAGGTCGAGCGATAGTTCTGCTCCAACCGGATGACCTTGGCGCCGGGGAAATCGGTCTCGAACTTCAGGATGTTGCCGATCTCGGCGCCGCGCCAGCCGTAGATCGATTGGTCGTCGTCGCCGACACAGCAGATGTTCTTGTGATCCTGGGCCAACAGCCGCAGCCACAGATACTGCGCCACGTTGGTATCCTGATACTCGTCGACCAACAGATAGCGGAACTGCCGCTGGTACTGGGCCAGCACGTCGGCGTGCCCTTGCAGCAGGGTCAGGCCATGCAGCAGCAGATCGCCGAAATCCGCCGCGTTCAGGGTAATCAGCCGCTCCTGGTACTGCTTGTAAATCTCCCGAAGCCGGCCACCGGCGAGGTCGCCAGCCTCCGCCACGCCGATCTTGTCGGGCCCTAGGCCACGATCCTTCCAACGCTGGATCACCCCCATGATCACCCGCGGCGGCCAGCGCTTCTCGTCGACGTTCTCAGCCTGCAGCACCTGCTTCAACAGGCGAAGCTGGTCATCGGTGTCCAGGATGCTGAAATTCGATTTGAGGCCGACCAACTCGGCGTGCCGCCGCAGGATGCGCGCCGCCAAGGCATGAAAGGTGCCGAGCCAGACCTGCTCGGCGGCTGGACCGATAATACGCGCCACCCGCTCCTTCATCTCGCGCGACGCCTTGTTGGTGAAGGTCACCGCCAGCACGTTCCACGGCGCCGCCTTGCCCAACGCCAACACATGCGCCAGACGGGTGGTCAGCACCCGGGTCTTGCCGGTACCGGCACCCGCCAGCACCAGGACAGGTCCGTCGATCGCCTCCACCGCCTCGCGTTGGGCCGTGTTCAGCCCACTCAGATAGCTATCCGGCCGGGGGGCTTGGACCGGCGGCGCCGGAGGGCGGGCTTCGGCGGCATTCCCGCGCGGCGGCGGCTGGTTTGCGAACAAGTCGGTCATAGCCAAGCGATATACCACGCGGATGGCCCAAGGCGGTTAGGTTTTGGGTCTAAAACACGCCAATCGCCTACAATGTCTCGCCGTGTTCCTCGGCACGCTGGTTGACCAGCGCATCGTTGTAGGCGCGCATCACGTCGCGTTCGTGCAAACAGCCAATCAGCCGCATGTTCTCAGGCGTATCGACCACCGCCAACAAACCCTCGTCGACCTCGCTGAACCGGCCTATGGCCTTCAGCAAATCGTCGCTCACGGCGAGCATCGGCGGCGATCGGCGGGCCAGATCGCGAGCGACGTGCTCCCCGTCCTTGCTGCGGTCGAACGCCGCCTCGCCAAGATCGGCAAGGGTGATGGTTCCGAACAACGTTTCACCCCCCTCGACCACGAACAACTCGTTGTGCGGCGCCTGCCGCAGCCGGTCACGCAGAGTGTCCATCGGCGCGTCCACCGAGACGACCACATGGTCCTGCTTCACCAGGTCGTGGACCCGCAGACTGCGCAACGCGGTCATGTCGTGACCGCCCTGCAGGTCAAGCCCGCGCCGCTTGAGCTGGTCGATGAAGAACGACGGTCCATGCCAAACCCGGGTGATCAGCGAGGCAATCACCACCGCCACCATCACTCCGATGGTCAGGCGGTAATCGTTGGTCATCTCGAAGATGATCAGGATGGTGGAAATCGGCGCGCCCAACACGGCCCCGGACACCGCTCCCATGCCGATCAGAGTGTAGGCACCGTGCCCCGAGGACAGATGCGGGAACGGCTCGGTCGCCACCAGACCGAAGGCGCCGCCCAGCATCGCGCCGATGAACAGCGACGGCGAGAAGATGCCGCCGCCGAACCCGGCTCCCAGACACAGGGCGGTCAGCGCGATTTTCAACACCGCCAACGTGACCAACAGCCGAAAGCCGTAATTCTCCTTCAACGCGTTATCCATCGCCTCGTAGCCGACCCCGAGGATTTCCGGGAACTTCAAGGCCACGACACCAACCACCAGCCCCGCCGCCGCTGGGCACAGCCAACGCGGCAACGGAATCGCGGTGCTCTTGATCTCGATCCAGCCAGACAGGCGCATCAGGGTGATCGCCACCGCGGCGCTGGCGACACCAAGCAGCGCGAAAGCGGGGAATTCGAGGAATGAGCCGATCTGGTGCTCTTGGATGATGAAGGCCGGGAAATCCCCGAAATACATCCGCGACACGATGGTGCCGCACACCGACGCGATGACGATCGGCGCGAAGGCGGACAGCGCGTAATGTCCGATCACCACCTCCAAGGCGAAGAACACCCCGGCGATCGGCGCGTTGAACGAGGCGGCGACCGCGCTCGCCACGCCACAGCCGAGCAGGGTTCGCGACTGCGACCGCGTTAAGTGGAGCGACCGGCCGACGAAACTGGCCAGCGCGGCGCCGAGGTGCACCGCCGGCCCTTCGCGCCCGACCGAGGCGCCACAGCCGATCGAGGTGGCACTGATCGCCGCCGCCCCCAAACCCTGGCGAATCGACATGCGGCCGGCGCGCAGCGCGCTCGCCTCGATCACATCCGCCACACCCTGGGGGCGTTCGCCGGGCATGACATAGCGAGTGAACAAGCCGATCAGCAGCCCGCCCGCCACCGGCGCCAGAACAAGCCGCCATGCCGGCACCGCCGCCGCCCCGGTTGCCACGTTTTCCGAGCCGAAACCCAGAAAAAGTTCTTGCAGGATGTCAATTGACTCGCGAAATGCCACCGCGGCGGCGGCGGCGGCGAAGCCCACCGCCAGGGCCGCCACACTCATGACCAGCTGATCATTGCGGATCAGCCGCTTCAAACTAAGCAAGTGGCGGGCGACAGGCATTGATGCGGTGGCTGCGCAAAAAGTCGCTTCGGATGCCACAGCTTACCGGTCAACCTGGTCGCGTCAAACCGCGCCTTGCCGATTGGGGGTTTGGCTCCGTAGGCTGGCGCCCATGACGATCCGAATTCGCCGCGCCACGATCGACGATGCCGAGACGCTCCTGCGGCTCGTCAGACGTTTGGGGGAAGTCCAGGGCGCGGCACACGAGATGACCGCCACGGTCGAGGATCTGCGTCGCGACGGTTTCGGCCCCTCGCCCCGTTTCGAAGCGTTGCTGGCGGAGGCGGCCGACGGATCGCCGGTCGGGCTGGCGCTGTATTATTTCACCTATTCGACCTGGGCCGGCTGCACGAAACTCTATGTCGAAGATTTGTTCGTCGACCCGAACTGCCAAGGTGCTGGGCTCGGCCGGCGCCTGATGGCGTCGCTGGCGGTGATCGCCCTCGACCGAGGCTGCGTCGCTCTCGATCTCGCGGTGAAAAGCGACAACCGGGCGCGCGGCTTTTATGAACGGTTGGGGCTCACCCGCAAGGGCAGCTGGCAGCCATACGGGGTGTCACGCGACGCCCTGCGCGCCCTTGCCAGCCATGCGTAACGCCGACGCGGAAAGTCAGACGGTCGCCTTGGTCGTGCCGTCGGCCGGCATGTCGTTTTCGGTCGTTACCTGATCTCGCCCGTTCTGCTTGGCGCGATACAGGGCGGCGTCCGCGCGCTCCACCAGAGCCGACACCGGCTCGCCAAAGGCATAACAGGCGACGCCGGCGGATAGGGTGACGGTACCGAGATCCTCGCCGGTGTTGCGGCGGACGATGCGCCGCTTGCCAATGCGATGGCGAATACGCTCGGCCAGCCCGCGGGCAGCCTCGAGATCGGCGTTCGGCATCACCACGGCGAACTCCTCGCCGCCATACCGCGCCGACAGGTCGCTGTCGCGCGCGCTGTCGATCATCGTTCGACCGACCAGGCGCAACACCTGGTCGCCCAGTTGATGGCCGTAATTGTCGTTGAAGGCCTTGAAGTGATCGATATCCAACATAATCAGCGATAGCGCCGAACCGTTTTCCATGGCGGCGGCGGCGGCCTCGCGCAGGGCGGCATCGAAGCGCTTCCGGTTGGCCACCCCGGTCAAGCCATCGGTCATCGCCTCGCGCCGAGTTTCTGCCAACCGATCGCGTAACGCCTTGATCTCGTTCGCCGAAAAATCAAGCTTGGCCTGCAACGCCGCGTTACGGCGATTGAATTCCTCCGTCTCGCGCTTAAGGACACCAACCAACTCGATGGCAACCGTGTCGGTGGCGCCGTCCAGCGCCGTGGACGCCCGGTCCAGCGCGGCACCGTACCGCCCCAAACCCGCCCCGGCTTCGCCCAAGGCCTGGGACACTCCTTGGGTCAGTTCTCCCAAGCCAGTGGCGACGCCCTCGATCGCGTCGGAGCGCCAGGTTGGCAGGATGAAGCGCTCGAACAAGTCCGCGCACAGGCTCTCGTCGAGGGGCCGGCGGTTGCTGATGAGGACGTCGAGGCTGCGGCGCAGTGCCTCGTTGGCGCCGCTGACGTAGTCGTACCACACCGCGTAGTTGGCGGCGGTCGGCGGCACCTTGTGACGGGCCATCAAGGTCCACGCCGCCTCGGCGTGCGCCTTGACCTGATCCAAGTTCGCCGTCATCGCTTCACGCGCCTCCTCGGCACCCGCCGACGGTTCATGGAAGCCAAGTCAGCGGGCCCCTTACTAATATCAATTTTTATCTAATTCCATCATGATCATCCTTCGGCCATGATCATCCCTCGGCAAGAGCATGAGGTTCACCCGCGGCGGATGGCGATCCGCCGGTTGATATCGGTGGACGGAATGTCGCCGGCGTGAACGATCGCCGCCTCGCGAACGCGTTCGACGACATCCGGTGGAAACGGCGCCGAGCGCCGGGCCGCCAAATCGACATGCATGCACATCAACTCGTTGGTTGCGGCGAGGTAGCCCTCCTCCGCGTGGAACATACGATGAAACAGATGGATGCGCTTGGCATCATGGTCGACGATCCGGGTGCGGAACATCAACGGCGCGCCTTCGCGCACTTCCTGATCGTAGGTCACATGAGCCTCAAGCACGAACATCGACGCATCGGCCTTTCGGCGATAGGCCTCGCCCACCCCAAGATGGGCACACAGCGCTTCGGTCGCCTGATCAAACGCGACCAGATAATAGCCGACGTTCATGTGGCCGTTGTAGTCGATCCATTCCGGCCGGACGGCCGCCCCGCCCGACTCGAACCATCCGGGGTCGTTCTTGCTCGCCACGCTCCACCCTCCGTTTCCAGTCAACGCCCCATCCCAGCGGAGCCACCGGCATGATGGGGCTGCTGGCGTGGTTCGGCAAACGGGCGACCAGTGCCCTGGCGGTGGGAGTGTTTGTCGGCCTGGCGATACCGGATCTCGCGACCCTCACCCGTCCACTGTTGGTGCCGGCGATCGTTGTGATGCTGATCATCTCGTTGTTGCGGCTGGATCCAACGACGCTACGCGCCTCGTTACGGTCGCCGACACGCACCATGCTCGCCGTGGGCTTCGTGCTGTTGATCTCACCGCTGCTAGGTTTTTGGGGCGCTGAAGTCCTGGGGCTGACGGGCGGCGTTCGCACCGCTCTGGTGGTTTGGACCGCGTCGCCGCCGCTCGTTTCCGTCACCGCGATCGCTGTCATTGTCGGCCTCGACTCCGCCCTGGCGCTGACAGTCATGACCTTGTGCGGTCTGTTGATGCCGCTGACCTTACCACCCCTTGTTCTCAGCCTGATCGATCTCGACCTGGACATTGCGCCGTGGGTATTGAGCGGTCGGCTCGCGGCGCTAATGCTGGGCGCCGCCTTGGCGGCCGCCGCGATCCGCCGCCTGACGGGGCCGGACCGTCTGAACCGCGCCAGCGACGCCATCGACGGCGGTTTTGTACTGATCATGCTGGTGTTCGTGGTTTCGGTGATGGACGGCGTGACGGCAACGGCGCTCGCCGATCCGGGCCGCATCGCCGGTCTGGCCGCGCTGGTATTCACCGTCAGTCTCGTGATGCAGGCGGCCGGGTTTCTGCTCTTCCTGCCGGCCGGTCGGCGTACGGCCGCCACCATCGGGTTGACGGCGGGGAATCGAAACATGGCCGTGGTGCTGAGCGCCGCGCCGAGCGCGTTCGCGCCGGAGGTATTTCTTTATCTCGCCATGTTGCAGTTTCCGATCTACCTGCTGCCGGCCATCCTACGCCCGCTGTACCGCCGCCTTGGTCAATAAGTCAGGGCGGTTTGGATGGACTGCTGGAATAGGCGATAATCAAGCTGGCGCATCGACGGATAGACCCCCCGAGACGGCCAAGGAACCCGATTGCATGATCCTAGATAGGAAACCTTCATGGTGAGGGCGATCGACAGCGCGCGGCGGCGCGGTCGGCTCGGAAGCTGGCGGCGACGGCTGACGATCGTGATCTTCACCACGGCCGCGGCAGGTGCGAGCTACGTATTCACCGCCGCAAACCCGATCGAGTTCCAGAATCTGGTAGCCGTCGGGGTCACCGTGCTCGGGTTCGTGGTCCTGATTCTCGATTGGTGGGTCAGCCGCGGCATCAAGCGCTCGGGCGGCGTCCAAGCGCTCCGTTCCGGCGGCAAACTGTCGACAGGTGCCGGTGCCACGGCCGGCCGGCTATGGGCCCAGGGCGAAGGGTTTCGAATCTACGGCCTGAAGGATGACGCGCGTAAGAATTTCAGCGAGGCGGTGGCCTTGTTCCGCGAGGCCAAGGATAAAGCGGGCGAGGCGCAGGTGAAGCTCAGCCAAGCAGGGCTCGCCACCGAAAGCGATGCCTTCGATCAAGCCGAGCCGCTGTTCCTGAGCGCGGAAACCTTGTTCAAGGACGCTGACGACGCACGAGGCGTCGCCCGCGCGATGTCTGGACGTGGCTTCATGCAGCTCAAACGCCGGGGCTACGAGGCCGGGCGTCAAGCCTTCGAGGAAGCCCGCCAGATATTTGCCCGCGAAAACGACCGATTTGGCGAAGGCAACGCCTTGCTCGGCCTCGGTGAGGCGTCCGCACGCCTCAGCAAACCAGGAGAGGCTGGGGATCACTTCGATCAGGCGCGGTTTTTGCTCAGCCAGGCTGGCGATCGGATCGGTGAGGCGCACGCACTGTATGCCCGCGGTGAAATGCTGCGCCTGGAACGCAACAACGCCGAGGCTCAGAATCGGTTCGAACGGGCGCTGACGCTGTATCGGCGGACAGGGGATTACCTTGGTGAAGGTATGGTGCGGCTGGTTCTCTCCGACTCCTATCGCCGCATGCAGCGGCCGAACGAGGCACGCGACATGGCGCTGGAGGGTGGGCAACGCTTCAAGCAGGCGGGGCGACGCATTGGCACGAGCGAGTTGCTCGCCGGGCGCGGCGACGTGCGGCGGTGTCGCATTCGGTTCGATTGGGCCCGCGCCAATGGCCTCGCCGCCCGCAATCTGTTCGTCGAGGCAGGTGATAAGGACAATGAGTCCCGGATGATGATCGGTCTAGGCGAAATGGAGCGTCTGGCGGGCAACCTAGAGGAGGCGAAAGCGCTGTTCGATCGAGTGAACGGGCAGTCGAAAAGCTCCAAGGATCTGTTGATCATCGCCGACGCGCAGAAAGGTCGTGGACACGTGGACATCGCCCGCGACCAGAAGCGCAGCGCGCGCGAGGTGCTCAAGGAAGCCTACGGCCACTACCAGAACTCCGGCGGCGGTCGCGACGCGGCGCAGGCTCTGATGGACCTCGGCCAGCTCGACATGCTCATGGACAATCCCGATCGCGCCCGTGTGAATTACGCACAGGTCCGGACAATGTATCAGTCGCTTCGCGACCCACATGGCGAGGCTTCGGCGGTACGCGCGATCGGTGATCTTGAAGCGGCGCAAAACCGCCTGCCACAAGCTCAACAAGCCTATGCCGAGGCCCGCATCCTGTTTCAGAGCATTGGCGATCGCTTGGCCGAGGCCGACGCCGCGTTGTTGATCGGGTTGTTGGCGGTCAACATCGACAACGCGACCGCGACAGCACTTTTGATCCAGGCGGGACGCTTGTACCGCGCCGTCGGAGCCGCCGAGTGGCAACGAAACGCGCGCGCCATGGCTCTGCGCGTCCGCTGATTGGCCCATCACAAAGCGCGGCATTTCTGCAACACTTTCGCCACAAGCCCCGTGGGCCTCTTGGGCGCGGACTGGCAAACCCGGCGTGGCTGTGATAGGTCACTTTTAGCTCGAAAGTGCCGCCTTTGGCGCGCGCGGCATGGAATTTGCTCTTCTGAGGCATGGAATTTGCTCTTCTGAGCTGAGGATATGGGCGGGGTGTTCTGGCCGCGGTTCGGTTCGAAAAAAAAGGACTCGATTCGGATGCGTCGTTTTTTTGCGACAACGTTTCTCGCCGCCGCCCTGTTGTCCGGTTGCGCGGCTCCAGGTGAACTGGATGAAGGCGAGGTCTACGACCCGATCGAGCCGGCGAACCGTATGGTTTTTGCCGTTAATGAAACCATCGATACCTTCGTGCTGCAGCCCACGGCCTTCGTCTATAAGGAGACCATTCCGGCGCCTGTTCGGGACATGGTGCGCAGCTTCCTCGACTGGGTACGATCGCCGGTGATCTTGGTAAACGACATTCTTCAGAGCGATTGGGCCGCCGCCGAGATCACGGCCTCGCGTTTCGTCGCCAACGCACCGATGTTTGGCTTCGTGGATAACGCCACGGGGCTGGGGCTTGTCCATCGGGACGAAGATTTCGGCCAGACCCTCGGTGTTTGGGGAACCGAAGGCGGTATTTACATCATGCTGCCCCTCCTCGGGCCGTCGAACACGCGCGATACCGTGGGCCGCGTTGTGGATTATTTCATGGATCCGACGACCTACATCGGCGACGACGACGCGAACTTTAACTACCAGATCAGCCGGCGAGCCGTGGATGGCATTGACTTCAGGGCACGCAATTACGAGGTCATCAACGATTTGAAGGCCACGTCGGTCGATTACTACGCGCGAGTGCGCACCATTTATCAGCAAGCCCGGAATTCGGCGATCCGGAATGGCGCGCCCGCACCCTCCGTGCCAAGCGTGGTGCCCAATTCATCGGGCGAGTTCGATGAGTTCGTGCCAAGCAGTTCGGATGAACAGACCGGCAGCAAGCCAGCAGCCTCGGATTGATTTCGTACGCGGAATCCCCATTAAGTTTAGGCAACAAATTCCGGCGACAAACGCCGGTATCGAACGACTAACGACAGAGTGGGGGACAAGATGGGGGCCATCGCACGTATCGTTCTCGTCGCCGCGGTCCTGGTGGTGGGATCGCGCGCGTCACTGGCGGAATCGGGGGCCGAGAACTTCATTCGCACCCTGGCCGACCGGGCGCTGAGCCTCGTCACCGAGCCGTCGGCCTCGATGCCAGAGAAGCGCGTGCGCTTCGACGCGTTGTTGAACGAAACCTTCGACATGCCGGCGATTGGCCGGTTCCTGCTCGGACGCTATTGGCCTCTAGCGACGCAGGAGCAGCGCGAGGCCTATCTCAAAGCATTCAACGAGAACATCGTCTACACCTACACCAACCGCTTCAATAGCTACTCGGGACAAACGCTCTCGGTCGATGGCAGCCGCGAGGATGGTCAATTCGTGATCGTCACCAGCCGGATCATCGACCCCAACGGCGGACCGCCGGTGGTCTTGGACTGGCGCTTGGTCAAGACTGGCGATGACTACAAGGTCATCGACTTGAAGATCGAGGACGTGAGCATGAGCATCACCCTACGCCGGGAATACGCCTCGCTGATTGAGAACAACGGTCGCAGTGTCCAGGCCTTGATCGACGCGCTGAACAAAAGCATGGCGACCCTGAAGGCAAGAAATTCCTAGAACGCGACCGGTCCACTAATCAGGCACGAACCAGCGGCTTGTAGCGGATGCGGTGGGGCTGGTTGGCATCATCGCCGAGGCGGCGCTTGCGATCCGCCTCGTACGCCTCGTAGTTGCCCTCGAACCACTCGGCATGACTGTTGCCCTCGAAGGCGAGGATATGGGTCGCGATGCGGTCAAGGAACCAGCGATCATGGCTGATCACCACAGCGCAGCCGGCAAACTCCAGCAGACCATCCTCCAAGGCCCGTAGGGTGTCGATGTCCAGATCGTTGGTCGGTTCATCCAGCAACAACAGGTTGGCGCCGGATTTCAGCATCTTCGCCAGATGCACGCGGTTGCGTTCGCCACCCGACAGCTGGCCGACCTTCTTCTGCTGATCGGCGCCACGGAAGTTGAACTGCCCGCAATAAGCCCGGCTCTGTATCTTGCGCCGACCTAGATCGATCTCGTCGAGACCGTCGGAAATTTCCTCGAACACCGTCTTGCCGGCGTTCAAGGTGTCGCGGCTCTGATCGACATAGCCAGCCACCACCGTGTCGCCGACCACGAACGTGCCTTTGTCCGGCTGCTCCTGGCCGGTGATGATCCGAAACAGCGTCGTCTTGCCGGCGCCGTTCGGCCCGATCACCCCGACAATACCCCCCGGCGGCAGCTTGAACGACAGGTTCTCGATCAGCAGATGGTCGCCAAAGCCCTTGTAGAGCCCCTCGGCATTGATCACCACGTCACCAAGACGCGGTCCCGGCGGAATGACAATCTGCACATTGTCGGCGGCCTTCTCCTGACTCTGCGCCAGCAAATCCTCGTAGGCGTTGATACGCGCCTTCGACTTGGCCTGACGGGCGCGCGGGCTCTGCTGTATCCATTCCAGCTCATGGTCGAGGCTGCGCATGCGTGCCGCCTCGGTCCGGCCCTCTTGCTCCAGCCGCTTCTTCTTTTGCACCAGCCAGCCGGAATAATTGCCCTCGTAGGGAATGCCCCGCCCCCGATCGATCTCCAGAATCCAGCCGGCGACTTCGTCGAGGAAATACCGGTCATGGGTCACGGTCACCACGGTGCCGGGATAATCAGCCAAGGTCCGCTGCAGCCAAGCAACGCTCTCGGCGTCGAGATGGTTGGTCGGCTCGTCCAGCAGCAACAGATCCGGTTGCGACAGCAGCAACTTGCACAACGCCACCCGGCGGCGCTCTCCGCCTGATAGCTTGGAGACGTCGGCGTTGCCCGGTGGACAGCGCAACGCGTCCATGGCGATCTCCACCTTGCGCTCCAGATCCCACGCGTCGGCGGCGTCGATCTTTTCCTGCAGCTCGGCCTGCTCGGCCAGCAGCGCGGTCATCTCGTCGTCGGTCATCTCCTCGGCGAACCGCGCGCTGATCTCGTTGAACTGGTCGACCAAATCCTTGACCGCGCCCATGCCCTGAAGCACGTTGCTTTGCACATCGACGCTCGCATCCAGCTCCGGCTCTTGGGCGAGATAGCCGACCGTCGAGCCCTCGGCGGCCCAAGCCTCGCCCTGATATTCGGTGTCAAGACCGGCCATGATCCGCAGCAACGTCGATTTACCGGCGCCGTTCAGGCCCAGCACGCCGATCTTCGCACCCGGCAGGAACGACAACCGGATGTCCTTCAGAACTTCCCGTCCCCCGGGATAGGTCTTGGACAAACCGTTCATCACGTAGATGTACTGATAAGACGCCATGGTCGCCGTGCTCGCCAGTTGTCGAGGAGATGGCGGTTCTAGCTCAGCCACCCCGCGCCCGCAACGATACGGTGACCGGCGTGTGAAGGCTCATGACCGTGCCGGGAAAGGACGCCTCATTGACCAGGAGCATTGTGGGGGTATGGCCCGCGGCGCAAACTAATGCATCGGTCGTGCGTCCGTTGTCTCAGCACTTGGCCAGGGAGGGCAAGTATGGCGTCAACAACTGGGGCGACTCCGCTGTTCGCGATTGAAGCGGTCGCCGTCGATACCGAAACGACTGGTCTGGATGCCGCCAAGGTCAGGATCATCCAGCTTGGAGCGATCCACATAGCGAATGGGGCGCTGGACGCCGAGAGATTCTACGAACAGCTCATCGCTCCCGGCGTGCCTATCCCGCCACCCTCGACGGCCATACACGGCATCACCGAAAACGCGGTTCTTGAGGCGCCGACGCTGAAAGAGGCCTGGCCCACCTTCATCGCCTTTCTGGATGAACGGGTTGTCGTCGGGCACTCGATCGGTTTCGATCTGACGGTTCTGGCCGCCGAGGCGGAACGCAACCGACTTGCCTGGAAGAAACCACGATCGTTGTGTGTACGCCTGCTGGCGACGATCGTGGCTCCGACGCTTGCCAACCACTCGCTTGATGCGCTGGCGAGTTGGCTCGGATTGGAGACGAGAAACCGGCACCAAGCCCTGGGAGACGCCGAGGCAGCCGGCCTCGTCTTCCTCGCCCTCATCCCAAAACTGCGGGAAAAAGGCATACGCACGCTCGCCGAGGCCGAACGCGCCTGTTTGGGACTGCTGCCCGAGTTGAACCGTCACGCCAACGCGGGGTGGGACATGCCGGTATCCGAACCGGGTCTCGACGACAAACGGGGCGTACTCGACCGTTTTGACAGCTATGCCTACCGCCACCGCACCGGCGATCTGATGGCCAGCCCCGTTACCGTGGTCACGCCCGACACGACCCTCAAACAGGCCCTCGATTTGATGGCGTCGCGCGCCATCTCGTCGGTGTTCGTATCGCCAACCGGTCAACCGAACCGTGATGTCCGGGACTACGCCATTCTGACGGAACGGGATGCGATGCGCCGGATCGCCAAGAATGGAGCCGCCGCCCTGGACGAGGTTGTGGCGGCGATCGGTTCGAGGCCGATCCACACCATTCATGAGAACGCCTTCCTCTATCGCGCGATCGGTCGGATGAGCCGCCTCAAGATACGTCATCTGGGCGTACACTCGGACTCGGACATCTTGACCGGCGTCGTCTCCGCTCGAGACCTGCTGCGGTTGCGCGCCGACCCTGCCATCGCCCTCAACGACGTGATTGAAGAGTCCGCGTCGGCCGAGACGTTGGCGGTGGCCTGGTCGAGCTTGCCAGGCGTTGTTAACGCGCTCATCGCCGAGGAGATCGATGCACGCGTCATCTGTGAGATCGTCAGCGAGGAAATCCGCGCCATGACCCGGCGCGCCGCCGTCCTCGCCGCCGAGTCCATGATCTCCGATGGCAAGGGAGATGCTCCTTGTCCCTATGCCGTCATGGTCCTGGGGTCGGGAGGGCGTGGCGAAAGCCTTCTTGTTCCCGACCAGGATAACGCGATCGTCTTTGCCACCGGCGCGCCGGGGGGGACCGAAGACCGCTGGTTCGCCGAGCTTGGCGCGCGCATGACCGACATCCTCGACGCGGGCGGGATTCCGTACTGCACCGGTGGGGTCATGGCGCGCAACGACGCCTGGCGCGGATCGGTCGACACGTGGAAGGACCGCATCGACGGATGGGTTCGGCGGTCCACGCTGGAGGACGCCCTCAACGTCGATATTTTTTTCGATCTGACCCCGGTTCACGGCGCGCGATCCCTCGCTCTCGACCTCTTGGCTCACGCCTATGATCGCGGCCGAGGCAATGTGGCCTTCGCCAAGGCACTGGCGCGAAATCTTTCCGCGGTGCCGGAACCGTTCACGATGTTGGGTGGACTGAAAGCCGCGGGAGGTCGTTTCGATTTAAAACTGTACGCTCTTTTTCCCATCGTGGCGGCCACCCGAACATTAGCGATTCGCCACAATGTAAGAAGACAATCGACCAAGGCGCGCATCGAGGAACTGATAAAGCTTGGCCTTGGCAGTGAAGCGGATTTCACCGCCATGCTGCACACGCACACCCTCGCCTTGTCGCTGATGTTGGGGCAGCAGAGTCAGGACATCGCGTCGGGCCGAAAGTCGTCCAACTTGATTGACCTCAACGGGTTAAGCAGGTCGCAAAAAAATCATCTGAAACAATCGCTTAAGTCGATCTCTCACATCCCCACGATAGTGCGGGATCTGCTGTTCAAGCAGGTGTCACGTGGGTGATGACGAGCGTGCAATTCTCGCCTGTGGGCGGCGGAAGACTTTAGAGTTCGATGGTGCTCTGATCGTATTAGCCGCCACGCGCCAAGAGATCTAGGGCGCCCGGGTCAAGCCCACCGATCGCTCTGCTTGCAAGATTCAGCGATTGAGTTACGCTCGTAAAGTAGCGTGGGCATTAGTCCACCCAGTTGGGGGCTCCAGATAAAAATTAAGATTAAACAGGGGAAACTCTGAGTTACCCAATGAAAATGGGAGGAAATAACCTTGAATGACCAAGTGATGGAGAATCGAGAAGAACATTGGCGGAGAACCAGAAATCTGATGATCATAAATCTGATCATATGGTTTTTCTTCGCTTTTGTCGTGCACTGGTTCGCGCGCGATCTCAATGAAATAAGCTTCATCGGCTTCCCTGTCGGTTACTACATGGCCTCTCAGGGATCGCTTTTCGCTTTCGTCATCCAGCTGTTTGTCTTCGTGAGACAGCAGGATCAGATCGATCGCGATTGCGGTGTGGCCGAAGAAGATTAAGGGAGGAATCGCGTCATGAGCTGGTTCAGAATTCAGGGAAGGTTCGTCGATAACCTGCCCAAGATCTATGGCATCTACACGGGCGGCTTTCTGGGATTCGTCGCCTTGATGGCCATCCTCGAGCAGTACGGGGGCGCTACCGCCGACACCATCGGCATCCTGTTCGTCGCCTTCACCATCGTCATCTACGCCCTCATCGGCTGGCTGTCCCGCACGATGCAGGTCGACGCCTACTACGTCGCGGGGCGTGAGGTGCCGCCCGTGTTCAACGGGATGGCGACCGCCGCCGACTGGATGTCCGGCGCGTCCTTCGTCGCCATGGCCGGCGGTATCTACATGGGCGGCCACTCCTACCTTGCCTTCGTGGTCGGGTGGACCGGTGGTTACGTGTTGGTCGCGGTACTGATGGCGCCGTATTTGCGCAAGTTCGGCTGCTACACGGTTCCGGACTTCATCGGCACCCGCTACGGCGGCAATCTCACGCGCCTCCTTGCGGTCCTGGTTCTGGTGGTGGCGTCCTTCACTTACGTGACGGCGCAGATCAACGCGACCGGCACCATCGCGTCGCGCGCGTTGCAGATCCCATTCGAGGTCGGCGTCTGGTTCGGCCTTCTGGGCATTCTGCTGTGCTCGATGCTCGGCGGTATGCGGGCGGTCACCTGGACCCAAGTGGCGCAATACATCGTGCTGATCATCGCCTATCTCGTACCGGTGTTCTGGATGTCCATGAAGCAGGACTTCGGCGTCATTCCCCAGTTCGCCTATGGTGACGCCACGGCCCGCATTCAGGAACTGGAGCCCATGCTGGGTGTCGGTACACTCAAGGCGACCGAGAGCTTCGCCGGTCTGAGTGCGTTGGTGAACCTGCACGCCACACCGGGCGACTCCGCCCTCGCGGCGTGGAAGTTCGTGACCCTGGTCGCCGCCATGATGCTCGGCACGGCGTCGCTGCCGCACATCCTGATGCGCTACTTCACCACCCCGTCGGTGCGCGCCGCCCGGACCTCGGTGGCGTGGTCGTTGTTCTTCATCACCCTGCTGTACTTCACCGCTCCGGCGTTGGCGACGTTCACCAAGCTGCAGGTGCTGGATCCGAATCTAGCGACCAGCATCATCGGCAAGGCCATTGTCGACGTAAACGCGCTGGAATGGATACAGAAATGGAGCGAGATCGGCATGTTGAAGATCGCCGACTCCAACGGTGACGGCATTCTGCAGATCAACGAGTTCTTCATGCGCGGCGATATCGTCGTGCTGGCGACCCCGGAGATCGCGGGACTACCCTACGTCATCTCCGGCCTGGTGGCCGCGGGTGGCATGGCGGCGGCGATGTCGACGGCCGATGGCCTGCTTCTGGCCATCGCCAACGCGCTTAGCCACGATCTGTACTACAAGATCATCGACCCCAAGGCGGAAACCCGGAAGCGACTTCTGGTTGCCCGTATCCTGCTGATCCTGATCGGTGCCGCCGGCGCCTTCGTGGCCAGCCTGAAGTTGACCAGTATTCTCGGAGCGGTGGCCTGGGCCTTCTGTTTCGCGATGTCCGGTCTGTTCTTCCCGCTGGTGCTCGGGGTCTGGTGGAAACGGGCCAATCGCGCGGGAGCGATCGCCGGCATGGCGGTCGGGCTGGGCGTTGGCTTCTGGTACCTCTACATGGTCAGGTTCGCGGGTATGGAGCCGTGGATCGGTCTTGATCACCTTCGCTTCGGCATCGTCGGGGCAAGCGCAAGCCTGATCTCGATGGTCGCGGTGACCCTGATGACCGCGGCACCCGACGCGGAGACTCAAGCCATGGTGGACGAGGTTCGCATCCCATCTGGC
The DNA here is from genome assembly GCA_013203465.1 of Alphaproteobacteria bacterium. Classification (GTDB taxonomy): domain Bacteria; phylum Pseudomonadota; class Alphaproteobacteria; order Thalassobaculales; family Thalassobaculaceae; genus JABMNR01. Next base: position 16,268 of record JABMNR010000108.1, read on the forward strand.
GCGACCATCCTAGGGTCGACGCACTAACACGGCGTTTCGCCGAAAGCCGGGGAGAGAATACCTCTCCCCGGCTTCTTTTTTTGCTACCTTCGGCTCGAGCAGACTCCATTCATCCGGAGCGTTACGACCATGCAATCCGCCATTCCCCTTTGGGCCTTGGTGCTCGACTACGTCCTTGGGATGATCATGTGGACGTTGATCGGCCGCTTTGGGATGGGCCTCTTCCTGCCCAAGGAAAGTAAATTCTTTTTTATGCGGTTTTTCGTGTGGGCGACGGATCCGCTGCTCAATCTCTTTAAGCCGATCACGCCCAGCTTTCTCATCCCCGCCATCGTGCCGCTCTACGTGGCGTGGTTCTTTTACATGGTCCGCTTCTATCTGATGCCCTGGGTGCTCGGCTATTCGGTGATGGGCATGCTGTCGTTTCCGCTGGAAAGCGAGTTCGCCCACGGGCTGGCCGCATTCTTCAGGATGTTCCTCAACTAATACCAAGGTTCATCAAACTTTAGCGCCCGCGCTCAGCAGCACGGCCTCAGCGTGAAGGCTGCGGCGCAAATCATCCCGCACTTCCTTCCAGCGGAACCGGACCGAGTTCACCACAATCGGCTCGTCGGCCTCTTTCAATTCGTCGACGATCGGCGCCCAGCGCACCAGCGCCGGCGGACTCTCGGTGAACGCCGCCTCACCGTCGGCAACAGCCGCCCAATCACAGGACGCCACGCGCTCCAGAACCCGGTCGGCGGTTGCCTTGTAGTCGGGCCCCGCGTTGTCCGGAACGCCGGTATCCGCAAGAATGGACGCCACAACGTCCCGCATCAATTGCCCCACCGCCTGCGGCGGGGCATCGCTCGCCCGGGCGACCATGCCGCCCGCATAGACAGAGACATCGGACAAACACGCCAACCACATCTGCCACTTCGCGATGTTGACCGACGCCACGAAGGGATCATCGTCGAACAACTCCGGATAGCGGAGCCCCGCGCGAGTGCGCAGATAGCCATACAGCGACGTCTGCGCCACATAGCTGGCGCGGGTCTCGATAAAGCGGCGCAAGCTTGCCGGATCGGTAACCGCCTCGGCCCGCCGTCGGCGCCCAAGCCCGAGATAGTCCCGAACCACGCCCAGCACCCCCTCCAGCGTGAACCTGGCCCCTCTTCGAGGTGCTGGAACCTCTTCCGAGGGAAGCGTCACATCACTGGATGCCGGGGGTCGCCGCATGCCGTTTTCCCTCCACCGGTTCTATCTCGTCACACCGACAGGTTCGGACGAGGTCGCCGGACCATATCCCACAGCACGATCAGCGTAGACCGAATAAGCACCGCTCCTGGTCCGCGGCCGGGCGTCAGATCCCGCGCGCCTTGATCCGATCGCGGGCCGTGATCACCCGCCGGGCGCGATCGACAATCGGCTTGTCGATCATCTTGCCCTGGTAGGCGACAGCGCCGAGGCCGCGCGCCAGCGCATCGTCGAACGCCGCCAGCACGCCCTCGGCGTGGGTGATCTCTTCAGCACTCGGGGCGAAAGCGGCGTTCAGCACCGGCACCTGCGCCGGATGGATCGCCATGCCGCCTTCCGAGCCATTGCGCCGCCCCGCCTCGGCCGCCCGGCGGAAGGCATCGAGGTCGGTAAACTCGGCGATCGAGCCGGGATAGCCCAACGGGATCACCCCGGCCTCACGCGCCGCCAGCCGCACCGCCGCGTCATAGGGGTCGAGCACGGCGGGGTCCGGCTCCGGCAGGCCGAGATCGGCCGACATATCCTCACCGCCAAGCGTGATCGCCGCCACCCGCGCGCTGCCCTTGGCGATGGCGCGAGCCTCGGCCACGCCCTTGGCGGTCTCCACCAGCACGGCATAGCGGATATGGCCGGGCACCAGCCCCCGCTCCGCCTCCAGCTCGGCCACCACCTCATCGATCGCCACAAGATGATCGGCGCTATCGACCTTCGGCAAGCACAGCCCGTCGACCCCGGGGATTACCGCCGCCTCCAGATCAGCCACCGCGAGGCGCCAGGGCCGGTTGATCCGCACCAGCACGTCGCCCGCTCCCCGCGCCACGGCCGCGACCGCGCCGGCCAACACCGACCGCGCCGCCGTCTTGGCGTCGGGGGGGATCGAGTCCTCCAAATCGAGGATGATCCCGTCGGCGCCGCGCTCCGCCGCCTTGGCGACGAACCGCACCGCCGTCGCCGGCACATACAACAGCGACCGCCACAGTGGTGGTTCGCGGGGCGGCTCCCGGTCGGTCCCAGCCATCAGATCACCCCTTGTTCGGAGAGCACGGCCGGATCACGGCCAAGCGCGCGCCAGATGTCGTCGTTGTGCTCGCCCAATTCCGGGGCGGGGCGGCGAAGATGGCCCGGCGTGCGGGACAGCCGGGGAATGACGTTGTGCATGGTCAGACGGCCCGCCTGCTCATCCGGCAGGGAGACCAGAACTTTCCGGTCGCGCGGATAGGGGTGCTCGGCGATCTGCGCCACATCGGCCACGGCCCCGACCGTCACGCCCGCTTCCTCGAACAAGGCCAGGCATTCGTCCCGGGTTCGTTCCGCCATGAAGGCGCCGACGATCGGGTCGAGCTGATCGTTGTTCGCCACCCGATCGGTGTTGGTGCGAAACCGGGGATCATCGATCAGATCCGGCCTGCCCATAGCACGGAACAGCCGCTCGGCCATCGCCTGCATCGAGCCGGAAAGCGCCACGTACTTGCCGTCCTTGCAGCGGTAGACATTGCGCGGTGCTGTCTGATTGGACAGCGAGCCCTTGCGCTCGGGAACTTTCTTCGTCAGCTCGTAATTGGCGACGATCGGCCCCAGGACCGAATGAATCGGGTCGAACAGCGGCAGATCGATCACCTGCCCCGGCCCGCCCTTCAGCTCCATCTCGCGCACCGCCACCATCACCGCGAAGGCACCGTACAGCCCGGCGATCATGTCGGCCAGCGCCAGCGGCGGCAGCACCGGCGGCCGATCATCGAAACCGTTCATCGCGGCAAATCCGCTCATCGCCTCGACCAGACTGCCGAACCCGGGCTTGTGCGCCCACATCCCATCCTGTCCCCAACCGGAGATGCGGACGATCACCAGATCCGGGTTGCGGGCGTGCAGCACCTCTGGGCCGATCCCCATCGCCTCCAAGGTGCCGGGCTTGAAATTCTCGACCAGCACCCGCGCGGTCGCCGCCAAGTCGAGAAACAGCTCGGTCGCTCCCTCGGCCCGCCAGTTCAGCGTCACGCTCTTTTTGTTCCGGCAGTAGACCTTCCAATGGGTCGCCACCCCTTCGGTCTTCCAATTGCGCAGATCGTCGCCGGTGCCCGGTTTCTCGACCTTGATGACCTCGGCCCCGTGATCGGCCAGCACATGGGTCACGGCGTTGCCGGCGACCAAGCGGGACAAGTCAAGCACCCGCATCCCGTCGAGCGCGCCCTGTGCGTCGGGCGTCCATTCAATCTCGGCCCCGCTCATACAGTGCTCTCCTCGGCCAGCGCGGCAAGCACCGCGTCGGCGATCACGGTTCCCACACGGTCGTTGCTTTCATCGGTCAGGCCGGCGATGTGCGGGGTCAAAACCAGATTAGGGCACCCCTCGAACACCGCCGCCGCCTCGGCCGACAGCGGTTCGGTCTCGAACACGTCGAGGGCGGCGCCGGCCACCTGTCCCCGGCGCAGGGCATCGGCCAAGGCCGCCTCGTCCACCACCCCGCCACGCGCGGCGTTGATCAACACCGCCCCCGGCCGCATCGACGCCATGGCTTCACCGTTGATCAGCTTCCGGGTGCCACCGGTCAGGGGAACGTGCAGGCTCACCACATCGGCGACCGCCAGGAGTTCCGTGAGATCGCGACAACACCGGACACCCCGCAGCGCCGGGTCGCCAGGATCGAGATAGGGATCGAAGGCGGCGATCGCCATGCCGAGCGCGCGGGCCCGGCTCGCCACCTGGCGGGCGATGGCGCCGTAGCCGACCAACCCCATCGTCTTGCCCGCCACCTCGCGGCCGATTAACGCCGTGCGCGGCCAGGCACCGGTGATCATCGCGTCGTTCGAGCCGTAAGCGCCGCGCAGCAGATGCAACGCCATAGCGATCACGTATTCGGCGACGCTGACGTCGTTGGCGCCGGCCGCCGGGGCCACGGCTACACTGCGCGCCTGACAGGCGGCCACGTCGATGTTGTCCAAGCCGACGCCCAACCGACCGACGATGCGCAAGCCGGAGCCGGCCGCCAGCAGATCATCGGTCACCCGTGTGCGGTTGCGCACCACCAGCGCCCGCGCCAGGCGCAACAGCGCCGGGATCGCCTTCGGCCGATCGACCAGGCCGGGATCGTACAGCGTGTCGTGCGCCGCCGAGAGGCGGTCGACCGCAGCCCGATCCATGAACTCGGTGATAACGATGTCGGGATTCGACGAGGGCATGCGCATGTCCGAAAGCGGATTAGACAAGGTTGGACAATACCCTTGCTGATCGGACCTCGAAAGAACCGTGCCGCCTCATGGCGCCGCGGCCTCTAGGCGGATCAAGCCAAGGCGGCGTCCGGTGTCGAGGTCGACCAGCATCAACGCCGGGCGATCTCCGGCCAAAAGCAGACGCAGGATCAGACGCCGGCCATCCATCTCCATGTCCTGGATCACCGCGCCGGCGGGTAGAGGAAGCGACACCTCGTCAAAGGACGGCGGCGGCATCTCTGAGCGGGCGCGTGACGTTGGGTCAACGCCCGAGCCACCGCTCAACCGCTGAACCACCGTCACCGCAAGGATCACCACCCCGACGACAATCAGCATGCCCATCACGCCGACGGCCAGCTTGACCGCGCCGAGATAGGACACACCCGGCCGCTTTTCCGGGCTTCCGCCTTGCCCTATGGTGCCGGTCATGCGCGCGGCCCCCCCCCAATCGATCCACCTGGACGCCTCCGAGGCCACGCTGGCGGCGATCCCGACCGACCGGGTCGACCGCTGGCTGGCGCAGTGCTTGGAGGTCCAGGAAGACGTCCCAAAATTGTCACGCAACCGTTTGAAATCGTTAATATTGGATGGTCAGGTCAGCGCCGATGACGCGACGATAACGGACCCCTCGGCGTCGGTCAAACCGGGGGCGGTCTACCGGATCGTGGTGCCGCCGCCGGAACCGGCCGCGCCAGAGGCTCAGGACTTGCCGCTGGCCGTGGTGTACGAGGACGCCGATCTGATCGTGATCGACAAACCGGCCGGCATGACCGTGCACCCGGCGCCCGGCTCGCCACGCGATACGCTGGTCAACGCGCTGATCGCCCATTGCGGCGACACGTTGTCGGGGATCGGCGGCGTCCGCCGCCCGGGGATCGTCCATCGGATCGACAAGGAAACCAGCGGCCTGCTGGTGGTGGCCAAGACCGACACCGCTCACCATGGCTTGGCGGAACAATTCGCGCGCCACGATGTGGACCGGGTCTATCTGGCGCTGTGCCACGGCGCCCCGGTACCAACGGCCGGTCGGATCGAGGGCGCGATCGGCCGCCATCCACGGGACCGCGTCCGCATGGCCGTGCGCCCCGCCGGGCGCGGTAAAGCCGCCATAACCCACTATAAAACACGTGAGCGGTTCGGCACGGCGGCCGCCTTGCTGGAATGCCGGCTGGAGACCGGGCGCACCCATCAGATCCGGGTGCATCTGGCCCATATCGGGCACCCCTTGGTTGGCGACCCGGTCTATGGAGGCGGCCGGCGTGCCCGGGCGGACGGGATTACACCCGAGGCCAGGGAAGCGATCGATTCCTTTGCCCGGCAGGCGCTGCACGCGACGGTGCTCGGCTTCGTCCATCCGACGACGGGGGAGACTGTCCGGTTCGAAAGCCCACCGCCCGCCGATCTGGCCCAATTGCTCACCGCGTTGCACCGCGGCGGCCAACCCTTCACAATGTAACCTCGGCTGCCCATTTACCCTTTATCGGATGGAGGCACCGAGTGTTTCGTGCGCCCAATTTTCGGGAACAAAGGATCACACATGGCACCGCGATCCCCTAATCTGCCGGCCATCAGCGCCGAAGGAAATCTGTCGCGGTATTTGCAGGAGATCCGCAAATTCCCGATGCTGGAGCCGAAGCAAGAGTACATGCTGGCCAAGTCATGGCGCGAGCATGACGATGTCGACGCCGCGCATAAGCTGGTGACCAGCCACCTTCGGCTGGTCGCCAAGATTGCCATGGGCTATCGCGGCTATGGCCTGCCGCTGGCCGAGCTGATCTCCGAGGGCAACGTCGGCATGATGCAGGCGGTCAAGCGCTTCGACCCGGAACGGGGATTCCGGTTGGCGACGTATGCCATGTGGTGGATTCGCGCCTCGATCCAGGAATACATCCTGCACTCCTGGTCGCTGGTGAAAATGGGCACCACGGCGGCGCAGAAGAAGCTGTTCTTCAACCTGCGCAAGCTGAAAGGCCAGATGCAGGCGATCGAGGAGGGCGATCTGTCGCCCGAACGCGTCACGGCGATCGCCGAGAAACTCGATGTTCCCGAGAGCGACGTGATCTCGATGAACCGTCGCCTCGCCAGCCCGGATCACTCGCTGAACGCCCCGTTACGCCAAGATGGCGAGGGCGAATGGCAGGATTGGCTGGTCGACGAGGGACAGAATCAGGAATCCCGCCTAGCCGAAGACGACGAATTGCAGAAGCGCCGCCGGCTGCTGAACCTGGCGATGGAAGGGTTGAACGACCGCGAGCGGCATATTCTGACGGAACGCCGCTTGCGTGACGATCCGACCACATTGGAGGAACTGAGCCAGGAATACGGAATCAGCCGGGAACGCGTGCGGCAGATCGAGGTGCGGGCGTTCGAGAAGCTGCAGAAGGCAATCAAGAACTCGGCGATCCAGGAGAAACTTGTGCAGGAAACCGCGCACTGACCGCCGTGGGGTGGTGGCGGTTCAGCCCGCGCCGTCCTCGCCACCGCTCTCCCGCTTGTTGCCGCCCGCCACCCCGGGACCCCATTCCTCGACCAGTTCTCGCTGGCGGTGGCGCAGCCTTTGGATGCGCTGCTCGGCCCGCATGCCGATGAACATGCCGACGATCCCAGGCGCCACGAAAAAGATCGCCCACCCCAATGCCGCCGCGCCAAACATCACCAACCAGGTGAACGGATCAGCGATCAGGCTAAAAGCCTTTTCGTAGGAATGATCCTCGCTCCACAGCACGATCATGAACGGCAGCACGCCCGTGAAGTTCATGCAGCCGACGCACAAGGTGGCGTATTTCTCCTTGCGGCGATCGGTCAGCATGGCCACCAGTGTCGGCAGCATGCCGACGCCGAGCAGCATCACCGTCGGCAATGTGAACACCGCCACACCGCCAATGATGGCGATCATGATGGTTCGAGTGGCGGCGGCGTTGGCGGACTGGACTGCCATGGCGTTCGGTCAGAGGCTCGGGGCTGAGAGCCGTTCAAAGGCTCGGTGGGTCGTGCGTGTCATAGCATGTACGTAATGATGATGGCGGTCGAACCGAGACTGCCGGTGACACCCGACGCCACGGCGGCAACCTGCTCACCCAACTCGGACGCCATGTGTTCGCGATTTTGCAGCTCAATGGTCAACTGTTGCACCTGGGCGCCGCAATGCTGATGTTCCTGCAAGGCGCGGGCATAGCCCTGCTGATCACGCTGTACCGCCCGATTGTCACCGTAGATCGTATGCAGCTCAAGGAGTTGTCCGCTTTCGGCCGCCTTCTGTACATTCGCCTCGACCGCCTTCCGCTGCTTCAAATTATGAAACTTATTGACCGCCGGCTTGAGCAGCTCACTGAACCACCCCGCCAAGTTCGGAGCCGGCCCATTCTTGGAATGCGCCTGAATGCGTGCGTACAGATTAAGCGCCGCGAGCGTCCGCTCGACGCCGCTATCATCTTGGCCCGACAACGCGCGGAAGTATCGCTCGTCGATGTCGGGATTGCGCGCGGCCGTGAAGGCGGCAATGTGCCGATCCATCGGTGAACTTGGCCGATCACGGCGGTTGGCCGCCATCTCCATGGCCGGAATCAGTTCCTCGACCCGAGTAATGAAATAGACATCGACCAACGGGCTGCGGCAATGGATATGATCGTTCAACGCATACAAAACCCGCTCTATGCCGTACCCCACGCCAGTCTGGTTCAGGTTGGCCGGCAACCGGTCGAACAAACTGTACAATTCGGTCAGGTCGGACCGTGTTCGCACTTGCAGCGACATCCATTGGCCGACGAATTTACCGTTGATGAAGTCCGCGATCTTCTGGCGCAGATCCTCTTGATCGAACCGCATGGCCAGCGCCGGCCCCACCCCATCGACATGACAGGCGAATCCCTTGTGACGCAGGGGTGCCGCCGGATCGAGCGCCATAGACGCGCGCGTCACCAACTTCGGTGAATCCGCCTCTGGAACGTTGGCGACGACCGCCGAGCTGCCGACAATCTTGTTGACGTTCTCGACCACGACTTCGTCCGTCAGGCTGCGCCGCAGCCAGTTATCGAAATCCTGGCTGCGCACCACATCGGCCGCCACCAACCAGTTTCGGCCCATGGCGTCGGCGGCGGAGCGGACGTTGTCATGATCGTGCCCGGCAATCGTAAGCGGCCGAGCGGCGCGAGGCGGCAGCTTGGCCTGTTTCGGGGTCAACCGCCGTCCGCCGATCCACAGCTCAACCTCACGGATCGACCACCGCTCCCGTACTTCGTCCGACAGCAGGCCGCGCAACAGCTCCATCATGTTCATCTGGATGCGCGCGCCGGCGGTCAGCGCCGAGTACGACCCAATGGCGATCTTCCGCTCGATCAGCTCCTGACGGTCCTGAGCGTGCACCGGGTTGCGCCCAAGCAACAGAAAGATCAAGCACACGCCGATGGCATAAAGATCGTCGGTGACGCCACCCCGCCCGCGCGCGATCGGATCCGCCATCGCCTGTTCCAGTGTCTCGACGAAACTTGGGTTGTTCAACCCCGGCGGACAGGTCAACGCGTCACCCAGGATGATCATGCGCTTGCTGGTGTCCGCGTAGTACAGGTTGTCTGGCCGGATCGCCCGGTGCGGCACGCCACGCGCCGACATATCTCGAAGTGTCGTCATGACCGGAACGAGGAAGTTGCGCGTCAGCTGTTCGTCATTGAGCGGCTCGATCGTCTCCGCCACGTCCTTGATCAGACGCCCGCCGGCCGGTTTCTCATACACCACCACCGGTAACCGCCGCCGACGCGGCGTCCAGGTACCGATCCCCCATTCGACAAGCCGCATTAGCGCACTGCCAGAGAACCCCTGCATGCTCTCCAGGTCGTCGAACCGCAACGGCACGTCCGGCTCGCACGCGTACGCGACCAATTCCGCGGCCTCGTCGCGCCGGCCCTTAGCGGCAAACGCCTTGGCGTGCGGCAGGTCGAATTCCGGAAGCGGTTTATTCGGATCGACATCGACCCGATCCTTGATGACCACCATTCCGTCGGCCATGCGCTCAGACTCCCACTGGGTACGTGGTGATTCGGCGCGCCGAGTTTACCACGCGCGCGCGCATCCGCGCACCGGTCGAGGATGGCGGCATCCGACGATCATGGTCCGGCGGTGAAAGGATCCTTGACCAGTATGGTGTCGTCCCGTTCCGGGCTGGTCGACAACAGCGCGACCGGCGCCTCGATCAACTCTTCAATGCGGCGGATATATTTGATCGCATTGGCCGGAAGCTGCGCCCAGGACCGCGCGCCCCGGGTGCTTTCCGCCCACCCATCCACGGTCTCGTACATCGGCTCGACCCGCGACTGCGCGCCTTGCGCGGCGGGAAAGTGATCGAGGGTGCTCCCGTCCAACCGGTAGCTGGTGCAGACCTTCAGAGTCTTGAACCCGTCCAGAACGTCGAGCTTGGTCAGCGCGATGCCGTTGATGCCCCCGGTCTTCACCGCCTGCCGAACCATCACCGCGTCGAACCAGCCGCAGCGCCGCGCCCGCCCGGTGACGGTACCGAACTCGTGCCCGCGCTCGCCAAGGGTGCGGCCGACCACGTCCTGCAACTCGGTCGGGAACGGTCCCGCGCCGACCCGGGTGGTGTAGGCCTTGGCGATCCCCAGCACGTAGCCGATCGCGGTCGGCCCGATGCCGGCTCCGGTCGCCGCCTGACCCGCGACCGTGTTCGAGGAGGTCACGAAAGGATAGGTGCCGTGATCGACGTCCAGCATCACCGCTTGCGCGCCCTCGAACAGGATGCGCTTGTTGGCCAGCCGGGCCTGGTCCAGCCGCTCCCAGACCCGGCCGGCGAACGGCAGAATGCGCGGGGCGATCGCCATCAGCTCGGCCAGCAGCTCGGCCGGGTCGATTTCCGCCTCGCCCAGACCGCGCAGATAGGCGTTGTGATGCTCGGCCAAGTAAGAAACCTTGGCCTTCAGCGTCTCCGGCTCGGCCAGATCGGCGACCCGCACCGCGCGGCGGCCGGCCTTGTCCTCATAGGCCGGACCGATGCCGCGTCCGGTGGTGCCGATCTTGCGGTCGCCCCGGGCCGCCTCGCGCGCCTGGTCCAGACGCCGATGCACCGGCAGAATTAAGCACGCCGTCTCCGCCACCAGGAGATCGCCCGGCTCAAGCACGAGCCCTTGGGCGCGCAGGCGCTCCAGCTCGTCGAGGAAGGCCCAGGGATCGACCACCACGCCGCTGCCGATGACCGCCAGCTTGCCCGGTCGCACCACCCCCGAGGGCATCAGGCTGAGCTTGTAGGTCTGGTTGCCGATGACCAGCGTGTGGCCGGCGTTGTGCCCACCTTGGAACCGCACGACGACATCGGCCCGCTCCGACAGCCAGTCGACGATCTTGCCCTTGCCCTCGTCACCCCATTGGGCGCCGATCACGGCGACATTGCTCATGGTGTGTCCCTTGTTCCCTGTTCCGCGTCGACCGGCTCGGCTCGACCTTCCAACCAGACATGGCTGCATTCCAGACGCCGCGCCTCCGCCACCGGATCGACGGCCGGCTCCAGGCCTTGAACGGTGGCCCGACCGGCCGCGCGCAGAGCGGCGGCCTCGTCACGCGAGGTTCCATACGGCACGTACACCCGTGGCCGTGGCGTCGGCGACGGTAGCGCTTGCAGCACCCGCTCCATGTACAGCGTGAACCCGGTCGCCGTGCCGGTTTCATCACCATTCGGACGGTATCGGCCGCCACGCCCCATCTCACCACGCACACCGCGCGCAAACAGACTGAACGCGATGCCCGTGTGGTACTCGAAGCCGCGATTTTCCACGGGGTCCAGGGTGATCGCCAACGTCGGTTCAACCGCCGCGACCCGATCGGTCACCTGGGTCAGGCGATCAAGCGCCGCGCGCGCCTCGTCGGGCAAATCAAGCCCGGCAAGCATCGCCAAGGCCGCGTCCTTCCGCCCCGAGGCCTCCAGCAACCGGGTCAGCACCGGCCGAGCCGCACCGGCCAGTTCCTCGACGGCGGCCATATCCTTGCGATCCACGGCGGCGCGCAACCGCGCGATGTCCTCCGCCGGCGCCGCCAACCCCGCCAACACCGCCGGCACCAGGGTCGGCACCATCAGATCGAGCGACAGGCCGCCAACCCCGACGGCCTTCAGCGCCTCGACGGCGACCAGAATAATCTCGGCATCGGCCTCGGCGGTGGGACTGCCGATCAACTCGGCGCCGACCTGCACAACCTCCCGCTCCGGGTTGAGCTGGCTCGCGACCGTGCGCAGCACCTCGCCGGCGTAGCAAAGCCGCAAAGGCCGCCCGGCGTTTTTCAGCCGTGTCGAGGCGATGCGCGCCACCTGCACCGTCATATCGGCGCGCACGCCCATCATGCGTTGGGACATCGGGTCCATCAGCCGGAAGAGCCGATCGCTGGTGACGGCACCGGGTCCTTCCAGCAAACTGGTCTCGAACTCGATCAGGGGCGGTTTGACCCGCTCGTACCCATGCGCGGCCAGCCGCGCCATCAACGCCTCGATCAGTCGCGCCTCGTTGCCGGCGTTGGGCGGCAGGATGTCGCGCAGCCCGGCCGGCAGCAGGGCGCGACGGCCGAGATCGGTCAACGTATCGGACACAGGCGATTAGCTCCGATGCAATGCGGAAAACACGGGCGCCCTGTCCTAGAGGAAACGGCGCCCGCGGGCAACGGCGTGACGGCCCAACGCTTTGGCACGCCGCCGAACTAAAACGCCAGGGTATCGACCCGGACCACCTGCGGCAGGGCCCGCACTTGCGCCAGCACCGTGTCGCTGATGTCCTGATCAACCTCGACCATGGCGATCGCCTCGCCGCTATCATCGCGCCGGCCCAGGTGGAAGGTGGCGATGTTGATCCCGGCATCGCCAAGGGTCGAGCCAAGCCCGCCGATGAACCCCGGCTTGTCGTAGTTCCGCACATACAGCATGCGGGGTGCGAAATAGGCTTCAATTCCAATGCCTTGGACTTCTATCAGGCGCGGCTTGTTACCGCCGATCAAGGTGCCGACCACCGTGCGCGCACGGGTTTCGGTCACCACCTTGAGGCGGATCAGCGTCTGATAATCCGGCTCGCGATCATGCTTGGTCACACTGAGCTCGACGCCCCGGTTGTGTGCCATGGACGGAGCGTTGACCATGTTGACGCTGTCGACCTGGGGCCGCAGCACGCCGGCGACCGCCGCCGATTTCACCGGCTCCGGGTTCAGCTCGGCGGCGTGCCCCTCCAGCTCGATCGCGATCGAGCGGATCGGACTGTCCGCCAACTGACCGCAGAACGACCCCAGCAATTCCGCCAACCGCATGTACGGCTTGAGGATTGGCGCCTCCTCGGCCGTGACCGACGGCATGTTGACGGCGTTGGAGACCGCCCCGGTCAGCAGGTAGTCGCTCATCTGCTCGGCGATTTGCAGCGCCACCTTCTCCTGCGCCTCGGAGGTCGCGGCGCCCAGATGCGGCGTGCAGATCACGTTCGGATGGCCGAACAACGGGTTCGCCGTCGCCGGTTCCTCCACGAACACGTCGAACGCCGCCCCGGCGACATGGCCGCTGTCCAGTGCCGCCCGCAGATCCTGCTCGACCACCAGGCCGCCGCGCGCGCAGTTGATGATCCGCACCCCCTTGCGCATGCGACCGATCGCCGCCGCGTCGATGATCCCGCGCGTTGCGTCGGTCAGCGGTGTGTGCAGGGTGATGACGTCGGATTCGGCGAACAGCTCATCCAACACGACCTTGCGGACCCCAAGCTCGGTCGCCCGTGGCTCCGACAGATACGGATCATAGGCCAGCACTTTCATGCGCAGCCCGCGCGCCCGGTCGGCGACGATCGAGCCGATGTTGCCGCAGCCGATCAAGCCCAGGGTCTTGCCGGTCAGCTCGACCCCCATGAACGCCGATTTCTCCCATTTCCCGGCCTGGGTCGAGGCATTGGCCTGGGGAATCTGCCGGGCCAGCGCGAACATCATGGCGATGGCGTGTTCGGCGGTGGTGATGGCGTTGCCGTAGGGGGTGTTCATCACCACCACACCGCGTTCGGTGGCCGCCGGTACGTCGATGTTGTCGACCCCGATCCCCGCCCGGCCGATGACCTTCAGGCCGCCGGCCTTGGCCAGAACCGCCTTGGTGACCTTGGTGGCCGAACGGATCGCCAAGCCGTCATAACCGCCGATGATATCGAGCAGTTTGTCGGCCGGCAGGCCCGGCTTGAAGTCCGCCTCGATGCCGCGCGAGCGGAAGATCGCCACCGCCTGTTCGCTCAGCTTGTCCGAAATCAGAACCTTGGGCATGTCGTGTTCGCGCGCCCGGGGCGCACGCCTTTCGCGTCGAGACCGGAGAGAAATGAGTACCGTCCCGCGAGACGGGCCGAGGCCCGCAACCGGTTACGCCGCGACCGCGAGCCCTGCCTTGACCTCGCCCCAAGCCCAGTCGAGCCAGGGCAGCAACGCCTCGATATCGGCGGCCTCCACCGTCGGCCCACCCCAGATCCGCAGGCCCGGCGCGGCATCGCGGTGTCCGGCGATGTCGAAGCCCGCACCCTCGGCCTCCAGCACCTGTTCGATCTTCTTGGCGGCGGCGCGTTGATCGCCCGGCGACAACGCCTGGAACGCCGGGTCGACGATCGACAGGCAGATCGAGGTCGATGACCGCGTCGCCGGATCGACCGCCAGGAAACCGGCCCAGTCGGAGGTCTCGACCCAGCGCGATACCGCCGCCAGATTAGCCTCGGACCGGGCGATCAGGCTGGGCAACCCGCCCACCCGCTCGGCCCAGCGCAGCGAGTCGAGCGCGTCCTCGACCGCCAGCATCGACGGAGTGTTGATGGTTTCGCCCTTGAAGATGCCTTCGTTCAGTTTTCCGTCCTTGGTCAGGCGGAAAATTTTCGGCAGCGGCCAGGACGGGGTATGGCTCTCCAGGCGTTGCACCGCGCGCGGGCTCAGCACCAGCATGCCGTGGGCCGCCTCGCCCCCCAGCCCCTTCTGCCAGGACCAGGTGACCACGTCGAGCTTGTCCCAGGGCAGCTCCATCGCGTAGGCCGCCGAGGTGGCGTCGCAGATGGTCAGCCCCCGGCGGCCGGCCGGAATCCAGTCGCCGTCCGGCACCTTCACGCCCGAGGTGGTGCCGTTCCAGGTGAACACCACGTCGCGGTCGCCGTCGACCGCCGCCAGATCGGCCATCGTGCCATAGGGAGCGTCGATCACCCGCGCGTCAGCCAGTTTGAGCTGTTTCTTAACGTCGGTGGCCCAGCCGGCGCCGAAACTCTCCCACGCCAGCAGATCGACACCGCGCGGGCCGAGCAACGACCACAGCGCCATCTCGACGGCGCCGGTGTCCGAGGCCGGCACGATGCCGACGCGGTAATCGTCCGGAACACCCAGGATCGCCCGCGAGCGGGTGATCACCTCAAGCAGTTTGGCTTTTCCGATTGTCGAACGGTGAGACCGTCCGAGGACGGCGTCGGCGAGTTCAGCGGGGCCCCATCCGGGTCGCTTCGCACACGGTCCGGATGAGAACAGCGAAACCCGCGGCAAGCGCTGCGGCTTCATCATGTCATCCTTCGATGTAACCACTCGTTGGGGAGTGGCGGCCCGGCGCGGACACTAAGGATGCGCGCGGCGGTGTCAACGGGGTTTTGTGGCGGCGCGGGACGATACGCGGCGTTCGGTCAAGTCAAACTGGTGTCACCCCCGCCTGAAAAGACGGTGGTGTTTTCTAAAAAAATCGACGAGTAATCAACACTTCAAGATTGCTATGCATACAAAAGAAAAAATACATTTACCAAATATTAACCATGTTTTGTAACGAAAATTTTCCAATTCCCGGGTTACCAAAGGCGCACTGCGAATGGGCGCTTAGATTCGAAGTCCACGCCTTGAAGAAAATCCCCATATCCCGAATGTAGATTGGAGAGAATTATGTCTAGCATACTCATGACGGCCCCCCCCGGTACCGCCACGAGGTCGGAAAAATCCTTCACGCTCAACAACCTCCAGATCACCCAGAAGCTGGTCATGATTCTGCTGGCGTTCGGCGTCGTGCCGGCGGCCATCCTGTTCGGTATCTTCGAGTATTCGAAGGGCACCTTCGAGGCGGCGTTTCGCAAGCCGCTAGCGCAGATGGCCATCACCATCGGCGACACCGTCGACCGCAACCTGTTCGAACGCTACGGCGATGTGCAGGCGTTCGGTCTGAACGCGGCGGCCAAGGATCCGGCCAACTGGCGCCGGCCAAGCGACGACAACTCCCTGGTCCAGGCCATGAACGGCTACATGACCGGGTATGGCATTTACCGGGCGATGCTGTTGCTCGATCTCGACGGCAACGTCCTGGCGGTCAACACCGTCGACCCCAAGGGAAAGCCGATCGACACCAGCGCGTTGACCGCGATCAACTTCGGCGACCGGAGCTGGTTCAGGAAAACCCTCAAGGGTGAGTTCCTGGTAGGCAGCAACGGTTTCACCGGCACCGTGGTCGAGCAACCGCATCCGGTCGATGTCGTGGCCAAGCTCTATGGCGACGACGGCTATGTCATCCCGTTCGCCGCCCCGGTTCATGACGCCAACGGTAAGCCGATGGCGGTGTGGGTGAACTTCGCCGATTTCGGTCTGGTCGAGGACATCGTCGCCGGATTCTACCAAACGCTCGCCGCCGACGGCATGGCGAACGGCGAGGTGACGGTTCTCGATCCGACGGGCGCGGTGATCATCGATTACGACCCCAAGGGCCAGGGTTGGACCAACTACAAGCGCAACCCCGAAGTAATCGGCAAGCTGAACCTCGCCAAGAAAGGCGTCGGCTCGGCCGTGAGCGCCGTCAATGGCGAGAGCGGCTCGAACGACTCGCTGCACGCCCGCAAACAGATCGTCCAGGCCGGCGGCTACGCCCACACCGATGGCGCCTATGACTATCCGGGCCTCGGCTGGTCGGTGCTGGTGCGCATCCCGGTGGACGAAGCCTACACGGCGGTGGTCGACGTCGAGCTTATTCAGGAAGTCACACTCGGCATTTCGGCCATCGTGCTGCTGGTGCTCGGCGTGCTGTTCGGTCGCAGTTTCGCGGCACCCATCATCCGTTTGACCACCGCGATGGGCACGCTCGCCGGTGGCGACAAGACCGTTGAGATCCCGGGCACCGGGCGCGGTGACGAGCTTGGCGGCATGGCCAAGGCGGTGCTGGTGTTCAAGCAGAACATGATCAAGAACGACGAGTTGGTCGCCGAGCAGGAAGCCGAGCGCGCCCAGCGCGAGGAGCGCGGCAAGGCCATCGAGGCGATGACCGAGGAGTTCGACAAGCGGGTCGAGGAGATGCTGAAGACGGTGGCCAGCGCCACCGCCCAGCTCGACGCTTCCGCCC
>JABMNR010000109.1 GCA_013203465.1 Alphaproteobacteria bacterium
CGTTGTTGATCTTGTGGGCGCCGGTGTGGTTCAGCTCGTCGCGCTTGAAGTACAGCTTGGCGCCGCCGAAATACGCCGTCAGCCGCTCGGCGAAGTACAGCGGGCTCGGCCGGCCGATGTAATGGGTGTGGTAGTAGGCCAGCTGGCGGGCGAATTCCGGATCGATCTTCGCCGCCTCATACGCCTTCTCGACGTTCAGGATCAGCGGCATCAGCGTCTCGGCGACATAGCGGCCGCCGAAAATGCCGAAATGGCCGTCGGCGTCCGGGCCGGAGCGCAGACTGTTGGCTTGAGCCTGTACGGCCATTGTTCACCTCAAGGCGTCGGAGTTCCGTTGTGCCTCCGGTCATAAGACCGTGCGGGGCCGGGCGCAAGCGACTCGGCAAGCGGCTCAGGCCGCACCCTTGGCCGCCGCGATGAAGGCGCGGATCTTGTCCGGGTTCTTCACCCCGGGCCGATCCTCGACGCCCGAGGAGGTGTCGACCGCCACGGCACCGGTCAGCCGGATCGCCGCCGCCACGTTGCCGGCATCGAGCCCGCCCGACAGCATCCATGGCGTGGTGAGCGACACCCCGTCGAGCAGGCGCCAGTCGAAGGTCAATCCGTTGCCGCCGGGCAAGGCGCCGGTCATACCCTTGGGCGGCTTGGCGTCGAACAGGATGCGGTCGACCTTGCCGTCATAGTCCGCAGCCATGGTCACGTCGGCGGGTTCGGCGACCCGCAGCGCCTTCATCACCGGCAGCCCGGTACGGATTTTCAGCGTCGCCGCCCGCTCCGGCGTCTCGGCGCCGTGCAATTGCAGCATATCGACGGCACCCGAGCCGACCACGGCATCGACCGTGGCGTCGTCGGCGTCGACCAGCACCGCCACTTTGGTCACCCGATCGCCCACCGCGTCGGCCAAACGCGCCGCTTGCTCCAGGGTCACGGACCGGGGACTGGGAGGATAGAACATGAAGCCGATCAAATCGGCCCCGGCGTCGACGGCGGCACGGGCAGCGGCCAGGTCGTTGATGCCGCAAATCTTGACGAGAATGCTGTCCATGATCGGTCTAGGCGGCGGCCGAAGACGCGCGAATCTCGTCGGCGATGGCGGTCGCGGCGGCGACCGGGTCGGGCGCCTGGGTGATGGGACGGCCGATAACCAGATAATCGGCTCCGGCCGCCACCGCCTCGGCCGGGGTCAGGGTGCGCTTCTGGTCGTCGGCGGCGCTGGACGTCGGCCGGATGCCCGGCACCACCAACTGGAAGCCATCGCCGCAGGCGGCCCGGATCGCGGTGATCTCACGCGGCGAGCAGACCGCACCGTCACAGCCAGCTTCCTGCGCCAAACGAGCCAGTCGAACCACCTGGTCACCGATCGGCCGATATTGTCCAATACTGTCCAGATCGGCGTCATCCAGGCTGGTCAGCACGGTGACCGCGATCAGCGACGGGGGCGTGATGCCGATGGCGTCCGCCGTCTCTTGGTTGGCGGCAACGGCGGCTTGCATCATCGCCCGGCCACCGGCGGCATGGACGTTGAGAATCGACGGCCGGCAGGCGCGCACAACCGACCGCACCGCCCCGGCCACGGTGTTCGGGATATCGTGATATTTCAGGTCGAGGAACAGCGGCTTGCCCGCCACCACGGCGCGCACACCCTCCGGCCCCGTGGCGTTAAAGAACTCCAGGCCGAGCTTAATGCCGCCGACCACCCCCGCCACGCGTTGCGCCAGGGATGTCGCGGCCTTGGTATCGGCGGTGTCGATCGCCACCAGGATACGCTCGTGCGCCTCCATGATCAGGCCACCCGCCGGTCGACCAGGGCCGGTCGGTTGGGCGCGGGCAAGGCTTGGGCGCGGATTTCCTCTTCGCGGATGCGCATGACGGCAATCTCCCGTTCCAAATCCTCGGCACGTTTCTCGGCCCTTACGGCGCGGCGCTTTTGGCCGAGCTCGCCGGCCCAGGCGATGGTGCCGCCCAGCACGAAGCCGGCGACCAGCGCCAGCAGCGCCACCAGATAGAGCGGTACCTCCAGCGCGCCGGGCAGCGGCCACAATTCCATCGGCACCAGATGCCGGTTCGACACCGCGAACAACACCACCACGATCATGATCGGCGCGGTGATCACGAAGGAGATTAGTTTGACGGCCAAGTTTCGGCGGGCCATGGACGGGCTCCATGTTCAGGCTGCGTGCACTTTACCGGGGCAAGCGCGCTTGAACAACGCGGCATGGGGCCGCTGGCCTGATGGTATGCCACAAGGGGGATGATTATGCTGCACGATGGGTTGGAGACGGCCGCTTTTACGGCGTTGACCTCGGGTATGCCATGGAGAAAGTCAGCCGGGTGACCGCACGCCGCCACCTGCCGTTCCTCAGCCCCGACATCGGGTGCGAGCGTCGGGGTGACGGCGTGGTCCGCCTGTGGTCACGCACCCCGCTCGGTGATTATCCCGCGACCTTGCTCGAGTCGCTGGCGCATTGGGCGGCAATGACACCGGAGCGCACCGCGCTGGCGGAACGGTCGGAGCCGGGTTGGCGCCGCATGACGTTTGCCGAACTGCGGGAACGGGCGCGGCGCGTTGCTCAGGGGCTGATCGCGCGCGGGCTGGGGCCCGATCGTCCGGTGATGCTCCTGTCCGGCAACGGCCTCGAGCACGCGGTGCTGACGATCGCCGGATTGTATGCCGGGGTGCCGGTGTGTCCGGTGTCGCCGGCCTATTCGCTGATGTCGGAGGATTTCGCCAAGCTTCGCCACATCGGTGCGATGGTGCGCCCGGGTCTGGTCTGGGTCACGGATGACGCGCGGTTCGCCGCCGCCCTGGATGCGCTTGATCCGGTGCCCAGGGAAACCGATCTGACGGCACTGGAGGTTGAGCCGACCGAGGCTCTTGATCGACGGCGCCAGGCACTTGATGGACGGTCGACCGCCAAGATTCTGTTCACCTCCGGCTCGACCGGCCGGCCCAAGGGGGTGGTCGTCACCCATGGCATGCTGGCGGTGAACCAGCGCCAGCTCGCGCTGATCTGGCCGTTCCTGGAAACCCGGCCGCCGGTGCTGCTCGACTGGTTGCCGTGGAGCCATACCTTCGGCGGTAACCAGAATTTGGGCTTGGTGCTGGCGCGCGGGGCGGCATTGTACATCGACGATGGCCGGCCGACGCCCGACGGGATCGCGCGCACGGTCGAGAACCTGCGGCTTGTCTCGCCCACCTTGCATTTCAACGTGCCGCGCGGCCTCGACATGCTGTTGCCGTATTTGGAGGCCGACGTCACGCTGCGCGACCGGTTCTTCGCCGAGCTGGACCTGATCTTCTATTCCGGAGCCGCGTTGCCGGAGCCGCTGTGGCAACGGCTGGATGCTCTCGGTGTAGCGGCCACAGGCCAGCGACCGGTGTTGACCACCGCCTGGGGGGCGACCGAGACGGCGCCCCTGGCGATGGCCGCCCACTTCCCGCTCGACCGGGCCGGGGTGGTCGGCGTGCCGGTGCCCGGGGTGGAAATCGCCCTGGTGCCGGATGGCGGCAAGCACGAGATTCGCGTGCGCGGCCCCAACGTGACGCCGGGTTACACGCACCAGCCGCCCCGTCCGACGACGGCGTTCGACACCGACGGTTTCTACCGCTCCGGCGATGCCGGCTCTTTGGCCGACCCTGCCGACGCGAACGCCGGGTTGGTGTTCGACGGCCGGATCGCGGAGGATTTCAAGCTCGCCACCGGCACCTGGGTCAGCGCCGGCGCCCTGCGGGTCGCCGTGGTCGCCGCCGGCGCGCCGGTGGTGCAGGACGCGGTGATCGCCGGCCATGACCGCGATGGCGTCGGGGTGCTGTTGTTCGCCCACCCAGACGCGCAACGGATCGTCGCGACGGTGCGGGCCGGCCTGGCCCGCCACAACACCCGATATCCCGGATCGTCCACCCGGATCGCCCGGGCGCTGATCCTGGACGAGCCGCCGCGGCTCGACGCCGACGAGATCACCGACAAGGGCTATCTGAACCAGCGGGCGGTTCTTTCCCGCCGGACCGAGGCGGTGGCGCGGTTGTTCGCCGAGCCACCGGGTGACGCGGTGATCGTTTTCTAATCCCCAAACCGCGCCCCCTCGGGCACGATCGACGGGCGGGTGTTCAACGCGTCCTTGTCGAAGCCGGCCAGCTTTTTATAGGCGCCGGCGGCGTCTTCCAGCTCCTCGCGGGAGAGCACATCCTCGATCCGCTCAAAGCCGTCCGGCGCCCGCGCTTCGACCATCTGCATGACCTGCTCCGGGCCATTGCCCCGGTTCGCCAGCACGATCTTGGCGGTCGCCGGTCGCCGGTCGGCCTCGTAGGCATCCAGCGCCTCGGGCGTGAGACCGTGGTCGAGCACCGCGCGGGTCAGCACCCGGGCATCGAGCATCGCCTGCGAGGCGCCGTTGGAGCCGATCGGGTACATCGGGTGGGCGGCGTCACCGAGCAGTGTCATGCGGCCGTGAGTCCAGCGGTCCAGCGGATCGCGGTCCACCATCGGGTATTCGAACACCGCCTCGGCGCGGTCCAGCAGATCCGGTATGTCGAGCCAGTCGAACCGCCAATCCTCGAAATAAGGGCGGTAATCGGCCCGGCGCGCCCGCCGGTTCCAATCCTCGCGCCGCCAGGCGTGGTCCGGCTCGAACTTACGCTCGGCCACCCAGTTGATCTGGGTGTTCCCCGCTGGATCAAGGTGTGGATCGATCCGGTAACAGACGAATTTCTGGAATTCATGCCCGGCCATGATCATGGTGCGGCCGCTCAGGAACGGTGGGGCGAGGCTGGTTCCACGCCACAGAATGGCGCCGTTCCAGATCGGTGGCCCTTCATCGGGGGTGAGCGTCGCGCGAGCGGCCGAATGGATGCCGTCGGCGGCGACCAGCAAGGATCCCTCGACGGATGTCCCGTTGCCCTCCGACCGCTTGCCGGTGAACGTGGCGCGGACGCCGCCGGGGGTCTCCTCCCACCCCGCCAGATGGTGGCCGGTGACGATGGCGCCCGGTCCCAGCCGCGCCTCGACCGCGCCATACAGGATCATCTGAAGCTCGCCCCGGTGGATCGAATATTGCGGCCAGCGATAGCCGGCGTCGAGCCCGCGCGGTTCCGCCCAGATTCGTTGGCCGTGTTTGGAGTAGTAAGCGAGTTCCGCCGTCGCCACGCCGGTGTTCGCCAGAGCATCGGCCAGCCCCAGTTCGGTCAGTTCCCGCACCGCGTGCGGCAGGACGTTGATGCCGACGCCCAGCGGCGCGATGCGGTCGACCGACTCGAACACGCGGCAGGGCACGCCAGCCTGATGCAGGCTCAGCGCGGTCGCGAGACCGCCAATACCGGCGCCGATGATGAGAACCGTCATGCCGATTTCCCCACACCCATGACAGCCCCATGGTAAGCAGTCGCACCTTATCGAACCAGAAGGACCTGTGATCGAGTGCAAACCATTGTTCACGAGACGAATTTCGGGCCGGTCGCACTCACCGAGGTGGGAGCCGGCGGCGTCTTGATCGTGCTGCTGCACGCCGCCGCCGCGGGGCCGCATGCTCTGGTCGATCTTGCCAAGCTGCTGGCGGCGGCGGGACGGCGGGTGTGGCTGCCGGCGCTGGCCGGCTATGACGCCACGGGGCCGGGAGCCGACCTCGATCCGGTTGCCGCGCATGTGCGGGTGGCGGGGTGGGTGCTCGATGCCGCGCGGGCGGATGCGACGGTCGAGCGGGTCGTTCTGGTGGGTCATTCGATGGGCGGATTGGTCGCGGCGAAGGCGGCGGCCGGTCGTGACGATCTCATGGCGCTGATCCTCTGCGAGCCGATCGTGCTGGCGACCTTGGCGCGCGATGATCCGGCACTGATCCGCGATGCCGCGCTGATCGACGCCCTCGATGCCGGCGTGGCGTCGGGCAATCCCGAGCCAGCGGTCGCCGCCTTCGTCGCGGCCTGGAACGAGATCGCCTGGTCGGCGCTTCCGGCGGAGGTCCGGCAACGGTTGGCCGCGGGCGCGGCGCGGCTGGCGCGTGAGACACGGTCGGTCAACCAAGACGCCACACCGGATGCCGTTTGGGCCACCATCACCACCCGCGCCACCGTGGTCCATGGCGACCGGTCACCGGCGCTTGCCGCGACCATGGCTCAAAATCTGGTCGAGCGCCTTCCCCGGGCCACTCGTGTGACCTTGCCGCGCCTTGGCCACATGGCACCGGTGTTAGCGCCCGAGCGTGTCGCCGCGTTGATCGAACGAGCAACCGCGCGCGCGTGTTAGACCCGGGCCATCCACTCGGCGACCGCGACCGATCCGCCACCGCCCACATGCCGTAGTTGGGCCGCGATCGCCACGCGGTCGGCCTCGGTCTTGTTCTGTGACAGCTTCGCCTTGGCCTCCAGGGCGTCGACGGCAAGGGTAAAGGCGGTGATGCCTTTGATCATCCGGCGCTGGGTGCCGGGGCTCATCTTGCCCGCTGTCCACGGTGTTTTCGGCGCCAATCCGGCCTCGTGGGTGGCCGACAAGTCGGCCAGCAGCGCTTCCACCGCGTCCGGCTCTGCCAGCATGCTCAATCGCCCGGTCGCGTGCACTGCCAGATAGTTCCAGGTCGGCACCGTATCCCGATCGCCGAACCAGTCGGGCGAAACATAGGCGTGCGGCCCGGTGAACACGGCGGTCGCCACGCGGCCCTCGGCGATGGCGTGGGCCATCGGGTTGGCCCTGGCCACATGACCGCGCACGATCACGCTGTCGTCCACAACATCGACCAGCAACGGCAGATGGCTGATCTCCGGACGGCCGTCGGCGTCGACCATGACGAGTTGGCCGAACGGATGATCGCGCATCACCGCGATGGCGCGGTCCAGGTCAACCAGTTGAAAGGCGGGCGGTGTGTACATCATACGGCTCCAGCGTTTGGCGACCTTCTTCTATTCGATATTTGGCTGTATCATTGGTGTCAAAGACGTAATTGTCATGGTGCCAATATGCCGGATGCCTTACCCGTGTGGGGCGTGTTTCAGCCGGATCGTGACGAGGCGGCCCCGCTGCAGGAACAGATCGCCGGGTTCTTCCGCCGCGCGGTCGCCGAGGGGCGGCTGGGGCCGGGGGCACGGTTGCCGTCGAGCCGTCAGCTTGCCGAGCAACTCGGCGTGGCCCGCAACACGGTCAGCTTGGCCTATGAGCGGCTGGCGGCCGAAGGCTATGTCGAGGGGCGGCGCGGGGGTGGTACCCGTGTCGCGCTTGACCTGCCGGACCTGACCCCACCGGCCGTGACGTTGCACAGCCGAACTGTCAGCCCGGCTCCGGTTCGATTGTCGCAAGCGGCGGCGGTGATGCTGGCGGAGCGGGTCGGCGTGTCCGGCGCCGACGACGGGCCGCTGCAACCCGGTCGGCCGGGGCTCGACGGCTTTCCGACCAAGGTGTGGGCTCGTCTTGCCGGGCGGTTCTGGCGCGAAACCCCGACGGCGGCCTTCGGTTATGGCGATCCGGCCGGCCATCGTGATCTGCGGTCGGCGCTCGCCCGCTATCTGGGCGCGTTCCGTGGCTTGGCGGTGGACCCGGACAGCCTGATCGTGACGTCCGGCGCGCAACAGGCGATCGATCTGATTGCCCGCGCGCTGCTCGATCCCGGCGACGCGGCGGTATTGGAAGAGCCGTGCTATCCGGGGCTGCGCGGCCCGATGGCGGCGACCGGGGCTCGGTTGGTGACCATTCCGGTCGACGGCGAAGGGTTGGACGTGGCGGCGGCCCGGGCGGCCGAGCCGGCGGCGCGCCTGGTCACCGTCACCCCGACCCATCAGTTTCCCCTTGGCGTGACCTTGTCGCTTGCGCGCCGGCGAGCCTTGGTGGACTGGGCGGCGGCGGAGCACGGACCTTGGGTGGTGGAGGATGATTACGACGGCGAGTTCCGCTATGCCGGCAAGCCGGTGCCGCCGTTGAAGGCGCTGGATGGCGCCGGGCGGGTGCTCTACGTCGGCACCGTGTCCAAGGCGCTCGCGCCGGCACTGCGCATCGGCTATCTGGTGGCGTCACCGGCCCTGGTGGAGCCTCTTGTGCGGTTGCGCGCGCATTTCGACCGGCAGCCAGCGCTTGATGCCCAACAGGTGCTGGCCCGGTTTCTCGACGACGGGCACATGGCCGGGCATCTGCGGCGCATGCGCACCCTCTACCGCGATCGCCGCGATGCCCTGGCCGACGCGCTCCATGCGGCGTTCGCGACCGCCGGCTGGCGGGACGCCGTGGCGGTGGAGCGGCCGGAGACCGGGATCAACCTGACGGTCACCCTGCCGCCAGGGGTGCCCGACGCCGCGGTGGTGGCCGCGGCACATCGGCTGGGCGTGCGTCCCGTGGCTCTAAGCGGCTATTATACTGGACAACAGCGGGCTGAGGGACTGCTGCTGGGGTTCGCGGCCCTACCTCGGGCGCGGGCGCGTTGGGCGGCCGAGCAGTTACGGCGCGCGATCGACGCGAGCGTGGTTTCCGGCGCGGCGTAGGGCTCGGAGAACCGGGGTCGGCTCGATCGCGCGCGACACTCGGGCGACGGTTCAGACGGTCAGTTGTTCAGCCGTTCGCGGAGCTGTTTGCCGGTCTTGAAGAACGGAACGCATTTTGCGTCGACCTTCACGGACTCGCCTGTGCGCGGGTTGCGACCGACGCGAGCGTCCCGTTGTTTGACGGAAAACGCCCCAAATCCGCGTAGTTCGACGCGATCGCCCCGAGCCAGCGCCTCGGTGATCTCATCGAAGATTGTGGAGACGATCCGTTCGACGTCCCGCTGATACAGATGGGGATTCGTTTCGGCCAAACGGGCGATAAGCTCGGACTTCGTCATGCTCCCGCACCTCCGCGAGACCTCGTCGCGAAGCGGTTGGCGCGTTTGATGACGCACGCATACCCGCCCCACTCGAACCATGCCAGCGCCGCCCTAGCGCGTCAAGACTAAGTATCTCAAATAGAACTCTTTTTCGAGGAAGCCGAATCCGCCGAAATGACTGGAGGCCGCCCGCGAACGGGCGACCTCCAGAATGCGTAAAAAGCAAGGCATCGCCTAGTCGGCGCTACTCGTCCTTTTTCCCTTCCTTCTGCTTCAACGCAGCACCCAGGATATCTCCAAGGCTGGCGCCGCTGTCCGACGACCCGAACTCGGCCATCGCCTTTTTCTCTTCCGCCACCTCGCGGGCCTTGATCGACAACGTCAGCTTGCGGCTCTTATTGTCGATGTTGGTGATCTTGGCGTCGACCTTCTCATCAACGGCGAAGCGTTCCGGACGCTGCTCCGAACGGTCCCGCGACAGGTCGGATTTGCGAATGAAGCCGGACATCCCGTCGGCAACGCTCACCTCAATGCCGCCTTCGGTGATCTGGGTCACCGTGAACGTCACCACGGCCCCCTTCTTGAGGCTGGAGGCGCCCGCTTCGAACGGATCGGCGCCGAGCTGCTTGATGCCGAGCGAGATACGTTCCTTGTCGGTGTCGACGTCCAGGATCTTGGCCCGGACCATGTCGCCCTTGTTGTACTCTTGGATCGCGTCCTCGCCGGACTTCTCCCAATCCAGGTCCGAGAGGTGCACCATGCCGTCGATCTCGCCGGGCAAGCCAATGAACAGGCCGAATTCGGTGATGTTCTTGACCTCGCCCTCCAACTCGGTGCCGACTGGGTACTTTTCCTGGAACTCGTCCCAGGGGTTGCCCATGCACTGCTTGAGGCCGAGCGAAATACGGCGCTTGTTCGGATCGACGTCCAGGATCATCACCTCGACCTCCTGGGAGGTGGAGACGATTTTACCCGGATGAACGTTCTTCTTGGTCCAGCTCATCTCCGAGACGTGGACCAGTCCCTCGATCCCCGGCTCCAGCTCGACGAAGGCGCCGTAGTCGGTGATGTTGGTCACGCGGCCGGTGAACCTGGTGCCGGCCGGGTACTTCATATCAACGCCGTCCCATGGATCGGCCTCAAGCTGCTTCATACCGAGGGAGATACGCTGGGTTTCCGGATTGAAGCGGATGACCTGCACTTTCACGGTTTGACCGATTTGCAAGGCTTCGGACGGGTGGTTGATACGCCGCCATGCGATGTCGGTCACGTGCAGCAGGCCATCGACGCCGCCCAGATCGACGAAAGCGCCATAGTCGGTGATGTTCTTGACTACGCCCTGAAGGACCATGCCTTCCTTGAGCGAGGCGACCAGTTCCGTCCGCGCCTCGGCCCGGCTCTCTTCCAGTACCGCACGGCGCGATACAACGATGTTGCCCCGGCGGCGGTCCATCTTGAGGATTTGGAATGGCTGCGGCGTGCCCATCAGCGGTCCGATGTCCCGTACCGGCCGAATATCCACTTGGCTGCCCGGCAGGAACGCCACGGCTCCCGACAGGTCGACCGTGAAGCCGCCCTTGACGCGACTGAAAATCACGCCGCTGACCCGTTCACTGTCGTTGAACGCCTTCTCAAGCTGCGCCCAGGCTTCCTCGCGGCGGGCCTTGTCGCGGCTCAGCATCGCTTCGCCGTTGCGGTCTTCCAGGCGCTCGACATACACCTCGACGATGTCGCCCACATTGATCTCGGGCTTTTGCCCTGGAACGGCGAACTCCTTGAGCGCGACCCGACCCTCGGATTTCAACCCGACATCGATCAGCGCACTATCGTTCTCGATACTAATGACGGTGCCTCGGACGACACTGCCTTCGATCGAGGTCACTTGGCCAAAAGACTCCTCCAAAAGGGCTTCGAAGTCTTCGATAACGGCGGCTTCAGCCATAAAATCTCCTAAAACAGGCATGCGGCCCGCGCCTTGGCGCGGCCGGCTGGTGTGGCGGCTCGGTCTTGGATCGGCTCGTCTGAGGGTTAGGCCCGATCCTGTCTCGGGCGACCCGGATCTCCGTTCCGGGCGTCGACCGAACTACCGCGGCCGCCGGGTTGGTTGCACCATACCGGCCGGACATCATGTCGCGGCCAGCGGCTTCTTACGTTCTCGCGCGATCAATGGCAACGAGCGCACGCTCCAGGACCTGATCGGGCGAGAGATCGGACGTATCGATCTCCACCGCATCATCGGCCTTGCGCATCGGCGCATCGGCCCGGCCCGCATCGCGCGCGTCCCGCGCTTCGATCTCGGCAAGAACGCGCTGGTATATACTGGTCTCGCCGCGCGCAAGCAACTCCTTGTGGCGCCGGTGCGCCCGAATCCTGGCCGAGGCGGTCACGAACAACTTCACTTCGGCGTCGGGCACCACCACGGTCCCGACGTCCCGCCCATCCAACACAGCACCGGGGGGGCGGCGGGCGAAGCGCCGCTGCAGGTCCAACAAAGCGGCCCGCACGGCCGGCAACGCCGCTACTTTTGACGCGGCCGCGCCCACCTCGGCGCTGCGCAAGTCGACGGAGTCCAGGATGGTGAGGTCGAGAGCACGAGCCGCCGCCTCGGCCACCACTGGATCCTCGGGGTCGTTGCCGGCCCGCAGCACGGCGAACGCCGTCGCCCGGTAGAGGGCGCCGGTGTCCATATGCGGATAACCCAGCCGCTCGGCCAGCGCCTTGGCGAGAGTTCCCTTGCCCGCGCCGGCCGGCCCGTCGATGGCAACGATCATGCCGTGTCCTCGACACCGACCTCGATCGCCGCTCCGGCTTGGTTCATCAGATTCTGGAAGCCGGGAAAGGACGTGGCGATAGCGGTCGCGTCGTCGATCGCCACCGGCTTGGCGGCCGCCATGCCCGCGACCAGAAAGGCCATGGCGATCCGGTGATCGAGATCGACCGGGATGGTCGCCCCGCCCGCCAGCCCGTTGCCGGCACCATGCACGATCAGATCGTCGCCCTCGACCTCGACTCGCGCGCCGCAGGCCGCCAAACCATGCGCCGTGGCGGCCAACCGGTCGCTTTCCTTAACCCGCAGCTCCTCCAGCCCGCGCATCACGGTCGTGCCCTCGGCGAAGGCGGCGGCGACCGCCAATACTGGATACTCGTCGATCATCGATGGCGCGCGTTCCGCCGGGACCTCGATGGCCTTCAGCGGACCGTGGCGGACCACCAGATCGGCGATCGGCTCACCCGCCTCCTCGCGCGGGTTCTCCAGCGTGATGTCGGCGCCCATCTCCAGCAGCGTCTCGAACAACCCGAACCGCAGCGGATTGGTGCCGACGCCGGGAAGCCGCAGCTCCGAGCCCTCAACCAGCAAGGCGGCAATCGCCGGGAAGGCGGCCGAGGACGGATCGGCCGGGACCACCACCGGTCGAGCCATCAGTTCCGGTTCGCCCACCAGGGTAATCCGCCGCCCGCCGCCGGACATATCCGCGACCCGGACATCGGCGCCGAAGTGCCGCAACATCGTCTCGGTATGGTCGCGGGTGCGTTTGGGCTCGATCACCGTGGTCTCGCCCGGCGCGCCGAGCCCGGCCAACAGGATCGCCGACTTCACCTGAGCGGATGCCACCGGCAGCTCGTACTCGATCGGCATCAGGATTTCGGGCCCGGTGACGGCGAGTGGCAAGCGACCGCCACCGCGTGCCGTCACGGTCACGCCCATGCGACCGAGCGGCGCGGCCACCCGCCCCATCGGCCGCCGCCGCAACGACCCGTCGCCGGTGAAGAAACTGGTGATCGGCTGTTGCGCCGCCACCCCCATCAGCAACCGCACGCCGGTCCCGGAATTGCCGCAGTCGATCACGTCGACCGGCTCGGCCATCCCGCCGACGCCGCGCCCGTGCACCCGCCAGCGGCCGTCACCGCCACGCGTTACGTCGCACCCGAAGGCACGCATGGCGGCGGCGGTGGCCAACACATCGTCGCCCTCCAGCAGGCCGTCGATCACGGACTCACCGATGGCGAGGCCGCCGAAGATAATCGCCCGATGTGAGATCGACTTATCGCCGGGAACGCGCACGCTGCCGGTCAGCGGTTGGGCTCGGCGCGAGATCAAAGGCGTGGGCATTGTGGCGGTTCCGGAGCGGGCGGCGTGGCGCGGTGGACGAGGTTCTTGGCGGTCTTACCACGGCCCGCGATCCCCCGCGAGCCAACGACGCAGGTCGGCACCAACCCGCTCCAAGACCGGCGCCCAATCACCTCTGTCACGCTGGCGATAGAGTCGCAGACTGGGAAACCAGGGCGAGGTGTCGCCCGTCAACCCCCAACGCCAATCGGGGCGAACATGCAACAACCCCATCACCGGCCGGCCGAGGCCGCAGGCCTGGTGAATAGTCGAATTAGAGATCGAAATCACCGCATCGACCGCTTCCAGCTGGGCGGCGAACCCGTCCAGATCGACCATTGGGTCGATCTCTGGGTCATGGGCGATATCGACACCGGTCGCCGCGCGGGCGGCGCTTAGATCGTCGCACACGGATCCGTACTGCACGGACAGGAACAAGGCGTTCGTGGCCCGCATCACGGGCGCCCAGAGAGGTAGAGGCACGTTCTTGCCTTGGAATTTCACATTCACCGATTTCCAGGCGATGCCGATCACCGGCCGGCCGCCGGACCATTCCCGATAGCGGTCCCGCAGCCGCGACGCTCGCTCGGCGCCGGCGGCCAGCCAGCGACGCGGACCACGATCGAAGGCGGCGGGGTCGGACCGTAACAGCCGGCCGAGATGGCCTTGCGGAATCTGAATGTCATAGGGACCCGCGTCCATTACCGGTGCCGGCGGGTCGGCACGGGGCACGATGGTTATCGATGGGAACGAGCGGGCGAACAGAGGCACCAGGCGGGGGTCGCATTCGACCGTCACCTTGCCGACCCGGGCCGTCACCTCCGGCAGCAGGCGTCCGAATTGCATTTCATCGCCGATGTTCTGGTCAGTCCACACCAGCAGATGCAGCTCCAACGCCAGGGACCCGTCCCAGAATGGCAACTCGAATCGGTCAGCACGGGGTCTGGCGTCCCGCAGAGCAAGGCGACGGTCATACAGCGGCCAACCCTCGGCCCAGCGCCCGAGTGCCAGATAGAGCATACCTAGATCGAACGCGGCATCGTCGTCGTTTGGGGCCAGCGCGTGCGTGCGGCGGCCGTAGGTGATGGCGATATCCCAGACTCCGTCGTTCTTCAGTATCTGAAAGTAGTTGCGGGCGGCGGCAAGATCGTTCGGTGTAAGGGCCAAGGCCCGTCGCGCGCCGTCTCGGGCGGCGTCGATCCGGCCCGTCACGTAGGCGAGAGCGCCGAGCATTCGCCATCCGACGGCACGGTCCGGAGCGATGACGGTGACGCGGCGGGCGGCAAGGCTCGCATCCGCGTTTAGCCGGCGGATACAGGCCAGCGCCTCCAAAACGCAAAGCGAGGATTCGCGCGGGTCAACCAGCTGCCCTCGACGTGCCCGCGTGATCGCGGCCTCCCATTGCTCGTCGCGAAACGCCTGGGAAGCCCGGGCATGCCAGACCGCGGCACCACCCGCATCGGCGGACCAATCCGGTGGCTCTTTGGCGCGCGAAGGTAAATTTGGCTTTGACATGGGTACCTGAACATGGATATTGCCGCGCCACCCTGATGGGCGGATTTTTCAGCACAATGCGGAGCCAAGACCGTGGCCAAGCCGGAATTAGGAATCAAGCGGGTTTGCCAATCTTGTGGCGCACGCTACTACGATTTTCTGAATACCCCGATCGTGTGCCCCAGCTGCGGAGCAGTGTTCGATTCGGAAGCTGTGCTGAAAAGCCGCCGCGCGCGGCCCTTGCCGGCGGACGATACGCCAAAGAAAACACCGGTTAAAAAAGCTGACGTGGCGGAGGACCAGGAAGACGACGTCGAAGAGGTTGACGAGGAGGACGAGGAGGAGGACGAGGAGGCGGTTGAACCGGATCTCCTCGATGCCGACAACCCCGAGCCCATCGTCGAGGAAGACGGTGAGGTAGCGCCAAAGCTGACGTCGCCAGGCGATCTCGATGACGATGATGACGAGGAAGATCTTATCCCGGCGGACGACGGCGATGACGATGACGACATCGATCCGACCATCGTGGTGGGCGACGACCCGGTGTGAGTGGCTTGGCCCTCTTGAACGCTGCTGCCGAAGCCGCTACCTAAGACATCGAATTTGTCGGTACGCTGGATACTCCGGCTGCCGACCGATCACCGAATTGGGGCCATAGCTCAGCTGGGAGAGCGCTACAATGGCATTGTAGAGGTCAGCGGTTCGATCCCGCTTGGCTCCACCAAAAAGAGAAGGGGACTCGTCGGGGTCCCCTTTTCGTTTGCCGCTCCGTCCTCACCTTGGCCGCTTGGCGGCGATGTGATCGCTTAGCGCATCGGCCATGGCGCGCAGCGTCGTGTCCCACGGGTCGAACAATCGCTTGGGAAATCGATGGATGGTCGGAAATCCGGGAAACCGGGCCGTCCCATAGGTCAGAAAGGACGGATCGTTGCAGGCGAGCCAGACCGGCGCCCCCAGCGACGCGCCGAGCCAGCCGACCGTGCTCGATGGGCAGATCACGACATCCAACGCCGCGATCAGTGCCAACACCCCGTCTAGATCGTGGGTGGTATCGAGTCCGTCGACGATGTGGACCGCGTGGCCGGACTCGGCGATTTCCGCGCGCCAACCGCCACCGTACTGCAAGGCCACGAAGCAGGCTCCCGGGGTTTCGAGCACCGGCGCCATCGCCGCCAAGCCGGGGTAGTGGGGCTCCCGCTCCGCCGTGAGCTTGAGACTGCGCCAGGAGACGCCAACCCGGAGACCGGGTGGCAGGGGGGCCAGGGCGGCGCGCATGACGTCGACACGCGCGGGATCGGCGCGGAACCAGGGTCGGCCAGCGGCGTCCGCCATCGTCACGCTTGACCGCAGGAAACGCGACATGGCGAAACTTTCGATGAAGTAATCCGGTGCCATCGATCGCGGAATCCAACCGTAGTGCTGCACCGGGCGGCCGTGCCGTCGTTCGCGCCGGTAGGGTTCGACCACGGCGTCGGGAAACGATCGGCGGGCGACGGGCAACAACCGCGGATCGCATTCCAGGATCACCCGCGCGCCAGCGGCGATCGCGTCGACGACGCAGGACGCGCCGAGTATCTCGTCACCCACGCCCTGATCGGCGCATATCAGCAGCGTCTTGCCATCCAATGGCTCGCCCTGCCATCGAGGCGGAACGCCGAGACGCTCAACCGAATCAGGCTTGCGGTACATCCAATCGTATTCCCGCCACCCCTCCTCGACGGCGCCGGCCTCCAGGAGATGCGCGCCAAGCCGGAAGCGCAGTTGCGGGTTGATCGGGTCGCGTTCCACGGCGGCGCGCGAGAACGCGACCGCGCGCTCATGATCGCCACATGTCGCCCACAGCTCGCCCAGGGTCGAATATGGTGTGGCAAAGTCGGGATTGGCGCGGATCGACCAGGTCAACAATCGTTCGGCGCGGTCGAGCTCGAACCGGGCCGTGGCAACGTAGCCAAGAAGCTGCGCGGCTTCGGCGTTCGCTGGATTGAGACCGAGTGCACGGCGCAGCGCCGTTGACCCCACTACCCAATGGTTTCCGGACAACAATACCTTGCCAAGATCGGCCCAGGTCTCGCCATCGCGCGGGTCGCCGGCGACGGCGTGCCGAAATCGGGTCAGCGCCGCGTCGGCCTCGCCCAACGCCTGGGAGATGACCGCCAGCAGCCGTATGGCCGGGGCCAGCGCGGGGTCGATCGTCAGGAACCGGGTCAAGGCACGCCGCGCGGTTGTCAGATGCGGCGGGCCGAGCCGGATGGCCAGGTTCGCCAGATTGAGCACCGCGTCGGCGCCCGCCGGATCGAGGCGCGCGGCGGCGGCGAAGGCTTCGGCCGCCGTCGCCCATTTTCGTTGCGCTTGACGGGTGACGCCGAGGTTGTTGTGGAACGCGGGATTGCCCGATCGCAGGCCGATCGCCGTCTCGATAAGCCGCTCCGCTTGGTCCAGCTTGCCGGTCTGTTGACAGACGACGCCGAGAAGATGCAGCGCGTCCGGCTGCTCGGGGTCGGCGCGCAGTATTTGTGCGTAAAGCGCGGCCGCCTCGGCCAGCCGACCGGCCCGATGATGGGCGAGGGCGTTCTCCAACGAGGCGGCGTCGGTCATCATCCCGGCCTGGGTGGTGTGGTGGTCACGATGGTCGCGCGCAGGGAGGTGGTGCGGAGGATAGATTGCATGGCGGCTGAGCTTATCCGGCGGACGGGATCGTGTCATGCGGCGGTCCGCTCCAAGGCGAGGGGTTCTCCGGCGTGGGCAGCCGTGCGACCCTGGAGTGAGGACGCCGGCCTTCCGGGCGCCGGAATCGAGGCTCAGCCATGCGCTCCTCCATCATAGTCCGTCGAGGGTTCGCGGTTGTCGTGTTCGCCGCGATCACGGTCTTCGGCGGGCTGAGCTGGAGCCAAGCCGAGGTGCAGCGCGATGGCCGCATCGTCGCGGCACCCACCGGTCATCCCTGGCGCTCGATCGGGCGGGTGAACTTGGCCGGCTATCGGCTCCGGCGACATTGCACGGGGACCTTGATCGCCCACGATCGTGTGCTGACCGCGCGGCATTGCCTGCTGGGGTTGCGGCCAGGCGGCGGCGTCGGTCTGGTGAGCCCGCGCGAGGTTCATTTCTTGCCGGGCTACGCGCGTGGCGAGCATTTGGGTCATTATCGGGGCGTTGCTTTCGAAACGATCGGCGGCGAGGCCATGCTGGTGCGGTTGGACCGGTCGGTGTTGGAAGCACCAGTTGCGGTTACCCGGCGCACACCGGCGGTTGGTGGAGCGCTGTTTCAGGCCGGCTACAGCAACGATCGAGGCCAGGTATTGACCGTCGATCCGGCCTGTCGCTATCTCGGGCCATCGCCGGACGGCTATTGGCGCCATGATTGTGAGGCGATCGCCGGCGATTCAGGCGCGCCAATCCTGATCGATACGGCTGAGGGCTTGGCGATCGCGGCGATCCATGTTGGTCGGCGGGGCGGCACCGGGCTGGCCGAGCCGATCGACCCGGCGCGGCTGACCACAGGCGCCGCCTCACCTTAATCCGACCATAGGCACAGGGCTTGATCGCGTCGATGACAACGCCCATTTGATAGCAGCGCCGGAGCCCGAGTGGTCCGGAACGCCCTATCGGCGCCACAGGAGGTGGGCCGACCGGGGTCTCGCTCACGTGAGGAGATCGCCGATGTCACGGATGTCGTTGTTCAATTCGCCCCTGCTGCTGGGCTTCGATCATTTCGAGCGCACGCTCGATCGGGTGCAGAAAGCGCAAGCCGACGGGTTTCCGCCCTATAACATCGAGCAGACGGGCGCTGGCGGATTGCGGATCACGTTGGCCGTGGCCGGGTTCTCGATGGATGACCTGTCGGTGCAAGTCGAAGACAGCCAGCTCGTGGTGCGGGGACGTCAAACCGAGGACGAGAGCCGGGTCTATCTGCACCGCGGCATCGCCGGTCGGCAATTTCAGCGCACCTTCGTGTTGGCCGAGGGGATCGAGGTGATCTCGGCCGAACTCGACAATGGTCTGTTGCACATCGATCTGCGGCGTCCGGAGCCGGAAACCACAATACAAACCATCAAGATCAAGGGCGCCGGCGCCAAGGGAGGGCGCAAACCCGCGCAAGCAATTGATATCGAACCGGAGTCACGGTCATGAACACGCCGAAAACACCCGTCTTGAGCCCAGTCGAACTGGCGCGGCTCGGTGTCGATCGGATCGCCTACATCAAGCCGGTCTTGGTGGATTCGGAACAGAAATTCGCCGTGCACACCGCTGACGGTACAGCGGTTACGGTGTTCCCGAGCTATGACCTTGCCCAGCTTGCGATACGCCAGAACGATTTGGTGGCGCTCCGCGTTCATTGACCGGTCGGCGTGACGGTTCGATCCGGGTCACGCGGCGTCGCTGGTCGCCACCTGGTTGAAAAGAGCATAGATAGCGTCGATTGTGTCACAGCCCCGCAGTTGAGTGCAGACGCCGCGATCGCGTAGAAGACGCGAGACGCGAGCCAACGCCTTAAGGTGATCGGCTCCGGCTGTCTCGGGGGCGAGCAACAGAAACACAAGATCGACCGGCTCGTCGTCGATGGCGTCGAAATCGATTGGCTTTTCCAATCGCGCGAACACGCCATGGAGACGGTCCAGCTTGGCCAGTTTACCGTGCGGAATGGCAATGCCATGGCCGACGCCGGTGGTGCCAAGACGCTCGCGTTCGAGCAAAACATCGAAAATTTCTCGCGCATCGAGGTCAACTAAGTCAGATGCCTTGCGCGCGAGTTCCTGGAGCGCCTGCTTCTTGCTGCCGGCCCGCAGGTTCGGAAGAATGCCGTCTGGCGTGATCAAGTCGGTAATATTCACCACAGCCTCGCTCGTTCACCGCGTTGATACGCGACGTCCAGCCTGCTCAATTGTCTTCAGTTGCCGTTCACGTCGGCTGGATCGACCCAACCGATGTTTCCGTCCGCTCGACGATAGACCATGTTGAAGCCACCATGGGCCGTATTGCGGAACATCAACGCCGGTTCCGTCGACAGATCGAGCCGCATAACCGCCGCGCCGACCGTGAGGGTCTCGATCCGGCTCTCGGTCTCGGCGACGATGACCGGCTCCCACTTGCCTTCGGGTTCGGGCGTATCATCGTCTTCCGCCGCCAGAACGTAGCTCAGTGCCGGCGCCGCCTCATCGGCATGGCCGCGGTGATGATCGCGCAGCCGCCGCTTGTAGCGCCGCAGCTGTTTGCCCAACCGCTGCTCGGCCGCGTCGAACGCGCCATGGGCGTCGCCCGCCTCGCCGACCGCCTGAGCCGTGATGCCCTTGCCGATGTGAACGGTCACGTCGGCCTTGAAGTTCGATCCGGCGCGCGACACCGTGATCGTCGCGTCGATCGGGTCGGAAAAATACTTGGTGGAGATTTGCTCGACGGCGTGCTCGATGCGCTCGCGGAGTGCATCGCCCACATCGAGCTGCTTGCCCTGGACTGAAATCTGCATTGCCCTGTCCGCGTTTACGTCCCGCTAGTACACATGGGGTCCCCAAGGCGTGTCGAAAGGGGGGAGCCTCGGTTTCGCGGGTCTGCGCCGGGATCCGCCCGCCGCGCGAAGGCCGGGAACCTATGCCCCGCATCGACGGCCGTCAAGTCGTCTTGTTGGCGCGCCGACACGGCTCTAGCGCCGCCCCGGACTGGTCAAGGCCATCGCCTTGTCGCGCCGACGCTGAACGCTCGACGGAATTCGCAACGCTTCTCGATACTTGGCCACCGTGCGGCGGGCGATGTCGACGCCATCGGCTCTCAACAGATCGACGATACGGTCGTCGGAGAGAACGGCTTTCGGCCCTTCGGCGTCGATCAGCGTCTTGATCCGGTGACGTACCGCTTCCGCCGAGTGCGCCTCCCCACCGGCCGAGGACGCGATGGAGGCGGTGAAGAAATATTTGAGCTCGAAGATACCGCGCGGGGTGGCGGCGAACTTGTTGCTGGTCACCCGGCTCACCGTGCTCTCGTGCATGCCGATCGCATCGGCGATGTCACGTAGCACCAGGGGTCGAAGATGGGCGACGCCATGCTCGAAGAACGCCTCCTGCTGGCGGACGAGCTCGGTCGAGACCTTGAGGATGGTCGTCGCCCTCTGATGCAGCGAGCGGACCAGCCAATTGGCTGATTGCAGGCACTCCGTGAGATATTCCTTAGCCTTCTTGTCACGCTTGGCGACCGAGCTGACTTCGGCGTAGTAGGCGTTGTTGACCAGCACCCGTGGCAAGGTCTCGGTGTTCAGTTCGATGGCCCAGCTATTGTCTGGCGCGCGACGGATGAGCACGTCGGGCACCACGGGCTGGTCGATGGGGGTATCGAACGCCTCACCCGGTTTGGGGTTGAGCGCCTTGATCTCGGCAATCATATCGCCGAGATCCTCGTCGTCGACGCCACAAACCCGACGCAGTCCGGCGTAATCCCGCGCCGCCAGCATCGGCAGGTTGTCCAGTAACGTCTGGATACAGGGGTCCAACCGGTTGCGGTCGGCGAGTTGGAGCGCCAGACATTCCTTTAGGTCGCGAGCGAACACACCAGCCGGATCCAGCGAGCGCAGGCGGCTGAATACCGCTTCGATATGCTCCATGGGGGCACCCAGCGCGGCGCTCAGCGCGTCCAGGTCTCCGGTCATGTAGCCCGCGGCGTCGACCATGTCGATCAAGTGGGCGGCGATCAGTCGGTCCGCCGGGTCGCGGATATCCATCGTCATCTGCGCCCGGAGATGTTCGTACAGGGTGGGGGAATCCGAGAG
This sequence comes from Alphaproteobacteria bacterium, assembly GCA_013203465.1. Taxonomy (GTDB): domain Bacteria; phylum Pseudomonadota; class Alphaproteobacteria; order Thalassobaculales; family Thalassobaculaceae; genus JABMNR01. The sequence goes on from JABMNR010000109.1 coordinate 21,126, forward strand.
GGTTTGCTCGAACCCGCCTTCACCACCTGCACCGCTGCCGCCATCCCCACCGGACCAGGACGACAGCTCGCCGGCGCCGGCGCCGATTGCGGCGACACCGTCGGTCTCGGTGATCGTGGCGCTGCCCCAGTTGTTGTCGTAGTCGACGTCAACGGGATCATCGCCGGCCGAGGGCAGGGTCTCGGTGGTGGTCCGATCGAGGGTATCGCGGCCGCCATCGTCCGGAGCGTCGGCGAATCCATCGCCACTGTCGACGGTCGTGGCGCCGTCACCATCGCCGTCATGCCGCAACAGATTGTCCTGGGCGACCGCTTCCAGGACGGCCGACCCGTCGCCATCATCCCGGTCGAGCAACGGGTTCTGAGCCAGTTCGCCTTCGACGTACTCGTTCAATTCCATATTGCTAAGCTGCAACAGCTTGATCGCCTGCTGCAGCTGCGGTGTCAGGACCAGATTTTGGGATTGGCGAAGATCGAGCCGTTGGGTGAGCGCCATCGCCCGTCTCCGTCAGAGGCTGAAACGCTCCCCGAGATAGAAGCGCCGAACATCGCGGTGGGCGACGATATCGTCCGGCACCCCCTCCATCAGCACCGTCCCATCGTGCAGGATGTAGGCACGGTCAACGATGTCCAAGGTCTCGCGCACATTATGGTCCGTGATCAGCACACCAAGGCCGCGATCTGTCAAATGCGAGATCAACTCGCGTATTTCGCCGACGGCGATCGGATCGATGCCGGCCAATGGCTCGTCGAGCAGGATGAAATGCGGCTGCGACGCAAGCGCCCGGGCGATCTCGACACGACGCCGTTCGCCGCCGGACAGCGCCAAGGCCGGTGTCCGGCGCAGATGGCTGATCGAGAACTCGGCCAGCAGATCATCCAGCATGGCGTCTCGTTGGCCAGCCTGCGGTTCGACCACTTCAAGCACGGCACGGATGTTCTGCTCCACCGTCAGACCACGAAAAATCGAGGCTTCCTGAGGCAGATAGCCGATGCCAAGCCGGGCCCGGCGGTACATCGGCAGGTCGGTGATATCTTGGCCATCAAGGAATACGCTGCCGGAATCGGCGGCGATCAGGCCGGTAATGATGTAGAAGCAGGTGGTCTTGCCGGCGCCGTTCGGGCCGAGCAATCCGACCGCTTCGCCGCGGCGAAGCGAGATCGAGACGTCGCGAACGACCGGGCGTTTCTTGAACCGCTTACCCACATTGTGGGCGGCCAGTCCAGACGTCCTATGGCCATCGCCGTGAACGAGGCGCGGCCCCTCATGTTCCGCGGGCACGAATCCGTCCACCGTCCGATCAACCATACCCTGGTACGGGTCGCGTGGGGCCGTCATCGGCACTTGACTCCTTCCATACGCCGTCCGCCACTCATGGCGACGTGCCACGGGGGGTGAATAGACCTTTGACGCGGCCACCCGACCCGTCGCTGGGCAACAGGCGGCTCACACCGGTCTTGAGATCGACCACGGCGCGCTGGCCGTTCAGTTGATTTTCGCCTCGCGTGATACGCACGTCCCCGATCAGCGTCGCCTTCTCCTCAAGCGCATTATAGACACCTTCCCGGCCGCGGGCGACCTCTTGAGCTGTGGTGATCACCACATTACCGGTGGCGTCCACGCGGGTGATCTGGGTGCCGCCGCCTTTGACGTCCTCGAAATACGCCGTCAGCACGTCGGCGCGGATTCGCCGACCGTCACGTAATACCACCGCGTTACCCCGCGCCACGGCCAATTTCCGCACATCCCAGTACTCCAGGCTATCCCGGGCGGTGATCACGTCCTTGCCGTTCTCGAAGCGCAGCGCGTCCCCCAACAACACCACGACACCTTGATCCAAATCGTAGACGGCTCGGTCAGCCAGGGCGCGGTCGTTCGGCGTCTCGATCACGGTCGAACCGGTGGCCTCCAGGCGGTAGATTTCGGTGCCCGTCGTCCCTTTCTCGCGGTACAGGGCCGTCAGCACATCGGCCCGTACCGTGACCTCGCCCCGGGTCGCGACCGCGTTGCCCCGGGCCACGTACATCTTGGCATCGCGGATCCATTCAATGCCCTGTTCGGCCTCGACCGTGACCGGCACACCACCGCCGGCCTGTTCGAGGAGTTGGGCTCGCGTATGGTCGGAGCCGAGAAGCGATAGTGCCAGGATCACCAGCGCAGCGGGCGCGATCATGCCCTTCATCCATCCGCTCCCGTACCGTTCAGCACGGCCTTGGCGCGGCCGGTGAACAGGATGCGGGCGCCCCGATCGTACAATCGGAACCCCTCACCCTCGACAGTACCGCCGGGGCTTTGCCCTTGGGTCGGTGAGTCGCTCGACGCCACGCTGTCGGCGAGATTGATGCGCGCTGTTCGTGTGGTGACTTGATGACCGGCGTCATGGAACAGCTCCACACCATCGGTCAAATCCACCACCTCGCGGTCGGTGTGCCAGACACCCCGCCTGGCGCTGAGCGAGATCCAGCCACCCTCCGTTGTGGTCATGTCGGCCTGCGGCGTGTCGAGTAGGATTTGATTGGCGGACTCCGTTTCGCGCGTGGCGCTGACCGCGACGATCTCGTAGGGCCGGTCGTGCTCGTCAACGCCGACAAAGCGTGGATTCGACATGCGCAGGGTATCGGCGTCGGACAAGCTAATGCGGCCGCCGCCCAGCGTGATCTGGTTGCGGTCCGGCAGAATTCGCGGCCAGATCACGACCAGCGCCACCAGGGTGACCGCGACGGCCGGTAGCAGCATCTTCATGGCGGCGACCAGTCGGCTGGCGCGGGCCGTGATGGGGATCGCGGTGACGCCGAGGGGCCGGGGCCAGTGTCCCGGCTGGGACCTGGCAGACGTGGGTCCGGCAGACGTGGGTCCGGCAGACGTGGGCCCGGCAGACATGGAGTCGGTCGACGGCGGCAGCGACACAGGGCTTCCCAGCATGGAAAATTGATTACGCCTTATACAGCGTTGCCCGCGATGACGGTAGCGCGCCGACAATTGGCGGCGCGATTATCGACGTGATCGGCGCCGGCGCGGCGCGCTGATCAGTGGGAGAAAATATCCTCGTCGGCGTAGCCGATTAGGTCGAGCGCCGCGCGCGTCGGCAGGAACTCGAAGCTGGCCTGTGCGATGGCGGTCCGTCCTTCGCGTGCCAGCATGGCGTCCAGCTTGTCCTTCAGCTGATGCAAATACAGCACGTCGGAGGCGGCATAGGTCTGTTGCTGCGCGGTCAGCTCTGGCGCGCCCCAGTCCGATGATTGCTGTTGTTTAGACATCTCGACATCGAGGAGCTCGCGGCACAGGTCCTTCAAGCCGTGCCGGTCGGTGAAGGTTCGAACCAATTTGGAGGCGATCTTGGTGCAGTAGATCGGCGCCGTGCGCACGCCGAGATAGGCCTGGATCACCGCCACGTCGAAGCGGGCGAAGTGAAACAGCTTCAGCACCGACGGATCGGTCATCAACCGCTTGAGGTTCGGGGCGCCATACACTGGGCCACCGGGGTTAGCTGGGGCGAACTGCACCAGATGGGCGTCGCCGTCACCGGCCGAGAGCTGCACCACGCACAGCCGGTCGCGGACCGGTCGCAGGCCCATGGTCTCACTGTCGATCGCCACGATATCGCCGAAGGACAGCCCGTCGGGCAGATCGCCCCAATGCAATGTCACCGTCATGCGGTCACCCGATTGCGGGAGAAATGGTGCCCAGGAGAAGACTCGAACTTCCACGACCTTACGGCCACTAGCACCTGAAGCTAGCGCGTCTAC
>JABMNR010000110.1 GCA_013203465.1 Alphaproteobacteria bacterium
CGAGCCTCCCGGCGGTGTGCTCGTCAGGAGTGTCGGGGATCCAGGGGTAGGCCTGCAACAGCACCGCCGGGCCGAGATAGCGATCCCCGTTCCACCAGTAACTCGGGCACGACGTCGTGCAACAGAAACACAACACGCATTCCCACAATCCGTCGAGCTTCTCACGCTCCTCGGGCGACTGGCGGCGCTCTCCGTTCGGCGGTGGCGGGGTGTCGGCCTGCAACCACGGTTCGACCGAGACGAGCTGAGCGTAAGGCGTCGAAAAATCCGGCACTAGATCCTTGATCACCGGCATGTGCGGCAAGGGGTAGATATGGACGTCGCCCGCGACCTCGTCGATCGGCTTCAGACAGGCCAACGTGTTGGTGCCGTCGATGTTCATCGAGCACGATCCGCAAATCCCCTCGCGGCAGGACCGGCGGAAAGTGAGGGTAGTGTCGACCTCATTCTTGATCTTGATCAGCGCGTCCAGGACCATCGGCGCGGTGGTGTCGAGGTCGATCTCGTAGGTATCCAAGCGCGGATTCGCACCCTTGTCCGGGTCGTAACGATAAATCTTGAACCTCTTTACCCGCGTGGCCCCGTCCGGCGCCTTGTAGGTGTCGCCGATCTTGACCTTGGAATTGGCGGGCAACGTGAACTCTGCCATGAAGAATACCCCTGGGTAACGAAAGGTCCGTTCGCCGATCGGTCAGTACACGCGCGCCGCCGGCGGGATGCTTTCCACCTCGTTCGAGAGCGTGTTCATGTGGACGTCGCGGTAGGTCACGCGATGCTTGTTGTTCTCATCGAGCCACATCACGGTGTGCTTCATCCAGTTTTCGTCGTCGCGGTCCGGGAAATCTTCATGCGAGTGCGCGCCCCGGCTTTCATGGCGCAAACTCGCCGAGGTCAAGGTGACGATGGCCTGGCTCACCAGGTTTTCGAGCTCCAGGCTCTCCACCAGATCGGTATTCCAGATCAACGACCGGTCGTTCAGCCCGATGTCACCCATGTTGCCGGCAACCTGGTGAATCTTCTTCACCCCATCGTCCATCAGCGCCTCGGTGCGGAAGACGGCAGCGTGGGTCTGCATGGTGCGCTGCATGTCAAGGCGAAGTGCGCCCGAGTTCCGGTCGCCCTTGGCGTGACGCATCTTGTCCATTCGGGCGATCGCGTGCTCGCCGGCGTCGGCCGGCATCGGCTTGTGGCTCTCGCCCGGCTTCACGGTCTCGGCCGCGCGATGCGCCGCCGCCCGGCCGAATACCACGATGTCGAGCAGCGAGTTGGTGCCCAGACGATTGGCGCCATGCACCGATACACAGGCCGCCTCGCCGATCGCCATCAGGCCCGGCACCACTCGTTCGGGATCGCCCTCGGTCGGGTTCAGCACCTCGCCGTGATAATTCGTCGGGATGCCGCCCATGTTGTAATGCACGGTCGGCAGCACCGGGATGGGATCCTTGGTGACGTCGGCGCCGGCGAAGATCCGCGCGGTCTCGGAAATACCCGGCAGGCGCATGTGCAGCACGGCTGGATCCAGATGCTCCAGATGCAGCAGGATGTGGTCGTTGCTCGCGCCGACGCCGCGACCCTCGTTGATCTCGATGGTCATCGCCCGGCTGACCACATCGCGTGAGGCGAGATCCTTGGCGGTCGGTGCGTACCGCTCCATGAAGCGCTCGCCCTCGGAATTGGTCAGATACCCGCCCTCGCCGCGCGCACCCTCGGTGATCAGGCAGCCGGCGCCATAGATCCCGGTCGGGTGGAACTGCACGAACTCCATGTCCTGCAGCGGCAAGCCGGCGCGCAGCACCATAGCGTTGCCGTCGCCGGTGCAGGTGTGAGCCGAGGTGCAGGAGAAATACGCCCGGCCGTAGCCGCCGGTCGCCAGCACCGTCTGGTGAGCGCGGAAGCGATGCAGACTGCCGTCCTCAAGGCACAACGCCATCACGCCGACGCATGCCCCCTGGTCGTCCATGATCAGATCGAGCGCGAAGTATTCGACGAAGAACTCGGCGTTGTGGCGCAACGACTGCTGATACAGCGTGTGCAGGATGGCATGGCCGGTGCGGTCGGCTGCGGCGCAGGCGCGCTTGGCCATCGATTTGCCATGGTTGAGGGTGTGCCCACCGAACGGCCGCTGATAGATCTTGCCCTCATCGGTACGCGAGAACGGCACGCCGAAATGCTCAAGCTCGATCACCGCCGGGATGGCATTGCGGCACATGTACTCGATCGCGTCCTGGTCGCCGAGCCAGTCGGAGCCCTTAACGGTGTCGTACATGTGGAAGCGCCAGTTGTCGCCTTCGCCCATGTTGTCCAGCGCGGCGCCAATGCCGCCCTGGGCGGCCACGGTGTGGCTGCGGGTCGGGAATACCTTGGTGATGCAGGCGGTCTTGAGCCCCTCCATCGTCATGCCGAGCGTGGCGCGCAGACCAGCACCGCCGGCACCGACCACGACGGCGTCGTATTCGTGATCGATGACTTTATAGGATTCCATGGGCTCAGCCTCCGAAAGCGATTTTCAGGACGGCGAAGATCGCCGCCACGCTAAGCACAATCGCGATAAACTTGACCGCGACCAGCGAGGCGAGCTTCACCACCTCGTCATGGACATAGTCTTCGATCACCACCTGCATACCGAGTTGAGCGTGATAAAATGTCGCAACGATCAGCAGCAGCAGCGTGACGGCCACCGCGGGTGAGCCGATCCAGGCCAGCGCCTCGGCATGCGACATCCCGGCCAACCCCGTCACCGACACCACGAACCACAACACCAACGGGACCAGGGCGATCGCGGTCAGCCGCTGCATCCACCAGTGGTGCGTACCCTCCTTGGCGGAGCCAAGGCCGCGGACCCGGCCAAGCGCGGTGCGCATGGAGTTCTCGGTCATTCTTTCATCCTCTCCGCGCTCAGAGCGCCGCTAACGCGACCAACCAGGTCAGCACCGTCAACGCGGCCGAGGCTATCACCGTGGCCCAACCGGATTTGTAAACGATCTCCAGCTCGAACCCCAAACCCGCGTCCCAGAACAAATGCCGTATGCCGTTACACAGGTGGTACATCAGCGCGTAGCTGAACCCGAACAACACCAGATAACCGAACCACGAGCCGAGGAAGCCCTGGACGACGGCGAACGCGTCCGGCCCAGAGGCGGCGGCGAACAACCACCACACAAGAAGCATCGTGCCGACCGACAGCGCCACGCCAGTCGCGCGATGCGAGATCGACAGCACGCTTGTCAACTGCGGCTTGTAGACTTGCAGATGCGGCGACAACGGCCGCTTGTCAGCGTTCATCCCGACCCCCTCCAGGCGCGCCGCTCGGCGGCGCACCAACACTCCGACCATCACCCGACCAGGCAATGGTCTAGTCAACGCGGCCCCTTATAAACCATTGCACCGACGGCTCAAACCCACCGATGGCTGACAATGGCGCCCCGCGATTGATACGCGTGGTTCCCGCGTCTGGTTTTCCACAGAATGTCCGACATCGCGGCAAGGTTTCACTCAGCGCTTGAAATTTTTGACAAAAACAGCGGCGTTCTTTGTGGATAATCATGTGAAAATAGTGTTGAAAAGTACTTAATATAATTTAACAAATGTAGTTTGGTTTTTCTCAGCATTTTTTTGCATTTTTTCTTGCACCCGTCCAATCTTCGCGACACTATTTCTTTATCGCGTGGAGCCAACAACGGTCGCGTGGCGCCGAAAAATGGATTTTCGAATCTGTTGGACGATGCTCGCGACTGACATCGGCCCGGCCCGCGGTCTCGTCTTCCACTCTTGGGATGCGGGGCCAGTCACCGCCGTTCCGGCATACGCGATCCGGTGGATGCGGCACGCCCGTGCTTGTATCCGGGTCGTGGGGATCTCCGCCTCGCGACGCGACCGCTCCTAGGGCCAAGGGAGGGGCGTCGACGGGTCGCTGTCGGGGCAACCGTTGCGGCGGCAGGGTCGGTAGCGGATATGGCCGCTCGGGAACGACGGCGGAGTCCGTGCCAAGACAGTCGCTGATGACGTGCTCGCTCGGCCCCGCTCCTGCGCGATCCGGGTCCGGTTCATCGGACAGGCTCAGACGCCGTCTCCCTCGGGAGACGGCGTCTGCAGTTTCGCACCCCTATTTCATCCCGCTTCATATGCTAGATTGACTCAGCGGCCCCTCGACAAACCCGATGTCGAACCGGAGACTGACGCGTATGCATCGCCGATTGATCTTTCCCCGTCTGATCCAGGGTTTCGCCGTATGGATCTTGTATGCCGTTCTGGGAGCTCATCCGGCGACGGCCGCCTGCAACGATCCGCCCGGCCCCGGCGTTGACTGGCGGCAGTGCAATTTCGACCGCTACGACCTAGAGAAGATCGACCTGTCGGGGGCGCGTCTCGACAACGCCTCGTTCAACCGCGCCGCCTTGGCCGGAACAAATTTCACCGCCCTTGAAGGCGGGCGGGTGCGGTTCATCGGCGCCAATCTTCAGGACACGGTGTTCGAACGGGCGCAACTGCGTTACGCCGACTTCAGCCAGGCCAATCTGTCCGGCGCCTCGTTCAAGGACGCCGATTTGGCGAATACCCGCCTGGTCTCGGCTAATTTGCGCGGCGCCAACCTGACCGGCAGCCGGCTACGCGGCGCCGACCTCTTTCGTGCCGACCTGTCCGGCGCAACTTGGGTCGATGGCCAACGGGTCTGCGCCGAAGGCTCGATCAGCTTCTGCCGCTAACAAGCGCTTTCCACCGCCAGCGCAGCGATACCGTCGGCGAGCGTTAACAACCGCTGGGCTTCGGCGACATGCAGCGCCTCGACCAGTTTACCATCCACCAGAAGCACGCCCTTGCCCTCGGCCAGAGCGGCGGCATGCGCCTGGGAAATCTTCCGCGCCCAGGCAACCGCCTCGGCGTCGGGCGCGAACATGCGGTTGGCCGCCTCCAGGGTCTTGGGGTGGATCAGGGTCTTGCCATCGAACCCGAACTCCCGCCCCTGCCGACAGGACGCCTCGAAGCCCTCGGTGTCGTCCAGGTCCAAATACACCCCATCGAGAATGGCGAGGTCGTAGGCGCGCGCCGCCAACAGACAGAGGCCTAGCGCCGTGATCATCGGCAGGCGGTCGGGCGTGTGCAGGCAATGCAGATCCTTGGCCAGGTCCGACGTGCCCAGCAGAAAGCCCGTCATGCGCGGTGTGGCACTGGCGATATCCTGGGCCGCGAGCACACCGTGCGGCGTCTCCAACATGCACCACAAACCGAGACCTTCTGGCGCGCCATGCGCGGCCAGCACCGCCTCGGCCCGACGCGCGCCGTCGCCGCTCTCCACCTTCGGCAGCACCACGCCATCGACCCGTTGGCTGGCGGCGAAGGCGAGATCAGCGTGCCCCCACGGGGTATCGGGACCATTGACCCGCAGCAGAATTTCCCGCCCGCCATACCCGCCCTCGGCCAACGCGGCGGCGATGATCGTCCGCGCATCGTCCTTCGCTTCGGGCGCCACGGCATCCTCCAGATCCATGACGATCATGTCACAGGCGAGCCCACGCGCCTTTTCCAGCGCGCGTGGGTTGGAACCGGGCATGTACAACGCCGAACGGCGTGGACGAATAGCGAACATGGATGGAACTCACAGACAATCGGAGAGAAGGCGGCACCCTAGCGCTCGGTTCGCTACTGGGTATAGTCCCGGTTATGTCGATTCTTGCCGTCTCTTCTCAGGTTTCCGTTGGTTATGTCGGTAACGCCGCCGCCGTGCCGGCGTTCGAACGGCTCGGTCACGAGGTATGGCGGGTCGATACCGTCGCCTTCTCCAACCATCCGGGCCATCACCGTTTCACCGGCAAGGTCCGGCCCGACCACGAGATCGCCGAGCTGTTGCGCGGGGTGGGCGAGCACACCGGTTGGGGTGGCCTTCAGGGCGTGTATTCCGGTTATCTCGGCGAGGCCGATACCGGGCGCGTGCTCGCCAAGACCCTCGACACGATCCGGTGTGCGGCGCCGGACGCCATCTACGCCTGCGACCCGGTGATCGGCGATCATGGCCGGGTATTCGTCCGGGAAGGCGTGGAGAATGCGATCCGCGAGGAGTTGGTGCCGCGAGCCCAGATCATCACGCCGAATGCCTTTGAGCTGGCGCGGTTGTCCGGCCATCGGGTCGAAACCGTCGGTGACGCCCACGCCGCCGCTGTCACGCTGCTGGAATGGGGACCCGCCGTGGTGATCGGCACCGGCATCCCCGACGGCGATCACTTGGCGATCGTCGCGGTAACAGCCGACACCAACCTGATCGCGCGCAGCCCGTGGCGCGACCGGCCGTTCTTCGGCACCGGCGACCTGTTCACCGCCCTGTTCTTGGCGCATTACCTGCCGGCGAGCGACCCAGCGGCGGCACTAGCCAAGGCGGTTGCCGGGTTGGAGGTGGCGACGGCGGCGACCGAAGCGGCGGGAACCAAGGATCTGGCGCTGATCGCCAATCTGGACGCGATCGTAGGAGCCAAACCGGCCGCCGTTGACCGGTTAAGCTGATCCGGCTCGGTTCCCGGGCTCTCGCAACCGGAACCAACAATTGCCAAACGCCATACCCTTCCGCGACTATACATGAGACTGACGGTCGGCTGCCCGGCGGGAGCAGAGGATGCACCACGCAATCCATGGCATTTTATCGCAGCGGGAACTCGCTGAAATTCACCGCACGCTCGCCGCGGAATCGTTCGTCGACGGTGGAACGACCGCAAGTGGCGCGGCGGTGAAGGTTAAGAACAACCTGCAAATCGACACCGAATCGTCGGCGCGCAAGGTGTTGGCGCAGATCGTCGGGGGTGCGCTGACGCGGAACGAAGAGCTGTCGGCGCTCGCCTTCCCAAAGGCGCTCGCGATCCCGACCTTCGCACGCTACGACCCAGGGATGGAATACGGCATGCACGTGGACGCGCCGTTCCTCGGTGGCGGCACGATTCGCGCCGACATCTCGATCACCGTCTTCCTGTCACCGCCCGAAGCGTATGACGGCGGCGAGCTGGTGCTTGACCTGAACGGCGCGGAAACCAAGGTGAAGCTTGCGGCGGGCGACGGCTATATCTACCCGACCACCTACCGACACCGGGTCGCGCCGGTGACCCGCGGCACCCGGTTGGTGGCGGTGAGCTGGATCCAGAGCCACCTGCCGGACGAGAACCAACGCCAGATCGCCGTCCAGATGAACCAAGTGAAACTAAGCTTGGAGGCCGATCCGACGCGGGCCGACGACGCCGACACCATGCGGGCGGCGGTGTTCAACCTGCTGCGGCTGTGGTGGCAGACCTGACCGGCACCCGTGAGGCCGCCGGAGCCGGGGTGGATCAAGCCACGCGTCAGGCCGCCTTCTTCAGGTGGTTGGCGATCAACTCTTCGGCAATCTGCACCGCGTTGAGCGCCGCTCCCTTGCGCAGGTTGTCCGATACGCACCAGAAGATCAGACCGTTCTTGACGGTCGGGTCGACCCGCATACGGCTAATGTACACCGCATCCTCGCCGGCGCATTCAACCGGGGTGACGTAGCCTTCGTCGGCCCGATGATCGACCATCAACAACCCGGGGAAATCACTCATCACCGCCCGCGCCGATTGTTCGTCGATCGGCTTCTTGGTTTCGATGAACACCGCCTCGGCGTGGCCAATGAACACCGGCACCCGCACGCAATGGGCCACCAACTCGATATCGGGATCGAGGATCTTGCGGGTCTCGACCCGCATCTTCCACTCTTCCTTGGTAAACCCGTCATCCATGAACTCGTCGATGTGCGGGATCACGTTGAAGGCGATCTGCTTGGTGAACTGCTCGCGCTCGATCGGGTCGTTCACGAAGACCGCGCGGGTCTGGTTGAACAGCTCGTCCATCCCCGGCTTGCCTGCCCCCGAGGCCGACTGATAGGTCGACACCACGACCCGTTTGATGCCAAACGCATCGTGCAGCGGCTTTAATGCCACCACCAACTGCGCGGTCGAACAATTCGGATTGGCAATGATGTTCTTCTTGCCGTAGCGGGCAACGGCGGCGGCGTTCACCTCCGGCACCACCAGCGGCACGTCCGGGTCCATGCGGAACGCCGAGCTGTTGTCGATCACCACGCAACCGGCCTGGCCCGCCTTGGGCGCGTATTCCCTGGAGACGTCGCCACCGGCCGAGAACAGCGCGATGTCGGTGGTGGAGAAATCATGCTTAGCCAAATCCCGAACGGTCAGCGTTCCCTTCTCGCCGAACGACACCTCGGCTCCGGTCGACCGGCCGGAGGCCAACGCCACCACTTCATCCGCCGGAAAGTTCCGCTCGGCGAGCGTGGCCAGCATCTCGCGTCCCACCGCCCCGGTGGCGCCGACGACCGCAACTCTGTAGCCCATGGTTCTCACTCCTGTTGCACGCATGACACGCCGCGCCGGCCGGGGTTTTAAGCCCCCGTCCCGCGTCGTACAAGCGCGCAGCCGAAGGCCCAACCCTTACCGGGCGGTCTTGCCGAACGTTTTGGTGGTGGTGGCCGAGCGCGCGCGCGTGACGACCGCCGTCTTCATGACGAGGTAGGAAGCTTTCCGGATGTGGAGTGCGCGCGCGTTCATGGGGCGTTTACATAATCGATCCAGGTGGGGATGAAAAGAGGGTTGAACGGCCCGGACCTTTGCTAGGTTGCCGCGCTATCGAACATCGAATACCCTAGAGCGATATTCGATCATCGCGAGGACGGGGCATGCGACTGATCGGCGGGCTGCTGGGATTGATACTTGGCGTGGGTTTGGGCGTGCTCGCCCTACTCGGCTTGGGGCTGTCCGTAGCGCCGATTTTCTCGGTTTGGATTTCAATCATGCAGCCGTTGGCAACGGCCTTGAACGCGGTTGCCTTGGCGTTCGCCGACGCCGTTGTCATTGCTTTCGGACTTGGCCCTGCGGCGCGGTTTATTCTCTTCGCCGTGCCCTTTCTGGCCGCCTGGGGCGTGATCACGCTGCTGATCGTCACACTCTTCTACGCCGCCGCCGCCGTCGTCGTTTGGCCCTATCCGCCAGATCCCGATCCAACCCTTCCGACCCCGCCGGTCCAGGTCGCGACAACGGCTTTGGAGCGGCTCTGCCTCGGCGCGATGATCGGCATTGCCAGCGGCGCGAATCTCGCGATGTGGTGGTCAGGCAACACGCTTGCCGCGACCATACTAGCGATCCTTGCCGGACTGCTATTCCTCGCCGTGCTTCAGCCGGTCTCAAGCTCGGCCATCTTCAAGGCGGTCGCCGGCAATCTGGGTTGGCTGATGCCGATGTCCTGGCCGACCACGATTATCGGCGTGGTGTTCGCGTTTTATGCAGGATTTCTTGGCCTTCGCGACTTTGGCATTGCCGCCTTCCGTTTCGATTTCACCACTGGCACGATTGAGATTTCAGCGCGAATTTTCCCTGCGGCCACCTGGACAGGATTCACGTTGGGTAACTTCACGTTCCAACGAATTCCGCCAGGCGCGGCCTTGCCGGCACCGCCGCATTCGTTCTTCGCTCCCAGCCCCTCGACCCATGAAACCGGGCATGTGTTGACCAACGCCTTGATGGGTTGGCCGTTCCTGGCGCTGAGCGGGATTGATGAGAACTATGTTCGGACCACCAGTGCCTTCGCCTATTCCGAGTTGATCATCGTCGGGCACGCCCAGGAAGACGACCGGTGGTACATCGAAATGCTGGACCCCTAGGACAAGGGTGAACTGATGTGTGACATCGTCGACGTCGGCATCGAAGGCCGAGACCTACTCGTCACCGGGCGACCGAGCCGATACTTCGTCACCGCCCGAATCCGTGACTGTGCCGAGGTGGATATCACCATCACAACACCAGGCGGTGGGGTCTTGTACCAAAAGACAGCCGCTCCCGTTCCCGGTACGATCGATCCGACAATTTTTGTCGACTACGAATACGAGGCGTTGCTCGCCGAATCCCTAGCCTGCGGCGCGAACGTCGTTGTCACCGTTCGTTGCGTCGCCGATCCAACATGTCAAGTCACGGATACATTCCCGATCGCTTGCGAGCCGGCGGTCTGTCCGACAGTAGAGCTAATTGTAACGGATTCCGCTGGCGACACCGTCGACATCGCTCAGGATTGTCTACCGTCCGCCGACTACACCGTCACCGCCGTGGTCACGCCGGCGGGCGTGCCGGTCACCTACTGGTGGACGATCAACTCCGGACCGCCGAGCCTTGGGACCGATCGCGTTCTCGTAACCTTACCGCCGGACGCGAACGCGGGCGATGTGGAGGTAAAGGTCGACATCGGCGTCCCCGCAAGTTGCCCGCCCACATCCGACCAAGTGCTCTTTCCCGCGAGCCCGCCAGCCGGCGGCTGCCCGAGTGAGAGCGACCTCGTGGTGATCGTTACGAAAGATGGTGTGCCGATCACACCGCCTTTGACCGGGCTCGCGCCAGGCACCTATCGTGTCGAGGTTACGGCGCCCTTAAACGCCGACGATTACGAATTCACCTTGGGATCTGGATCACCGGAACCCACGGCCGGCGCGCGCTTTTTCGAGTTTGACGTCGGAGCGAACGAGACGATCGTGCTTGGCGTCCGGATCGATTTGGGGCCGTGTTGTGATCCGTTGATCTGGCAGGACGTTTTTTCCTCTAGCCTGCCCGAATGTCCCGACAGCATGACGGTCCAGGTTGTCGCCAGCGACGGATCGATTGTTGCAGGGACGATTGGGCTCGCAACCGGTGTCTACCGCATTGTCGTCACCGACCCCCTGGGCGCGACGAGCTACACATTCGCTGAGCCGGGGGGGCCGGTTCTGAAGACCGGCGTAGAAAATTTCTACGACGCGACACTCGGGTCCGGCGACACGCTCACCGTCGTTGTAACAGTCGATCCCGGCCCCGGGTGCCAACCGCTGCAGGAACAAGTCGATCTTACGGCGGCTGCGACGGTCGAGCCGACCGATAACGGTGGTGGGGCTGGCGGGGGCTTTAACCTCTGCGATGCCATTGCCTTACTGGCGATCCTGGCGTTGATCGCCACACTCATCATGGTCTTGCTGATTGTGTGCAGCGTGCCGGTCCCGCCGGTCGCGATTGGTGTTGCCGCCGGGGCGGCCGTTGTACTGTTCGCGCTCTTATTCGCCTTCTGTCCGCTTTGGACGCCGTGCCGAATCTGGGGCGCTATAGCGTGGTGTTTCATGTGGAGCACAGTAATCGGCGCCGTGATCGCTCTGATCTGTACGTCCTGGCTGGTCGCATTGGTCGCCGTCGGCTACGGCATTATCGTCGGCCTTATGTCGATCTGGCTGAACAACCGCGGGTGTCCGGTTCCTCAGCCCTTCGCCTTACCCTAGCCCTAGGTCGCACCCCTCACCCACTGGCCAGCTTGTCCAGCTCCTTGAGGATGCTGTCGGTCATGGTCGAGGTCGACACCTTGGCCTTGCCCTCCTGCATGATGTCGGCGGTGCGGATGCCGCCGGCCAGCACGTTGTCGATCGCCGTCTGGATCAGGTCCGCATCCTCGCCCATGTCGAAGGAGTAGCGCAGCAGCATGGCGAAGGACAGCAACTCGGCGATCGGGTTGGCCATGTTCTTGCCGGCGATGTCCGGCGCCGAGCCATGCACCGGCTCGTACAGCGCGTGGCGTTTGCCGGTGGTCGGATCCTCGGCGCCCAATGAGGCCGAGGGCAGCATGCCGAGCGAGCCGGTCAGCATCGCCGCGCAGTCGGACAGGATGTCGCCGAACAGATTGTCGGTGACGATGACGTCGAACTGCTTGGGCCAGCGAACCAATTGCATGGCGCAGTTGTCGGCGTACA
>JABMNR010000111.1 GCA_013203465.1 Alphaproteobacteria bacterium
CCCTTCGCATCCCCGGCCCCCCTTCGCATCCCCGGCCCCTCTGCGCATCCCCGGCCCCTCCGCGCATCCCCGGCCCCTCTGCGCATCCCCGGCCCCTCTGCGCATCCCCGGCCGCAGAGCCGGGGTCTAGTTGCGCGGTGATTCTGGATCCCGGATCACGTCGTGTCCGGGAATGCGGCTAGGGGGACCAGCAGCTACCCGTCGAGCATCCCCCGTAACGCCTTGAGCGAGGCGGCGGTGGCGACCGGGCCTTGGCTCGGCATGTGGGTCTCGATGCTGATCGGCAGCGGGCCCGCCGGGGCGTTGGCCAGGATCGTGGCCAGCGGCGCCTGTTGCGGCACCACCCCCTGGCCGAGCGGGACATAGCGGCGCTCGGCGTTGAAATCCTTCACATGCACCCCACCGGCGATGCGCGCGGCGGCGATGATCTCGTCCTCGGACGGGGCGGGATTGCCGACACTCATGTGGTTGGCGATGTCGAGCACGCCCTTCAGCCGGGGATGGTCGCGCCGGGCGCAGATCGCGGTGATGTCGCCGAGGGTAATAGCGTTGCACACATGCTCGTTCTCCAACAGCAGGGTCACGTCATGGGCGTCGGCGAGGTCGAGCAGCCGGTCCAGGTCGTCGTCAAGATCGGCTGGCGTGAAGCCGTCATAGCGCAGGTAGGAGAAGATGCGCAGCCGCGGCGCGCTCAATCGGTTCGCCACCTCGAAGGCGCGGGGCAGGGCGTCCTCGGGCGGCAAATCGCTCGGGTCGAAGCCGTGGAAATTGGCCGCCCCACCGGCCGTCGCGTGTCCGGCGCGCGGCCATTTCAGCAGCGGCGAGCAGTAGCAGCTCATCACGAGCCCGGCGTCGCGCAGCCGAGCCGCCAGCGCGTCCAGCGCCCTATCGTCGAACAAGATCACGTTGCGGCCCTCGACCGCCCGGATGTCGACGGTCGTCACCCGGTGCGTGGCCATGAAGGCGAGGAAGACCGCCGGGTCCTGCGACACCTCGTCGGTGATGACGGCGATGACCGGCGCGGCGGTCACGGGCGGCGTGCTTTCATCGTCATGGCCTCACCCGCCCAACCGCCAGCGCAGCAGCTCGAACCGGTCCTGGCCCCAGAAGATCTCGCCGTCGGGCAGCACCCAGCTTGGCGCGCCGAACACCCCGGCCGCGATCGCCTTCTTGGTGTCGGCGGCATAGGTCTCGGCCTCGACCGCCGCCGCCTCGACCAGCGCCGAGCCATCGAGCCCGGTCGCGTTGCCGATCGCGGCGAGTTCGGTGGGGTCGTCGATGTTGCGGTCCTCGGCCCAGAGCGCCGAGAGGATCGCGTGGCTGAGCGCCAGCGCGTCCTGGCCCTGCTTGCGGGCGGCGATGATCATCTGGTTGGAGATCGGGGCGGTGGATGGAAAGTTCTTCGGCTCCAGGATCAGCGGGATGCCGAGATAGTCGCGCCAGCGCTTCAGCTCCATCATCCGATAGGCTTGGCGTTGCGGCGCCCGCTTCGGCAGCGGCAGACCGCCCGAGACCTGGAATATCTCGCCGAACGCGACGGGATAGACATTCACCGTGGCGCCGATCTGGTCGGCCAGATCGATGAACCGGCTGGAGCCGAGATAGGTCCATGGGCTGGACGTGGTGAAGTAGTAGTCGACGGTGACGCTCACGAGGGTTCTCCCAATGTTTCGGTCGGTCGGTGGGTTTCGACAGGTTGATGGGCTTCGGCGTGCTGGTCGCGCAGGACGCGGCGCATGATCTTGCCGGTTGTGGTCATCGGCAAGGCATTCGTGAATTCGACCAGGCGCGGGTATTCGTGGGCGGCGAGGCGGCGGCGGACGTGCTCCTGGATCTCGGCCTTCAACGCGTCCGACGGTGCCACCCCGCCCGCCAGCACGATGCACGCCTTGATCGCCTGGGTGCGCAACGGGTCGGGCACGCCGATCACCGCCGCCATCGCCACCGCCGGGTGGGCGGCCAGACAATCCTCGATCTCCCCCGGCCCGATGCGGTAGCCGGCGGTGGTGATCACGTCGTCGTCGCGACCGACATAGGTCAGGTAGCCGTCATCGTCGGCGCGGCCGAGGTCGCCGGTCGCCATCCAGTCGCCGCGGAACTTGTCCGCCGTCGCCTGCGGGTTATTCCAATACCCGAGGAACATCACCGGGTCGCCGCGCCGCACCGCGATCGATCCGGTCGTGCCGGCGGGCACCGGGATTCCGTCCCCGTCGACGATCGCCACCTCGTGGCCGGGGATCGGCTTGCCCATCGAGCCGGGCCGGATCGGCAGGATCGAGGCGCAGTTGCCGACCACCACGTTGCATTCGGTCTGGCCGTAGAACTCGTTGATGGTCAGCCCGAAGGTCGCGCGGCCCCAGTCCAACAGCTCGGCGCCGAGCGACTCGCCGCCCGAGGCGATCGAGCGCACGGCCAGCGCGTGGCGGGCGCCGGGGTCCGGCACCTGACGCATCATCTTGAGCGCGGTCGGCGGGAGGAAGGCGTTGCGCACCCCATGCCGGGCGATCAGGTCGAAAGCGGCGTCCGGGTCGAACTTGGCGAAACGGTGCGACACCACCGGCACCCCGTGGTGCAGCGACGGCAGCAGCACGTCGATCAAGCCGCCGATCCAGGCCCAGTCGGCTGGTGTCCAATACCGGTCGCCCGGCTGGGGAAAGAACTCATGCGGAAACTCGACGCCGGGCAGATGGCCCAGCAGCACCCGATGGGCGTGCAACGCCCCCTTGGGCGGGCCTGTGGTGCCGGAGGTGTAGATGATGATCGCCGGGTCCTCGGCCCCGGTATCGACCGGCGTGAAGCGGTCGGCGGCGCGGTCCAGGGCGCGATCGAACGCCGTCCAGTCGCCGCCATCGGCCGCGGCGTCGGTGACCAGCAGCAGCGTCAGGTTGGGCAACTGGTCACGGATCGCCTCGATCTTCGGCAGGTTGGCAAGGTCGGTGACCAGGGCCGCCACCCCGCTGTCGCCGAGCCGGTAGGCCAGCGCATCCTCGCCGAACAGGGTGAATAACGGAACCGCGATCATCCCAGCCTTGTAGACGGCGATGTGGGCGACGGCGGTCTCCACCCGCTGCGGCAGCAGAATGCCGACCCGGTCGCCGCGTTTGAGCCCGGAGGCCGCCAGCACGTTCGCCAGCTTGTCGGACAGCCGTTTCAGGCCGACAAAGCCATACTCGCTGACCCGGCCGTCATCGCCGATGTGGCTCAGCGCGGTGCCGCGCCCGGCCGCCGCGTGCCGGTCGCAGATGTCGACGCCGATGTTGTAGCGCGCCGGAATCCGCCAGCGGAACCGGGCGCGCGCCTCGTCATAGCTGGATGCTGGTTCAAGCATGCGATCTCCCAACCGCGATCAAAGCGCGCGTGGGCCGGGGTGTCCACCGGCTTTGCCGTGACCGGTGTGTCTCCCCCATCCTCGGCGGCGGAGCTGACAACCAGGATACGGCAGCTCGCAGGATATGCTTTGATGGCGCGCCAGCCCGCTTGGCCTGCCAACCAGCCCTTGGGAGCCTTCCATGCCCGACGCCCCGATCCGCCCCCGCCGCAGCTTCATCTTCGCGCCCGGCAACAAGCCCGAGATGTTTCCCAAGGCGATGACCACCGGCGCCGACATCATGTGCGTCGATCTGGAGGACGCGATCGCCCCGCAGCACAAGGCAGCGGCCCGCGCCACCACGCTGAGCTGGTTCGCCGAGGCGGCATTGGACGGCTCGGTCGAGGCCATGGTGCGGATCAATCCGCCGCGCACCCCCGACGGCATGCGCGATGTCGACGCGATCCTGTCCTCGCCCAAGGCGCCGCCGGCCTTGATGCTGCCCAAGGTGAAGACGCCGGGGGAGATCACAGCATTGGCCGAGCTGTTCGACGAGTTCAAGATCCCGGCCCGGCTGCACGTCATCATCGAGACCAACGAGGCGTTGGAGGCCGCCTGGGAGATCGCGCGGGCCAGCGAGCGGATCGACGCGTTGTTCTTCGGCGGCGTCGACATGGCCGCCGATCTGCGCTGCCGGACCAGTTGGCAGGCGCTGCTCTACGCCCGTTCCCGGGTGGTCCACGCCGCCGCCGGCGCCGGGGTCGACGTGATCGACGTGCCCTATCTCGACCTCAACGACATCGACGGCATGCGGCGCGAGGCCGAGGCGGCGGAAGAATTGGGTTTTTCCGGCAAGGGGTCGATTCATCCCAAACAGGTGCCGATCCTGAACGAGGTGTTCACGCCGAGCGCGGCGGCGGTGGCGCACGCCAAGCGGATCGTGGCCGCGTTCGAGCAGGCCGACACCGGGCTGGTGGTGGTCGACGGCAAGCTGATGGAAAAGCCGGTGCTGCGCAGCATGTATCGGGTGCTGGCCCGCGCCGGACAGGTGTGAACAGCCGGTGGCGTGATCAGTCGTCGGCCAGCCACTCGGTCATGGCGAGGCCGACCGGCACCATGCGGGTGATGACATGGGTGGTGAAATCCGCGACCGCCGCCCGCGCCGCCTCGGGGGCGGGTCCGGCATCGGCCAGCAGGGTGGCGAGCCCCGCCGCCTCGGCCCGGGCGAAGCCGCGGGTGAGGTCGATCGCGTGACGCAGGCTGCCGTCCAACTCCCGGGGCGCTAACGCCGCGTGGGTCAAGGCCAGCAGCCCCGGCCAATGACCGAGATGGCGCCACAGACTGGCCATGATCGGCTCGTCCGGCCGCGCGCCCAGCCGGTTCAGCGCCTCGATCAGCGCCCAGGTCTCGGGTGTGACGTCGCCCTCGGACAGGATCGGCGGCAGCGCCGGCCCCGGCGTGGGAGCCGGTGGCGGTGCTCCGGCAGGCGCGGGCGCGCCGACCGGGCTTACCAGCGCGGTGAGCGCCACCAGGTTCAACCCGTTGCCCCGGTTGTAGCCGGCGATCATCGCCTGGATCACCGGGATATCCCCGGCCGGCACCCCGACCGCCGCCAGCGAGCCGGGGGCGAGCGGGGCAAACGCCGGCGGCGTCAAACGCTCCGTCAAGCGCGCAACGGCCACCGAGGCCGCGCCCATGGCGTAAAGCGGCTTGGCCGCCCCCCAGGCCCAGGCGAGTCCGCCGTCGATCGTCGCCAGATGCCGCCAGATCAGATTGACCACGGGCACGCCCAGCGTCGCCTTGATGTCGGCGTAGACCGCCGCCACCGCCCCGGTTGCGTCGTGCTCGGGGATGGTCGGAACTGGATCGCCCATGACTGCTCTCCTGTGTGTCGTCGCCCGCGATTGCAGCCCGGACCGCCGCATCGGTCAATCAGCGGCTTGGACCGGCGGCGCGGATTTCGCTATGTCAGCAGGACCACTCAACAACCGCACACCATTGGAGAGCACGCCCATGTCCGATCTTCCGCGCGTCGGCTTCGTCGGCGTTGGCCTCATGGGTCGGGGCATGGCCGCCAACCTCATGGCCAAGGGCTTTCCGCTCAGCGTCCTGGTCCACCGCAACCGCGCCCCGGTCGAGGGCCTGCTGGCCAAAGGTGCTGGCGAGGCGGCAAGCCCCCGCGCGCTGGCCGAGGCGTCGGACGTGATCATCCTCTGTCTGCCGAACAGCCGGGTGGTCGAGGAGGTGGCGCTGGGCGCTGATGGCGTGATCGAGGCGGCGCGGCCCGGCCTCGTGGTGCTCGACGCGACCACGGCGGAGCCCGCCGCCACCCGGCGGATCGCCGCCGCACTGGCTGCACGCGGGGTCGACATGCTGGACACGCCGATGACCATGACCCCGAAGGAGGCGGACGCGGGGACGCTCAACGTGCTGGTCGGCGGCGATGAGGCGGTGCTGGCGCGGGTGCGGCCGGTGCTCGACGCCTATGCCCGGAACGTGTTCCACATCGGCCCGATCGGGGCGGCCCACGCGCTGAAGCTGATCAACAACTTCATGAGCATGACCATGTCCGCCCTGATCGCCGAGGCGGCGACCACGGCGCGGGCGTCGGGTGTCGACCTCGGCAAGCTGCGCGAGGTGGTGTCGGCGGGGGCGGTGAATTCGGGCATGTTCCAGAAGATCATGGCCTATGCCGTCGACGGCGACCCTTCCGGGCTGCAGTTCGCCATCGCCAACGCCCGCAAGGACATTGGCTACTACACCGACATCGCCGCCGAGGCCGGGCTGCCGAGCCCGTTCGGCTCGGCGGCGCTGCAGCTTTACACCCTTGCCTGCGCGACCGGACACGGCGACAAGCACGTGCCGCTGATGGTCGACGTGATGGCCGAGTTGGGCGGGCTGGCGGGAGAGCGTGAATGAGCGTGGAACGGGTCGACGCGGTGGTCATCGGGGCCGGTGTGGTCGGTCTCGCTGTGGCGCGGGCGCTGGCCCTGCAAGGCCGCGAGGTGCTGGTGCTGGAGGCGGCCGAGGCGATCGGCACCGAGACCAGCTCGCGCCATTCCGAGGTGATCCACGCCGGCATCTACTATCCGCCCGGCTCGCTCAAGGCGCGGTTCTGCGTCGAGGGCAAGGCGATGCTGTACCGCTACCTCGACGAACACGGCGTGCCGTACAAGCGCATCGGCAAGCTGATCGTCGCCGCCAAGGAAGATCAGATCGCCGCTCTCAAGCAGATCCAGGAGCGCGGTGCCACGGCCGGGGTGACCGATCTGGAGTTCCGCTCGCACAACGAAGTGGTGGCGATGGAGCCGGAGCTGCGCTGTGTGACCGCGCTGTGGTCGCCGTCGACCGGCGTGCTCGACAGCCACTCCTACATGCTGGCGCTGCAGGGCGACGCCGAGGAGCGCGGGGCGATGATCGCCTTCCACGCCCCGGTCGAGCGTGGGCGGGTCGACGACGACGGCATCGAGCTGCAGGTCGGCGGCGACTATCCGATGACCCTGAAGGCCGCCACGGTGGTGAACTCGGCCGGGCTGCACGCGCAATCGCTGGCCCGCCGGCTGGCGCGGTTTCCGGTCGAAAAGATCCCGCCGCACCATTACTGCAAGGGCAATTACTACACCTTGTCCGGGGTCAAGGCGCCGTTCAGCCATCTGATCTACCCGGCGCCGGAACAGGCCGGGCTGGGCATTCACCTGACCCTCGATCTGGGCGGCCAGGCGCGGTTCGGCCCCGATGTGGAATGGATCGAGGCCATCAACTACGACGTCGACCCGCGCCGCGCCGACAGCTTCTACGACGCGGTGCGGACCTATTGGCCCGGCCTGCCGGACGGCGCGCTGCAACCGGGTTACGCCGGCATCCGGCCGAAGATCCAGGCGCCGGGCGAGCCGGCGGCCGACTACATGGTCCAAGGACCGGCCGATCACGGCGTTCCCGGGCTGGTCAATCTCTACGGCATCGAATCGCCGGGGGTGACCTCGTCGCTGGCGATCGCCGAGCATGTGGCGGCGCAGCTTGCCTGATCGTCTCCGACCCGACTACGCTGCCGCCATGCCGCTCGACGCCCCCCCGACCACTAAAAGCCCCGCCAAACCGGAAATCGTCGCGTCGGTCTGCCCGCACGACTGCCCCAGCGCCTGCGCCTTGGAGGTCGAGCGGATTGACGCCCACACCATCGGCCGGGTGCGCGGCGCCAAGGACAACGACTACATCGCGGGGGTGATCTGCGCCAAGGTCGCGCGCTACGCCGAGCGGGTGCATCACCCGGACCGGCTGACCACGCCGTTGCTGCGGGTTGGACCCAAGGGCTCGGACCAGTTCCGTGAAATTTCCTGGGACGAGGCGCTGGACCGGGTGGCCGACGGCTTCACCGAGGCGGTGGCCAGGCACGGGCCGACCACGGTATGGCCGTATTTCTTCGCCGGCACCATGGGGCTGGTGAACCGCGAGGGGATCAACCGGTTCCGCCACGTCATGGGCTATTCGCGCCAGGACGCCAACATCTGCACCACGGTGGTGCGGACCGGCTGGATCGCCGGCGCCGGTGAGGTGCGCGGCACCGATCCGCGCGAGATGGCCGAGGCCGACCTGCTGATCATGTGGGGCGGCAACCCGGTGTCGACCCAGGTCAACGTGATGACCCATGTCAGCCGGGCGCGGAAGCAGCGCGGGGCGTATTTCGTCGTCGTCGATCCCTACCGCTCGCCGACCGCCGAGGTGGCGGACGAGCACGTAATGGTGCGGCCCGGCACCGACGGTGCGGTGGCCTGCGCGATGATGCATGTGCTGTTCCGCGACGGGTATGCCGACCGCGGCTACCTCGCGCGCTACGCCGAGGGTACCGCCGCGCTGGAAGAACACCTGGAGATCCGCACCCCGGAATGGGCCGAGGCGATCAGCGGCGTGCCGGCGGCGCAGATCGAGCGGCTGGCCAAGCGCTATGGCGAGACCGACCGGGCGTTCATCCGCCTGGGCTACGGCTTCGCGCGCTCGCGCAACGGCCCGATGCAGGTGCACGCCGTGGCGTCCTTGCCCGTGGTCGGCGGCAAGTGGCGGCATCGCGGCGGCGGCGCGCTGTGGAAGGTCGACGGGCTCTATGGCCTCGATCTGTCGCTGATCCAGGGCACCGACGTCATGGACCCGGATATCCGGGTGCTGGACATGTCGCGGATCGGCCCGGTGCTGACCTACGAGGACGATGTGGTGCGCGCCGGGCCGCCGGTGACCGCCATGCTGGTGCAGAACACCAACCCCGCCGCCGTCGCCCCCGACACCGGCCGGGTGCTCAAGGGTTTCAACCGCGACGATCTGTTCCTGGTGGTGCATGAGCAGTTCCTGACCGAGACCGCCCGCCACGCCGACATCGTGCTGCCGGCCACCACCTTCCTGGAACACGCCGACATCTACACCGCCGGCGGCCATCCGCATCTGGAGGTCTGCGACGCGGTGATCGAGCCACGGGGCGACTGCTGGTCGAACCACAAGCTGCTGAACGCGCTGACCCGCAAGCTCGGCGGCGACCATCCGGCGTGCCATATGACCGAGGCCGAGTTGATCGACGCCACGCTCCGGCGCTCCGGCTACCCCGGCTTCGCCGAGATGGTGCGGAAGCGCTGGCTCGATGTGTCGGCCAGCTGGGAGGACATGCATTTCCTCAACGGCTTTCCCACCGCCTCGGGCCGGTTCCAGTTCGCCGCCGACTGGCCGGCGATCGGCCCGCTGGGCGAGGGGGTTCCGGCGCTGCCCGATCATGTCGACATCATCGACCGGGCGACCGCCGAGAAACCCTACCGCATGGTGACCGCGCCGGCGCGCAACTACCTCAACACCAGCTTCACCGAGACCCCGACCAGCCGAAAGCGCGAGGGCCGGCCGACCGTGCTGGTGCACCCCGATACCGCCGCGGCCCTCGGCTTCGGTGACGGTGACCGGGTGCGGCTCGGCAACGAGAAAGGCTCGGTGCTGCTACACGCAAGGCTGTTCGACGGGGTGCAGCCGACCACGGTGATCGTCGAATCGGTGCATCCGAACGCCGCCTTCGAGGAGGGGGTGGGCATCAACCTGCTGACCAGTGCCGACTCACCGCCGCCGGCCGGCGGGGCAGTGTTCCACGACACGGCGGTGTGGATGACGAAGGGGTAAGGGGGGGGTGGTGTGTGATGGTGGTGTGTCGCCCCCGTTACCCCAGGAGCACCGAAGAGCATATTCGAGCACCCGCCGCTCTCACACCGGCATCAACCGCGACACCTCAATCGTCGGTATCCGGGTTCGGACCTGCCAGAGATCATAGGCGTTCTGCATCCGCAGCCAGTGGTCGGCCGAGCCGCCGAACGCCTGCTCCAGGCGTACGGCCATTTCCGGGGAAATCCCGCTCTGCCCGTTGATCACGCGATAGAGCTGCTGGCGTGTCACCCCAATCGCCTTGGCGGCGTCGGCGACGGACAGGCCGAGGTCGTCGATGTTGTCCTTCACGAGGCCGCCCGGATGCGGCGGGTTGGCCATGGTCATGGCGCGTTCTCCCAGTGCTGTATTCCTAATGATAGTCGACGTCGTGGGCGTCGCCGCTCTCGAAGCGGAAGGTGAGACGCCAATTCGCCCGAACGGTCACCGACCATCGTCCCCGTCGATCTCCCGTAAGCGGGTGGAGCCGGAACGTGTGCTGGTTCATGTCGTCGATCGTCTCGGCGGCGTCGAGCGCGGCGAGGATTCGAGTGATACGGTCGATCTGATCGGCCGGCAGCCGCCGTTTGTCCTCGCGTTCATAGAGCTGCTTCAATCCTCGGTGCCGAAAGCTTCTGATCACGCGATGAATGTAACATGTAACGTGACGAGTGTTAATTTATTGAAGGTTACGCCCGAACTATGTCGTCCGCCGCCAAGCATTTCATTCACCGTACCGACTCGTAGCGTTGCACCTCGATCTCGGCGGCGCGGCAGGGTGTCCATGGGACACCGAACGCCTTCTCGATCCGCAGCGCCATTTCGGGTGAGAGGGAGACTTTCTCGTTCATCAGGTCGGAGAGCGTTGCCCGGCGCACCCCTGGAATATGCGCTGCCCTTGTGGCGGACAGGTTCAGCTCGGTCGGAATTTCCTCCCGGATGAACTCGCCGGGATGGCGCACCGTTCGAATTCTCTTTGTCTGTACTGCATGGTAGTAGCGTACAGTTTTCAAGGCAAACGACACCTATTCGGCATCGCTCGAACCTGGTCGCGCTCGGACCATCTGGTTCGACGTTAAACCATCCCGCCTGCCGAGGCGCTTGAACCCGACCCGTGGCGCGGGTCATGCTCGTTCTCCACGGCCAACTCGGGAACAACCATGGCGCAGACCATTATTGAACAGTTCGTGATGCTCTGGGTGGTGATCGATCCCATCGGCACCATCCCGGTCTTCGTGGCGGTGACGGCGGGACTCACGGCGCCGCAACGGGCGAAGGTGGCGCTTCGGGCGGCGGTCATCGCCGCCGGCATCTTGCTGGTCTTCCTGGTTGGCGGGCAGTTCCTGATCGATGCCCTGGACATCAGTTTGCCGGCGTTCCAGATCGCCGGCGGCCTGGTCCTTTTCCTGTTCGCGCTCACGATGATTTTCGGAGAACTGAACCCGCAAGTGGGGGAGGCGGACATCGACGATGCGCAGCGTCAAGGTTCGCTCGCGGTGTTCCCGCTGGCGGTGCCGTCCCTGGCGTCTCCCGGCGCGATGCTGGCGATCGTCCTGTTGACGGACAATTACCGCTTCAGCATCCCGGAACAGGCGGTGACGGCGGTCATCATGCTAAGCGTCATGGCCATCGCCTATGGGCTCATGCTGGCCGCCGGGCCGATCCTCAGGGTCATCCACGCCAGCGGCGCCGCGATCATCAGCCGCGTCATGGGGATGATTCTGGCGGCGGTCGCGGTGGATAATATCATCGCGGCGGTGGCCGAGTTGACTGGAACGACCATGCCCTGAACGCGCCCCGCGCGGGCCATGCGGTTCGACGACGAACCATCCGGTCCGCCGTGGCGCTTGAACCCGGCCCGTGGCGCGGGTATCGAGGGGTCTCGGCACCTCGATGCCCGACACCTGCTGCCTGACACCTGCACGGATACCCCTCGTGGCGACCACCGACACCGATGCCCGCACCACCCCGCCCCCCGGCCCGACCGGCGCCGAGCCGGCGCATGTCATCGTGGTCGGCTGCGAGAAGGGCGGGTCGGGCAAGTCGACCACCGCGATGCACCTGACGGTGGCGCTGCTGCGGCTGGGCTACACGGTCGGCACCCTGGATTTGGACGCCCGGCAGTGGACGCTGACCCGCTACCTGTCGAACCGCGCCACCACCGTGCAGCGCGAGGGCCGGGCGCTGCCGATGCCGAGGCATTTCTTCCTCGCCCCCTCGGACAAGCCGATGCGCGACGAGGCGCGGGCCGAGGATCGCCAGCGGTTCCAGGCGATCATCGAGCGGCTGCGCGGGACCGTGGACTACGTGGTGATCGACTGCGCCGGCACCGACAGCTTCCTGGCGCGGGAGGCGCATTCCTACGCCGATACCCTGATCACGCCGATGAACGACAGCTTCATCGATCTCGACGTGGTGGCGCATGTCGACGGCCGCACTGGACAGCTGATCAAGCCCAGCATCTACGCCGAAATGGTCTGGGACCAGCGCAAGGTCCGGGCGCAACGCGACGGTGGCTCGATCGACTGGATCGTGATGCGCAACCGGCTGTCCAATCTGGAGGCGAACAACAAACGCGAAATGGGCCAGGTGTTGTCCAAACTGTCCAACAGGATCGGCTTCCGCCTGGCGCCGGGGTTCAGCGAACGGGTGATTTTCCGCGAGCTGTTCCTGCAGGGCCTGACCATGCTCGACATCTTCGAGGACAACCCGGGACCCGGCAGCGCCCGGCCGCGGATGAGCCACGTCGCCGCCCGCCAGGAGGTGCGCGGCCTGATCAACGTGCTGCGCCTGCCGCAGCGGACCCCGCGCTGAGCCGGCGGATCACCTCAGCGAAAGCCGCCGTCGTCCGGGTCCTCGATGAGCATCTCGAAATCGGCCGCTCCGTAGCGCCGGCCGCCGACCCGGCGGTAGAACGCCATGGCCTCGCGGTTGTCGGGGTGAACTTGCCACACCACCCAGGTTCCCTCGCGTTCCCGCGCCGCTTCGGTCACGGCCTCCATCAGCGTGCCGCCGACGCCCCGGCGCCGCGCCGACGGCACCACGAACAGATCCATCAGGAACAGCCCCGGCGTTCCCCGGCCGACGTGAAAGCCGTCGTGCCACAGGGCGTAGCCCACCGCCACGCCGTTGCGTTCGGCGATCACGCCCGAGAACCGGGGATCGGCACCGAAGGCCCAGCGCCGCACGATTTCGGCATCGAACGGCGGCGGTGGCTCGCCCTCATGCGCCGACAGCGCGGCGGCGAGGGCGGCCACGGTGTCGGCGTCGTTTGGCCGGATCGGCCGGGTGATCACGCCCATACGTCTGGACCTTGGTTCTTGGTACATTGCATCATCGCACCAACTTAAAGGCGCAACCATCGTCACACCGACCGTTGTCACACCGAGACGTTAGATAGGGATTTTGGACGCAGACCATGAGCCGAGAGGATAAATCGGTTCCGGCCGAACGACGCAAGACCGAGGTGTCGAGTCGCGACGACGTGGACGCCTTCCTCGCCAAGGTGCGGACGATGCCGAAGGATGGCGGGCCGGCGCGGCGGGGACGGTTGTGTTTCGCGCTCGACGCCACCGCCAGCCGCGAGCCGGCCTGGGACCGGGCGTGCCATATCCAAGCGGAGATGTTCCACGCCACGGCGGCGCTCGGCGGATTGGATGTGCAACTGGTGTTCTATCGCGGGTTCGGCGAGTGCAAGGCGTCGAAATGGCACTCCGACCCGGCGGCGCTTGGCCGGGTGATGACCGGCGTGGTGTGCCTGGGCGGCCAGACCCAGATCGGCAAGGTGCTGCAGCGCGTGGTCAAGGAGACCAAGCAGCAAAAGGTCGACGCGCTGATCTTCGTCGGCGATGCCTTCGAGGAGGATATCGACGCGGTCTGCCATGTGGCGGGAGAGCTGAGTGTTCTGGGCGTGCCGGCCTTCGTCTTTCACGAGGGCGGAGATCCGATCGCCGGCAAGGCGTTCCGGCAAATCGCGACACTGACCCGGGGAGCCTATTGCCCGTTCGACACCGGCAGCGCCGATCGGTTGAAGGAGTTGCTGGCCGCCGTCGCGGTGTACGCCACCGGCGGCCGTCAGGCGCTGCTGGCCTATGGCTCCGACGGCGGCACGTCCCGGAGCAGTGTCGTGAAGCTGCTGACCAACCAGATGGGGCGCTGAGCCATGACCTATGTGCTCGCCGGGTTCTCGGTGCTCGCCGGACTGTTCCTGATGGGCCGCTGGCTGCTCAACGCCGAGCCACGCGACATTCTGCGTGCGGTGAAATGGGTTGGCGGGCTCCTGTTGGTTGGAACCGTGCTGTTCGTGGTGGTGCGCGGCCGGGTTGATTGGGTGCTGTATGGCTTGTTTTTCCTGGCCCCTCTGGTGTTGCGATGGAGCGGGGTGTTTCGCGCCATCCGCAACGCCGCCAAGACCGCGCGCGGTCCGACCCCCGGTCAAACCTCCGAAGTGCGCACCCGCTGGCTGGCGATGGCGCTGGATCACGACAGCGGCGCCATGGACGGCGAAGTGCTTGAAGGGCCGTTCGCCGGCCGCCGTCTGTCCGGTCTGAGCATCGACGAGCTGCAGGAGCTTTGCCGCCTGGTCGAGGACGACCCGCAATCGGCTCAGGTTCTGGATGCCTGGATCGAGCGGATGCATGGCGATGGGAGCGGCGATGGCGCGGGTGCGGGATCTGGCCGCGCCGCCGGCGAAGACTCGGGGATGAGCCGTGCTCAGGCGTTGGAAATCCTGGGCTTGGATAAGACGGCGGACGAGACGGCGATCCGTGAGGCGCATCGCAGGCTGATGTTGGCAAATCACCCGGATCGCGGCGGCTCGTCGTGGGTGGCGGCCCGGATTAATCAGGCCAAGGACGTTCTGCTCGGCAAGCGCTGAGACCGCTAACACCGGGCGCGCTTGCGCCGAGCCCTGGGTTTTGGCAATAACCCTCACCTTTCGCCCGTCCGAGCCTGCACACCCCGGACCGGTTCAGCACGCGAGGACAGCATGCCCGTACCCGTCCGCAAGGCGATCTTCCCGGTAGGCGGTCTTGGCACCCGGTTCCTGCCGGCGACCAAGTCGATGCCGAAGGAGATGCTGCCGGTCGTCGATAAGCCGCTGATCCAATACGCCGTCGACGAGGCCCGCGAGGCCGGGATCGAGGAGTTCATCTTCGTCACCGGGCGCGGCAAGGCGGCGATCGAGGATCATTTCGACCATGCCTACGAGTTGCAGGATATGTTGTCCTCGCGTGGCAAGATCGACGCGCTCAATCTGGTCAAGGCAACGATCCCGGAACCGGGAGCGCTTGCCTATGTCCGGCAACAGGAACCGCTCGGTCTTGGCCACGCGGTGTGGTGCGGCCGCAATTTCGTCGGCTCGGAGCCGGTGGCGGTGCTGTTGGCCGATGATTTGATCCTCAATGGGGTTGGCTGCCTCAAACAGATGATCGACGCTTACGAGACGGTCGGCGGTAACATGGTCGCCATCATGGAGGTCGAGCCGGAACAGACCGCCAACTATGGTGTGATCACCCCTGGCGACATCGATGGTCGGTTGGTTGAGGTGCGTGGGTTGGTGGAAAAGCCGAAGCCGGAGGACGCGCCGTCCAATTTCGCGGTGATCGGCCGCTATATCCTGCAACCCAATGTGTTCGCCGATCTGGGCCGGATGGAACAGGGGGCGGGTGGCGAGATCCAGCTGACCGACGCATTGGCGCGGCAACTGGGTTTGCAACCGTTCAACGGTTTCAGGTTCGAGGGGCGACGCTTCGACTGCGGCAGCAAGGTCGGGTTTCTAGAGGCCAATATCGCCTTCGCGCTCGATCGTGACGATCTCAAGGACGACGTGGCGGCCTTTCTGAAGACCTACACATGATGTGTTGGCCTCTGGATCGTGAGGGGCAGGCAGAAGGAGTGATTCCATGCGCATCGCCATGATCGGCACCGGCTATGTCGGTCTCGTCTCCGGCGCCTGTTTTTCGGAATTCGGTGTCGAGGTGGTGTGCGTCGACAAGGATGCCGACAAGATCGGACGGCTAAAGCAGGGCGAGATCCCGATCTTCGAGCCTGGCCTCGACAGCCTGGTTGAGGGCAACGTCAAGGCCGGGCGCCTGTCCTTCACCACCAATCTGGCCGACGCGGTGGCGAAGGCGGACGCGGTGTTCATCGCGGTCGGCACGCCGAGCCGACGCGGTGACGGACACGCCGACCTGTCCTATGTCTACGCCGCCGCCGAGGAAATCGCCGATGCGCTGGACGGCCATACGGTGATCGTCACCAAATCGACGGTGCCGGTCGGCACCGGCCGCGAGGTCGAGGCGATCATCCGCAACCGGCGGCCCGATGCCGATTTCGACGTGTGCTCGAACCCCGAGTTCCTGCGTGAGGGCTCGGCGATCAATGACTTCATGCGGCCCGACCGGGTGGTCATCGGCGCTGGGTCCGAACGTGCGCGCGAGGTCATGCAGGCGCTGTATCGGCCGCTGTATCTGATCGAAACACCGATCGTGTTCACCACGCTGGAAACCAGCGAGATGATCAAGTACGCGGCCAACACCTTTCTCGCCACCAAGATCACCTTCATCAACGAGATCGCGGATCTGTGCGAGAAGGTTGGTGCCGATGTGCATGACGTAGCCAGGGGTATCGGTCTCGACGGCCGGATCGGACGGAAATTTCTGCATCCCGGGCCGGGCTATGGCGGTTCGTGCTTCCCCAAGGACACCCTGGCGCTGGTCAAGACGGCGCAGGATTATGGCGCGCCGCTGCGTATTATCGAGACCGTGGTGGCCGTCAACACGATGCGCAAGCGTCGGATGGCCGGCAAGATCATCGATGCCTGCGGCGGATCGGTCGCCGGCAAGACGATCGCGGTGCTGGGCCTGACCTTCAAACCGAACACCGACGACATGCGCGACAGCCCCTCGCTGGACATCGTTCCGGCCTTGGTCGAGGCGGGTGCGGTGGTGCGTGCCTACGACCCCGAGGGGATGTCCGAGGCGGCCAAGCTGCTGCCGGATATCACGTATACGCAGAACGCCTACGAGGCGATGGACGGGGCGGACGCGGTCACCATCGTGACTGAATGGAACGAGTTCCGGGCGCTCGACACCGCGCGCATGAAAGCCGCGCTTAAGGCTCCGGTGCTGATCGATCTGCGCAATGTGTACGATCCGGACGACATGCGGGGAGCCGGGTTCGCGTATTGGAGCGTGGGGCGTGGAACCCGCGGGCCGTCAAATGCCGAGGAGGCCGCTGAATGAACGCCCATCGGTTCGATCCGACCATTCTGCGGGAATACGACGTTCGCGGTATCGTCAATCAGACCTTGTCGGTCGGCGACGCGCGTGCCCTGGGCCATGCCTTCGGCACCATCGTGGCGGAAGACGATGGCCGACGTGTCGCGGTTGGGCGCGACGGGCGGCTGTCATCGCCGGAGCTTGCGAACGCGGTGATCGCAGGATTGCGCGCCGCCGGGATCGACGTGCTGGACGTTGGCGGGTGTCCGACGCCGGCGCTGTATTTCGCCGTGCACCACCTGGGTGCCGATGGCGGCATCATGATCACCGGCTCGCACAATCCGCCGGACTACAACGGCTTCAAGATGATGCTCGGGCACGGTCCGTTCTTCGGTGCCGATATCCAGCGGCTTGGCCAAATTGCCGCCGATGGGCGCTTCGCCACGGGTACAGGCGGGGTCGAGCAGATTGACGTTCTCGGCGCCTATACCGACCGGCTGTTGCAGGATTACCGTCCGGGCCGGGAACTCACGGCGGTCTGGGATTGCGGTAACGGGGCCGCCGGACCCGTGGTCGAGGCGTTGGTCGCGCGGCTGCCGGGAACGCACCGGGTGCTGTTCCCGGAAGTCGATGGCACCTTCCCGAACCACCACCCGGATCCGACCGTGCCGGAGACCCTGGAGATTTTGCGCGCGGCGGTGGCGGACGCCGGTGCCGATCTTGGCATCGCCTTTGATGGCGACGGTGACCGCATCGGGGTGATCGACGAGAAGGGGCGGGTGCTTTGGGGCGATCAGCTGGTGGCGATTTACGCGATCGAGGTCCTGGCGGAGCATCCGGGGGCCACGGTGATCGCCGACGTCAAGGCCAGCCAGGTGCTGTTCGACCGCATCGCCGCGTTGGGCGGGAAGCCGCTGATGTGGCGGACCGGGCATTCGCTGATCAAGACCAAGATGGCGGAGACTGGCGCGCCGCTCGCCGGCGAGATGAGCGGGCATCTGTTCTTCAAGGACCGCTACTACGGGTTCGACGACGCGTTGTACGCGGCGGTACGGTTGTTGTCGCTGCTGGCCCGCGCCGACGAGCCGATCTCCGCCATGCGCGACGCGCTGCCCGCTGTCGTCAACACCCCGGAAATCCGCTTCCCCTGTTCGGAAGAGCGCAAATTCGCCGCGGTCGATGAGGTCAAGGCGTGGCTGGCGGGGCGCCCCGGCATCCAGGTCAACGACGTCGACGGGGTGCGGGTCACTTCGGCGGACGGCTGGTGGCTGTTGCGGGCGTCGAACACTCAGGACGTTCTGGTGGCGCGGTGCGAGGCCTTGGACGACGCCAGGTTGGCCCGGTTGAAAGGCCAGCTTCGCGAGGCGTTGGCCGGGGTCGGGATCGAGGCGCCGGCGTTTTAATTTTAAACCGGAGCTTTAAAGCGTCACGCGGGCTGCTTGCTCAGCCGGCGGGCTCGGCCGTCGACGATGCGTCCAGCATGGCCTTGGCCGGTACCGGCACGCACGGCAGGTGGCGGCGCTTAAGCGCCAGACAGGCGGCACGGGCCTCGGTTTCCATGAGGCCGACCAACCGGGCTCGGAAAATCGGGCCGTCGCGGCGGTTCAGCGTTTCGACCTTGGCGTCGGCGCTGTTGAGCAGGCCGGTGACTTGGCCGCGCGCCACGGCGATCGCGCGCTGTGCCCGAACCTCGGTCGAGTACGCGCCGACCTGAACACCCCAATCGTCGTCGCCGCCATCGCGGGAACCAGCCTCCATCTCGGGCGCGGGTGTAGGGAGTGGCGGCGCGGGTAAGACGTGCGCCACCGCCGTCGCGACGAGGAGAGCTGCCGGCTTGTCCGTTGCTGTGTCTTGATCCTGGGGGCGTGGAACCGGCAACGGCGGCGTGGCCGACGCGACGCGGATTTCCGCTACTTGCTTGAAGCCGCGATCCAGAATGTTGCGCATTTGCCGATCACGGGTGACGCCTTTCTTGCCGCCGAACACCACGCCGATGAGCCGGTGGCCATTTCGCTCGACCGAGGCCACCAGATTGAAGCCGGACGCGCGGATGTAGCCGGTCTTGATGCCGTCGGTGCCGCGATAGCGGCCAAGTAATTTGTTGTGGTTGGTGTAGGTGCGACCCTTCCAGGTGAAGCTGCGGGTCGAGAAATAGTGGTAGTATTGAGGAAAATCGCGCTGAATCGCGATCGCCAGCGTGGCCATGTCACGGGCGGTGGTCACCTGACGGCGATGATGCAGGCCGGAGGCATTGCGGAAGGTGGTCTTGCGCATACCCAGCGCGCGGGCCTTATCGGTCATTTTCAGCGCGAAACGGTATTCCGTGCCGCCCAATGCTTCGCTGATCGCCGTGGCGACATCGTTGGCCGACTTGGTTACCAGCGCCCGAATCGCATCCTCGACCTTGATGGTTTGCCCGCGTTTAAGGCCAAGTTTCGAGGGCGGTTGTCCAGCCGCGCGCTTCGACACCGTCAGATGCTGGCCGGGTTTGATGTGGCCGCTCTCCAACGCCTCGAACAGCATGTAGAGCGTCATGATCTTGGTCAGCGAGGCCGGATGGCGGCGCGCGTCACCGTTGCGGGAGAACAGAACCGTGTCGGTGTCGGCGTCGATCACCAGAGCCGCGTACTTCGACGCCGCCTGAGCGGCACCGGCGATCATCACAAGCCCGACCGCGAATGCCGCTAACGCACCGACGATTCGTCTCATTACCGCACCCCCGCCTTGTGCCCGGATCGGTCCCGCAAAAAAGGCCGGGGCACACCAGCTACCCCCCGACGACGGTGCATAAATTAGATGGTGCCTTAGCTTTTGTCCATAAGCGATTGATTCAGAGCCCAGAGTCTGGTTTTGCCCCCCGCGGGCCCGAACCCGCAGGCAATTCTCTGCGCACATGCGAGATGAGTGGTGTGCGAGGCGCCTGAAACATCAACAAAACAAGGGCACTAAAATTTTTTGTGCAACGCACAAGAAACTTCTTGACGAACGTGCCGGGGCGCTTATCTTCCACGTCATGTTGCGGTGCACAAAATTTATACTGCAACGCCCCAACATCCGCGATCCGCTTCGCGCACACGAGGAGTTTGAGCCATGACCACCAAGAAGACCACGCAGACCGAGATGCCGGTTGACGCCGCCGTTGCCGCGGGTAAAGAGACTTTCGAGAAGATGACGAAGGTCGGCCAGGAGACCGCCGAGAAGAACATGGAGCAGGCCACCAAGATGGCGAAGGAAAACGCCGAGAAGGCATCCGAAGCCGTGCTCAAGGGTTATGACCAGTTCACCACCTTGGCCCAGGGCAACTACGACGCGCTGAACGCGTCCTTTGGCATCGTTACCAAGAGTGTCGAGGGCATGACCAAAGCGTGGTTCGCCTACACGCAGTCGACCACCGACGCCGGCCTCGCTTTCTCGAAAAAGGTAATGGGCGCGAAGTCGCTGAACGAAGTCGTCGACCTGCAGAACGATTTCGCCAAGCGCAGCCTCGACACGTTCGTCGCCGAGAGCACCAAGATTTCCGAGCTATCGGTCAAGACCGCCAATGAGGCGATCGAGCCGATCAAGGCACGGATCGATCAGACTGTTGAGACCTTGGTGAAGGTTGCCGCGTAACGCCGGCATCTTCCATGCTAGGATTAAAGCCCGGCCGGGTAACTGGCCGGGCTTTTTTGTGCCCCATTCGTTCGCCACCAAAGGCGGTTTGGTGGCGCTGATTTGACGCTACCCCCTTTTCCGGCGACGTGGAAATCTCATATGCTTTGGTGGTTGGGCCAGGCCGCATCGGTGGCACTCTTACGGACGCCGCGCCGGCGGGCCGATCGATCTGACGGGACTGTGACGATGAGCGATAATGATCGCGAAAATGGGGAGGGACCGAAAACAGGCGTGGTCGTCAAGACCCGCACGAAGACCAAGAAGCCTTCCATGTACAAGGTGATCATGCTGAACGATGATTATACCCCCATGGAATTCGTCGTTCACGTCCTGGAAAGGTTTTTCAGCAAGAATCGTGACGAAGCCACGCGTATTATGCTGCACGTCCATCAACGTGGTGTTGGAGTTTGCGGTGTGTTTACCTACGAGGTAGCGGAGACGAAAGTGACGCAGGTCATGGATTTTGCACGCCAACACAACCACCCACTGCAATGCACTCTGGAAAAGGACTGACCGATGCTGTCGAAGAGCCTGGAACAGAGCCTGCACCGTGCACTCGGCGTCGCCAACGACAAGCGGCATGAATACGCGACGCTGGAGCATTTGCTGTACGCCTTGACCGACGATCAGGACGCGCTGTCCGTGCTCAAGGCTTGTGGCGTGGATGTCGACAGGCTGCGCGAGGAATTGGTCACCTATATCGACAACGAATTGTCCGGTCTGGTGGGCGCCGCCATGGATGAGGCCAAGCCGACCGCTGGTTTCCAGCGCGTGGTGCAGCGGGCGGTGATCCATGTTCAATCCTCGGGCCGCGAAGAGGTTACCGGTGCCAACGTCCTGGTGGCGCTGCTGTCCGAGCGGGAGAGCCATGCGGTTTATTTTCTGCAGGAGCAGGAAATGACCCGGTTCGATGCCGTCAGCTACATCAGCCATGGCATCGCCAAGGTTCACGGCCAGAAGAACGAGCAACGCAAGACCGATGGCGCCGATGAGGAAGCCAAGGCCGACGAGGTCAACAAGCAGGGGCATGAGGCGCTCGACGCCTATTGTGTGGACCTGAACAAGAAAGCGGCGGCCGGTAAGATCGACCCGCTGATCGGCCGTCAGCACGAGGTCGACCGCACCATCCAGATTCTCTGCCGGCGTACCAAGAACAACCCGCTCTATGTCGGTGATCCTGGCGTTGGTAAGACGGCGATCGCCGAGGGATTGGCCAAGCGCATCGTCGATGGCGATGTGCCGGAGGTGCTGATCGGCGCGGAGATCTTCGCGCTCGATATGGGTGCGTTGCTGGCCGGCACGCGGTATCGCGGTGATTTCGAAGAGCGGCTCAAGGCGGTGGTCAGCGAGTTGGAGCAGAACCCGAACGGCATTCTGTTCATTGATGAGATCCATACGGTGATCGGGGCGGGGGCCACCTCGGGCGGCTCGATGGATGCGTCGAACCTGTTGAAGCCGGCGCTGCAATCCGGCGGTTTGCGGTGCATCGGCTCGACCACCTACAAGGAGTACCGCAGCTATTTCGAGAAGGACCGAGCGCTGGTGCGGCGGTTCCAGAAAATCGACGTGAACGAGCCGTCGATCCCCGACGCGGTGAAAATCCTCAAGGGCCTGAAGCCGTATTACGAAAAGCATCACAACGTCCGCTATACCAACGAGGCGCTGAAGACGGCGGTCGAGCTGTCGGCGCGCTACATCGGAGATCGCAAGCTGCCGGACAAGG
>JABMNR010000112.1 GCA_013203465.1 Alphaproteobacteria bacterium
AGGTCTGGGTCAACGCCGGCGACGTCGTGCTCGTTGGGTTGCGGGACTACCAAGACGGCAAGGCCGACGTGATTTTGAAGTACAGCGCCGAGGAGGCGCGCGCGCTCAAGTCGTACGGGGAGCTGCCGGAGAGCCTGCGGATCAAGATTGCCGGCGAATCGCTGTTCAACGACGGGGTCGGGGTGGTGGTGTTCCTCGTGCTGGTCGCTCTTGCGTTCCCGACCGGTGCGCCGCCGGGGGTAGTGGACGTGGCCGAGTTGTTCGTGGTCGAGGTCGTGGGCGGCGCGGCACTCGGTGGGGCAGCGGGGTGGCTGGTCTATCTGGTGTTGCGGCGGACCGACGATTACGTGCTGGAAATCCTGCTCACGCTGGCGCTGGTCATGGGCGGCTACGCGCTGGCCAGTGCGCTGCACGTTAGCGGGCCGATCGCCATGGTGATTGCCGGCCTGTTCATCGGCAACCACGGCGTCAAATTCGGGATGAGCGAGAAAACCGCCCAGCACGTGAGCGATTTCTGGCACCTGCTCGACGAAATTCTGAACGCCGTGCTGTTTCTGCTGATCGGGGTGGAGGTGTTCGCCATCTCGTTCGGCCAGCACGCGGTCTGGGCGGCCCTGGCGGCGATCCCGTTGGTGTTGCTTGGCCGAGTGGTCGCCGTGGCGCTGCCGGTGAACGTGCTGCGCCTGCGCCGCACGTTCACACAGGGAGCGGTGCCGGTGATGGTCTGGGGCGGGCTGCGTGGCGGCATCTCGGTGGCGCTGGCGCTCTCGCTGCCGGACAGCGAGGTCAAGCCGCTGATCCTGACCGCGACCTATGTGGTGGTGGTGTTTTCGATCGTCGTCCAGGGCCTGACCGTCGGCACTCTGATCAAGCGGGTGGTGCGGAGTTGACCGTCACGGCGACGACAACGCCGCCTCGAACGCCGCCAGGGTTTCCTTGGCGAAGCGCCACATATTGGCTTCACGATCGTCGTCACCGGTCTCGACGGTAAGGGTGCGGTTGACCGGTCCGACGATCGCGATGCAGGTGTGGCCGGCCGCGTCGCCGTAGCGGTTGCCGGTCGGTCCAGCCGCCCCGGTTTCGGCCAGACCCCAGACGGTGCCCAGCCGTTCGCGGATCGCCGCCGCCGCCAGCGCGGCGTAGGGTTCGGAGGCGGAACGCACACCGGGGTGGTCATCCAGATCGATGCCGAGCAAGGCGTTTCGCGCCGGCAGGGTGTACACCGCCGCACCGCCCATGAAATAGGCCGACGCTCCGGGGACCGCGAGCAAGGCGGCCGAGACCAGACCACCGGTCGAGGATTCCGACACCGCCACGGTCTCCCCCCGCGCTTTCAACAGCGCGCCGATCGGCGCACCCAGGTCGGTCAAGCTTTGCATACGACGATCCTCTCATAGTGCCAGTCGATGTCCCGGCGGGTGGTGTATCATGCCGGTCGACGCACGAAAGGGAACCGGTTCCACCGGCATGACAGCGACCACAATCAGCGAGGCTATCCCCGACGCCGATGCGAGCCTCGGACGGCGCGCGGCGATTCTGATCACGCTGACCTTCACGACCATGCTCTACACCATGACGGTGATGATCGTGAATGTCGCCCTGCCGAAGATGCAGGGAACCTTCGCGGCGACCACCGACCAAATCGCCTTGGTCGTCACCTTCAACATCGTCGCCACGGCGGTCGTCACACCGATCTCCGGCTGGCTCGCTTCGCGGTTCAGCCGGCGGACCTTAATGCTGTGTTGCGCCAGCGGCTTCACGGTTTCCTCGGTTCTGTGTGGTGTGGCGGGCAGTCTGGAACAATTGGTGTTCTACAGGGTGCTGCAGGGTGCGTTCGGGGCGCCGCTGGTGCCGTTGGCCCAGGCAACCATTCTCGACACGTTTCCAGGCAAGCAACGCGGCACGGCCACGGCGGTGTTCAGCATGGGCGTGGTGTTCGGCCCGATCATCGGGCCGACCGTCGGCGGTTTTCTGGCCGAGGAGCTGGGTTGGCGCTGGGTGTTCTTCCTGCTGGTGCCGTTCGGCCTCCTGGCGATCAGCTGTATCCTGGTGGTGATCCAGGATCGGCGTAAGGCCTCGATCATGCGATTGGATTGGTTTGGCTTCCTGCTGTTGGCGGTCGCCATCGGCGCGTTCCAGCTCATGTTGGATCGGGGTCAGCGCCTCGACTGGTTCGACAGCCAGGAAATCGCTGCCGAAGCCATCCTCGCGGCGCTGTGTTTTTATCTGTTCTTCGCGCACATCACGACGACGACCCAGGAGCCGTTCCTCAACCTGCAGATCTTCACCGACCGGAACTACGCGGTCGGCGTCGTGATCATTTTCCTGTTCGGCATGGTGCTGTGGACGCCGATGGTGCTGTTGCCGCCGATGATGAATGGCATTCAGGGTTATCCGGAAGCCACGATCGGTCTGTTCATCGCCTTGCGCGGGCTTGGTACCTTGGCCAGCTCGGTCCTGATGGCGTTCATCAACCGGATGTTCGATCCGCGTGTGCTGTTGACCGTCGGGTTCGCGTTGCAGGGCGTTGCCGGGGTGTTCATGGCCGGCTTCGACGTAAATCTGTCACCCTTCGCGTTGATCTGGACCAGTCTGTTGGCCGGCTTCGGCGTTGGTCTGGTGTGGGTGCCGCTGACGCTGATCACGTTTGCCACACTCGACAAGGCGCATCTGAATGAGGCGACCGCCTTCTACCATCTGCTCCGGAACATCGGCAGTTCGATCTCGATCTCACTGTCGATCGCGCTGGTGATCCAAAGTTCCTCGGTGAATTACGCCGACCTAGTGCCCTTCATATCGATCTTTGGCGACGCCAACTCGTCGATCGGTTCGCGTGGCGATTGGCCGACCGATGGCGTCCAGCCGCTCATGGCGCTAAGCCGCGAAATCGGACGGCAATCGACCATGATCGGCTACATCAACGCGTTCTGGTTCTATACCGCGACAGCCGTCGCCGTGCTGCCGTTCATCTGGATGGTGCGGAAACCGAGCGAATGATCGCCCGCTCGGCCCACCCTCAGTAGCGCAACTCCTCGAACACCGGATCGACCACCCCACCCCAGCGGCTCTCATAGGCCTCCAGTAAATCCTCGGCCGGGGTGCGGCCGGAGGCGGCGATGGCGTCGAGCACGCTGAGGAACCCGGTCTCGTCATTGCCCGAGCTGTCGAGGCGCTGGCGGCGGCGCAATCCCTCGCGGGCCAGGGCGAGGATGTCCTTGGTCCAGTCAGCCAGCGGCCGGCCCCGGAAATCGATACCCAGCCCGTGGCGCGGCACCGCGTCGCGCAAGCTCTGATGCTCCTCGACCGTCCAGTCACGGCAGAGCTGCCACGCCTGATCCTGCACGCCCTTGTCGTACAACAAGCCGACCCAAAGGGCCGGCAGGGCGCACAGCCGGTTCCACGGCCCGCCGTCGGCACCGCGCATCTCGATGTATTTCTTCAGCCGCACTTCCTGAAACACGGTGGTCGTATGGTCCGACCAGTCGCCCATGGACGCGGTGTGTGCCGCCACCTCGGGAAGTTTGCCGTCGATAAAGTCCCGGAAGCTTTTGCCGGCGATGTCGATGTAGGTGCTGTCGCGGTAGACGAAATACATCGGCACATCGAGCAGGTAGTCGACATAGCGTTCGAAGCCGAAGCCGTCCTCGAACACGAAAGGCAGCATGCCGCAGCGGTCCGGGTCGGTGTCGGTCCAGACATGGCTGCGGAACGACAGGTACCCCGACGGCTTACCCTCGTAGAACGGCGAGTTGGCGAACAACGCGGTCGCGATCGGCTGCAGCGCCAGGCTGATCCGATACTTCTCGACCATGTCGGCCTCGTCCTCGAAATCGAGGTTGGTCTGCACCGTGCAGGTGCGTTTCATCATGTCGATGCCAAGGTTGCCCATGATCGGCATGTAACGTTTCATGATCTCGTACCGGCCCTTGGGCATCCACGAGATGTCCTCGCGCCGCCATTTCGGATCGAAACCCACGCCCAGCATACCGACGCCGAGGTCGTCGCAGACCTCGCGTACCTGGTCCAGGTGGGTGTGCACCTCGTCACAGGTCTGGTGCAAGCTGTCCAACGGGGCGCCGGAAAGCTCGAATTGCCCGCCCGGCTCCAGGGTAATCGCGCAACCGGACTGGGCCAGCGCGATGGTGTTGCCTTTTTCCTCGATCCGTTCCCAGCCGAATTTATCGGCGAGGCCGTTCAAGATCGCGCCGATGCCGTCGGACCCCTCGTAGGGCAGACGGGTGTGATCGGCGAGCCGGAACGCGAACTTCTCGTGCTCGGTGCCGATTCGCCACTGGTCCCGCGGCTTGCCGCCGGAGGAGAACCACTCCACCAGCTGCGCCTTGTCGGTGATCGGCGCGCCTTGGTCTTCGGGGGGACGGGACATGCGGGCTCCGCTCTCTGCTGGCTGTCAGGATACCCAATCACCGACCGTCGCCTGCCAGACGGCGAGCGCGGCAAGCGCGGCGGTGTCGGCACGCAGGAGCCGCGGCCCCAGGCTGACCCGTGTAACAAAGGCCAGCT
Source organism: Alphaproteobacteria bacterium (assembly GCA_013203465.1). Lineage (GTDB taxonomy): Bacteria > Pseudomonadota > Alphaproteobacteria > Thalassobaculales > Thalassobaculaceae > JABMNR01. The sequence goes on from JABMNR010000112.1 coordinate 4,522, forward strand.
TACGCAGGCGGTCAAGTTCCTCCTGGGCAAAGCCGCCTTCCGGTCCGGTCACCAATCCGGCCCTGCCGGCGCCGCGAACCGCCGGATCGGACAGCGCGGCGGCGATCGGGGTACCCCCGGTCTCGTCGCACAGGATCAGCGGCCGGTCCTCGGGCCACGCCTCGATCATCGCCGCAAGCGTTGCCGGCGCACGCACCTCCGGCACGGTCAGCCGGTCGGATTGCTCGGCCGCCTCGATCGCGTTGGCGGCCAATCGGCCGGTGTTCACCCGCTTGATCCTCGTATGCCGGGTCATGATTGGCCACAGCAGCGAGACACCCAACTCGGCCGCCTTCTGCCCGGTGAAATCGGTGCGCGCCCGTTTGATCGGCGCGAAGACGAGCCAAAGGTCGGATTCCGGCCGCTGGTCGCGGGTCCGCTCCCGCAAGGCCAACGAGGCCCAGCCCTTGCCGATGCCGTCGATCCGCGCCCGCCACTCGCCGTCGCGGCCGTTGAACAACGCCACCGTTTCGCCGGCGCCAAGGCGGAGCACCGATTGCAGGTAGTGCGCCCGCTCAGCGCCAACGTCGATCACCGCGCCGTCGGTCAGGGCGGCGTCGACGTAGAGCCGGGTTTCGATGCCGTCCTTCATGAGCGGCGGTGTAGCGGCACCGGCCGGTGGCGGCAAGCGTCCCGGTATCGACCCTTGCGGAAACCCCCGGCCCGGTGTTCGATCGTCGGGATGTTCGATCGTCGCGGGGTTCGATCATCGGGGCGAACCGGGTTCACCAGGGCAAGAAGGAGCTGGCGATGAAAGCCGTGGTGCTGCACGCGATCGAGGATTTGCGCATCGAGCAGCGGGACGAGGTCGACCTTGGTCCGGGGCAGGTCCGCGTCCGGATCGAATCGGGCGGGATTTGCGGCTCCGACCTGCACTACTTCCACCATGCGCGGATGGGCGACTTCCCGGTGCGCGAGCCGTTCGTGCTGGGCCACGAGGCGGCGGGCACGGTCGCCGAGGTCGGCTCCGGCGTGACGTCGGTCGCGGTGGGCGACCGGGTGGCGATCAACCCGAGCCATCCGTGCCGGACCTGCGATTATTGCCGCACCGGGCGGGAGAATCTCTGCGCCGAGATGATCTTTCTCGGCTCATCCCGCCGGTTTCCCCATGTCCAGGGCATGTTCGCCCAGAGCTACGTCACCCACGAGCGGCAATGCGTGGCGGTGCCGGCGGGCACGCCGTCGGCGGTCGCGGCGTTCGCCGAGCCGTTCTCGGTGGCGTTGCACGCGGTCTCGCACGCCGGGTCGCTGCTGGGACGCCGGGTGCTGGTGACCGGGGCCGGGCCGATCGGCGCGCTGTGCCTGACCGCCGCGCGCCTGGGAGGGGCGGCGTCGATCGAGATCACCGACGTGTTGCCGGAGCCGCTCAAGGTCGCCGAGGCGATCGGCGCCACCCGGACGATCAACGCCGCCGATCCGGGCGATCCGATCGCCGATCCGGCGCGGCCGCGCGGCCGGTTCGAGGTGGCGTTCGAATGCTCCGGCCATCCCTCGGCGCTGAGGACCTGCCTGGAACAGCTCGCCCCCGGCGGCACGCTGGTGCAGGTCGGCACCTACGCCGATCCCAAGGTGGTGGTGCCGGCCGACTACGTGATGGTCAAGGAGCTGACGCTGAAAAGCTCGTTCCGCTTCGCCCGCGAGTTCCCGCTGGCGGTCGACCTGCTGGCCTCGGGCCGGGTTGATGCGGCGCCGCTGCTGAGCCACGAATTCGATCTGGCCGACGCCATGAAGGCGTTCCGCACCGCCGCCGACCGCAAACAGGCGATGAAGGTGCACATAAGGTTCTGAGCGGGGCGCATCCTCCACCCTTCATCGCATCCCCGGCCGAAGAGCCGGGGTCTAGTCGAGCGATGGAAACACGATCCCGGATGGCGTTGCCTCCGGGAATGCGGTTAGGGGGAACGCCGCTTCTTCTTCGTATCCCCGGACGCGCCGCGATCGGGGGGTCAGGGGGAGCTTGTCCCGGACTTGATCCGGGATCACCCGTCCTCTTCTTCCTCAAGCTCCGGGTTACCCGGCGCGGCGGGCGGCAGGCCAAGACGCTCCCGCACGCCGGTCGAGAAGACCGCATCCCGCGGGTTCTTTGTGTCACCGAGGTCCGCGCCACCGAGGTTCGCGCCACCGAGGTTCGCGTTACGGAGGTCCGCGCCATCGAGGTTCGCGCCATCGAGGTTCGCGTTACGGAGGTCCGCGCCACGGAGGTTCGCGCCACCGAGGTTCGCGCCACCGAGGTTCGCGAGCGCCAGATAAAGAGTGGGTCGTTCCCCAGTATCCCACTCTGGATCTGTTTTATCGATATCCTGCCACGCTCCGACGGCGGGCGCCAATCCCGAGCACGATCGGACCGTTACCGGGATCATCGGATGCCCGCCGGCATCCCGGTACTCGGCCAGGGACATCCGCTCGACCGCCGCCTTCAGCGCCACGGCGTCGGGCAACAGGATGCGCGCCCGGTTGGTCCTGTCCTTCGGATCGGCGTCCCGGTCGTGCAGCGCGCCGATCGTTGCCAGCAGCGCCACCTCCACCCGCTCGGCCCACAGCCGCCACAGGCCGAAGCGCCGGCCCAGCGCCTGCGTGCCTTCCAAACCCACGGGGCCCTTGACCTCCTCGAGCGGCAGCCCCTCGGCCAGTTGGTAGCTGAACAGGAAACACAGGGTTTGCCGAAGCGGTTGAAACGACGCTTTTTCGTCTTGCCGCCGCTGCACCTCCGCCGTCAGGAAATCCGCGACCTCGCGGGTGATCATGGCCGGGCCGGTAACCTCGACCCAACGGGCCAGAGCGGACCGAATGTCACGCTCGCGAGTGCTTTTGGTCGCGGCGTCGGTTGCCGCGCGCAGCAGCCGTCGGGCGGTCAGGAATTCCTGAAAACTCTTGTGGGTGAATTCGAAAAACTCGTGCCCGCGCTCGTCCCCCTCCTTGCGGAAGAAAAAGGCGAGCAGCAGGTTGGAAATCCCGCCTTCCAGCTTGGATTGAATCTCCTCGATCAGGGTGGTCAGGTCCGCCTGTTGCAGATAGGCCTCGATGGTATCGAGATCGGCGCCCCGGCCGTTGCCGTGCCAGACCGCCAGGGCGATCTCCTCCAGGACCAGAAAGAATTGTTCGGGGCGAGCGACCTTGGGTGCCAAGCCGGCGGCGGTCGGCCCGCTCTCGGCCCTGCCCCAGGCACGGTCGTACACATCGCGGATCAAGGTGTCGTAGACCGTGGCCACCGAGGTGGCGGCGGTGATCGAGGCGCCATGGCGTTGGGCGAAACTGGCGACCAGGTAGTTGAGCAATGGCAACTCTGTCAGCTTCAGCAGCTTCTCATTCTCTTGAATCGCCTCGGGGATGCCCGCCGCGCCCATGTCGGTGAACGCCGCGAACCGTTTCCACCACTCAGGCCGCTGATCGACCTCCAAGACATCCTCGCCCACATTCCAGGTGAAACGGTCCTTCAACATGTCGTCGACCGCATAGGGGAAGACGTGCAGCACCGGGGCACCCCGGAACCGTGCCTCGGTGGTCGATTGCACCGCCAGCTCCCGACCGCCGACGACCGCCTTGACCCGGAGCCGGTCCTTGTTCTTTTGGTCGAGGAAGGTGCGGAGTTCCCGGGCGAATTCGTTCGCCCGTTGATGCGCCGCGCTGTTGTCGCTGCTGGTCAACTCGTCCAAGCCGTCGAGAAACAGGATCAGGGTGCGGTGATCCTCCAGCGCGTCCATCGGATCGACCGCGTCGTCGAACATCCAATCCTTGGCGTAGGTCGCCAGGGCGTCTTCCATGGTCGAGCCCAGCCGCAAGCGGTGCAGCGGGACGTAGAGCACTCGCAAGTTGGGCTCGTCCGCCAGCTCGGCGGCCAGCATCCGCGCCGCCGAGGATTTGCCCGAGCCCGGCCCGCCGCTGATCACCCGCAAGCTGTCCTTGTTGCCGTCCTTGTTGTCGTCCTCGCCGATCCAAGCGAGCAGGGTCTGGCGCAGGTCGACCAGATGGGCCGCCGGTTTCTCCCGCTCACCATCGCCCCGGCTTTCCCGCCGCTCGACCGTGTAAGCGCGCAGCAACACGTAGACATCGCGCAGGGAGAACGCGGCATCGAACACCGGCTCGTGCGGCAGCGCCTTGATCCGGGTGATCGACCGCGACCAGGCATCCTGCCGCCGCACCGCCTCTTCGAACGGGGTCTCGAACCAATCCTCGATCGTCGGGTAGGGAAATCGCCGCTCGCGCCATTCCTCACGCAGCTCCCTCGGCAATATTCCGTCCAGCCGCCCGACCAGCGCCTTTGATTCGCCCTCTGGAATCCCAAGCTTGATAAACCACGCATCCAGCATCGTCCGCACCTTGGGCAGGAACGGCAAGGTATCCGGGCGGGTCAGGAAATCGCGCGAGACGGCGATCTCGTCGTCCATCAGCGCGGTCGCGTCCAACACGGCGGCGCCATCGCCCTCGATCCGGTAAGGCAGGTCCGGGTGACGCTCCCGCGTCTCGCGCAACAGGGCCAGGATCGAGCGGGCCAGCGCCCGGTTGATCAACAGCCAGGCGAGCACTTGCGGGTCGCTCTTGGACGTCAGGCCCAGCGCTTCGACACCGCCGACCGCCTCTTCCAAGGCGTCGTCGAACTTGAGGGATACCCCCTTGAGCGCGGTCTTGCCGATGGCCGAGGCGAGCTTGGGCCAGTCGACTTTGATTTTTTGGTTCCACAGCCTGATCGGTTTTCGGATCGTATCGCTGGTCATGAACCCCTCCCGCGTTACGGGTGGAGCGTAACCGGAAGCATCATAGGCGATCTACCCCGTCCGCCGACAGCCGTTGTCCGCGCGTCCGGTATCGCTGTACTAAAGGCGCACGTAGTTTTGCACGCCCGCGATTGTGAATTGGACAGCGACCCATGGCTTCGGCGGCAACGGCACGGATCGGCGACAGCGCCTTGGCGGCCCGGCTCTCCCGCGAGATCGAGGGCGAGGTGCGGTTCGACCGGTTCACCCGGGGCCGCTACGCCACCGACGCCTCGATCTATCAGGTCGAGCCGATCGGCGTGGTGGTGCCCAAGACCGAGAACGATCTGCGGGTCGCGGTGCAGATCGCCCGGGAGGAAGGCATTCCGCTGCTGCCGCGCGGCGGCGGCACCTCGCAATGCGGGCAGACTGTCAACACCGCCTTGGTGCTCGATTGCAGTAAGCATCTGAACGCCGTCACCGATTACAACGAAGCGACCGGCGAGGTCGAGGTGCAGCCGGGCCTGGTGCTCGACCACCTGAACGCTTGGCTCAAGCCCAAGGGGCGGCTGTTCCCGGTCGACGTGTCGACCGCCTCGCGCGCCACCCTGGGCGGCATGGCGGCGAACAATTCCTGCGGCGCGCGGTCGATCCACTACGGCATCATGGTGCACAACGTGGAGGCGATCGACGCCATTCTGGCCGATGGGAGCGAGGCGCGGTTCGGTCCCGTGCCGGGAAATCTGGACGGGATGCCGGAATCCGGCCGCTATCGTGATCTGGTGCGGACGGTGCGCGCCATCGCCCAGCGTGAGGCCGGCGAGATCGACGCTCGCGTCCCGAAGCTGTTGCGCCGGGTCGGCGGCTACAACCTCGATACCATCGATCCGGCCGGCCACAACATGGCCTCGCTGCTGGTCGGCTCGGAAGGCACGCTGGCGTTGTCGCGGCGGCTGCGGCTGAAGACCCACGCGGTGCCGGCGCATCGGGTGATGGGGGTGTGTCATTTCCCGACCTTCTGGGGGGCGATGGATTCGACCCGGTATCTGGTCGAGTTGGCCCCCTACGCGGTTGAGCTGATCGACCGAACGATGATCGACCTGGCCCGCGACATCGCCATGTTCCGTCCGATCGTCGACCGCTTCGTGCGCGGCGTGCCCGAGGCGCTGCTGGTGGTCGAGTTCGCCGGCGAGGAGCTGGCACCACTGCTCAAGCGGCTGGATGATCTGGAAACCCTGATGGCCGATCTCGGCTTCCCGGATGCGGTGGTCCGGGCCGAGGATCCGGCGTTCCAAGCGCAGATCGGCGAGGTTCGGCGCCAAGGCCTGAACATCATGATGTCGATGAAGGGCGACGGTAAGCCCGTCTCCTTCATCGAGGATTGCGCCGTTCCGCTCGAGCATCTCGCCGAGTACACGCAGCGGCTGACCGACGTGTTCGGCAAGCATGGCACGAGGGGCACGTGGTACGCCCATGCCTCGGTCGGCACGCTGCACGTGCGGCCGATCCTCGACATGCGCCGCGACGGTGCCGCCAAGATGCGGGCGATCGCCGAGGAGGCCTCGGCGCTGGTGCGCGAATACAAGGGCGCCTTCTCGGGCGAGCATGGCGACGGGCTCGTGCGCTCGGAATGGGTGGCGTGGCAGTTCGGTCCGCGGCTCACAAAGGCTTTTGAAACGGTCAAAGACCTGTTCGACCCGGAAAACATACTGAACCCCGGCAAGATCGTGCGGCCTTCGCGCATGGACGACCGCTCGCTGTTCCGCTTCAAGCCGGGATACGAGTCGATCAAGTACGAGCCGGCGCTCGACTGGTCGGCCTGGAACGTGCAGACCGATCCGGTCACCGAGATCTCGACGGCGCCCGGCACCGGCGGCGACCTGGCCGGCGGCTTCGCGAAGGCCGCGGAGATGTGCAACAACAACGGCCATTGCCGGAAGTTCGATGCCGGCACGATGTGCCCATCCTTCCGAGTGACGCGCGACGAGAAGCACCTGACGCGCGGCCGGGCCAACACGCTGCGCCTCGCACTGTCCGGCCAGCTCGGTTCCGAGGGCTTGCGCTCCGACGCGGTGGCGGCGGCGATGGACCTCTGCGTAAGCTGCAAGGGCTGCAAGCGCGACTGTCCGACCGGCGTCGACATGGCGCGTATGAAAATCGAGGTGAAGTCGGCGCGCCGCATGGCCAAGGGCCTGAGCTGGCGCGACCGGCTGGTCGGCGCCACGCCGTCGATGGCGCCGTGGGCACGCCGCATGCCGTGGCTGTTCAACGCGGCCTGGTTCGTGCAGTCCTACCTGGGCTTCGCCAAGCAGCGCCGCCTGCCGCAGTGGCGCGGCGACACGTTCCTGTCGACCACCGAGGTCGACGATCGCGACGCTACCGTGGTGATCTTCGCCGACACCTTCTCGAACAATTTCGAGCCCGAGATCCTGCACGCCGCGCGGCGGGTGCTCACGGCGGCAGGCCACCGCGTGGCCGTCGCCTGGCCGACCCTCGGTGCGCCGGCGCTGTGCTGCGGCCGCACCTATCTGGCGACCGGCCAGGTGGAGCGCGCGAGGGGCGAGGCGTTGCGCACGCTGAACGCGCTCCGGCCGTTCGCGGCAAAGGGCGTGCCGATCGTCGGCCTCGAGCCCTCGTGTCTGTTCACCTTGCGGGACGAGTTCCTGGCCCTGGGCCTCGGCGAGGATGCCGAGGAAGTCGCGGCCCACGCCGTGCTGTTCGAGGAGTTTCTGGCCCGCGAGCAGCGGGCAGGGCGTCTCACGCTCGATCTCAAGCCTCTGCCCGAGAAGAAGGCCCTGCTCCATGGCCACTGTCATCAGAAGGCCTTCGGTGCGATGAGTTCGGTGCAGGAAGTGCTTTCGCTCGTGCCCGATCTCGCCGTGACTCCCATCGAGTCGAGCTGCTGCGGCATGGCCGGCAGTTTCGGCTACGAGGCCGAACACTACGAGACGTCGATCGCCATGGCCGAGCTGTCGCTGCTGCCGGCGGTGCGCAAGGCCGATGCCGAGACGCTGGTCGTGGCCGACGGCACCTCGTGCCGGCACCAGATTGCCGACGGGTCAGGTCGACAGGCGGTACATGTCGCGCAGGTTCTGGAACGCGCGCTGGTCTGATCCCTTTCGCCTGATCCCTTTTGCCTGATCCTCTGCGCCTGATCCAATTGCGGCGGCGGCGGCCCTGTGGCACGGTCCGCCACCCATGAGAAACCCAAGAAATCCCTATTCCAGCGCCGAAATCGACCGCGCCAGCCATGAGCGCGAGGACGATGAACGGATGATCGAACTGGCCTCCTCGGGAGCCGCCCGCTTCGTGCCCATCGACACAGAGAAGAACCTGGTGAGAACCGGCGGCAATCCCGAAGCCGTATTCCTCCAGGGCATGATGGGCCGCGCAATCGCCAATGCGAGCGAGGTCCAGATATTCCTGGGCTATGTCGAGGGCACGCCGTACTTCGCCGTCGACGTGAGCGGCAAGGACGTGCCGCTGAAGGACCTCGGCGAGTTCGTCGACCTGCGCCAGGTCGGCCCCCTGCTCTTCGCCCGCGAAGGCTCGATCCTCGCCTATGCGCGGGGCATGACGTACTGGCACCGCCGCCATCGCTATTGCGGCGTCTGTGGCGCCAGCACCAAGGTCACTCGCGGTGGCCATGTGCGCATGTGCACGAACGAGAGCTGCAAGACCGAGACTTTCCCGCGCACCGATCCTGCGGTGATCATGCTGGTCCATCATGGCGACAAATGCCTGCTGGGCCGCGGCAAGCACTTCCCGCGCGGCATGCACTCGACTCTGGCGGGTTTCGTCGAGCCTGGCGAAAGCTTCGAGGATGCGGTCGCCCGCGAGGTCTACGAGGAAGTAAAGGTCAAGGTGAGGGATGTCATCTATCGCTCGTCCCAACCTTGGCCGTTCCCGGCTTCGGTGATGATCGGCTTCCACGCCGAGGCCGAATCGATGGATTTCAGCGTCAACGAGTCCGAACTCGAGAGCGCGCGCTGGATGAGTCGCGAGGAGCTGCGGACCGAGAATCTTCCGAAGGACGGCTCCTTTTTCATGCCGCGCCGCGATTCGATCGCGCGCCGCCTGATCGAGGAGTGGCTGGGCCACGAGGCCGGACCTTCGATCAACAGCTGACCCTTCAAGGAATCCCATGACCGCCCAACTCTTCACTCCCGTCGAGCTCGGCGGTGTTACCCTGTCCAACCGCATCATCGTCTCGCCGATGTGCCAGTACGCGGCCGTAGACGGCAGCGCCCAGCCTTGGCACCAGGTTCACTACGGTATGCTCGCCATGTCGGGCGCGGGCCTGCTCTGTCTCGAGGCCACCCATGTCGAACGTGAAGGCCGCATCACACAGGGTTGCCTCGGCCTCTACAGCGACGACAACGAGACGGCGCTTAAGCCGGTCATCGACTGGGTCCGCGGCTGGATGCCCGGCGTGAAGCTCGGCGTGCAGCTTGCCCATGCCGGCCGCAAGGCGTCGGCGCAGCGTCCGTGGAAGGGCGGTGGGCCGCTGACGCAGGCCGATGCGCCCGATCTTCCCTGGACGACCTATGGGCCGTCGGCGCTGGCCTACGATCCGGAGAAGAGCTGGCACACGCCTGTGGCGCTCGACGCGGTCGGCCTGAAGCGCGTGAAGGAGGCGTTCGTCTCCGCCGCCGAGCGCAGCCTGCGGCTGGGCTTCGACGTCGTCGAACTGCATGGTGCGCACGGCTACTGTCTCAACCAGTTCCTGTCGCCGCTCAGCAACCATCGCACCGACGAATATGGCGGCACGGCCGAAAAGCGCCGCCGCTTCCCGCTCGAAGTGTTCGAGGCCGTGCGCAGGATGTGGCCGGTCGAAAAGGCCTTGGGCGTCAGGCTTTCAGCCGTCGAATGGATCGAGGGCGGCATCACCCTCGAGGATACGATCGAGACATCCCGTCAGCTCAAGGATCTTGGCTGCGACTTCGTCGATGTCAGCTCGGGCGGCAACGCGCCGGGCCAGAAGATCACCGTCGGACCGGGCTA
>JABMNR010000113.1 GCA_013203465.1 Alphaproteobacteria bacterium
CGGGACGGAAGATTGAACTTCTCGGAAAGCTCCAGAGCCCATTGCTTCCTGAGCGAAGCCGGGCAGATAACCAGCAGCCGTCGTTTCCGCTCGGCCCAGAATTGGCATAGGACAATTCCCGCCTCGATCGTCTTTCCCAAACCAACTTCATCGGCGAGCAACACCCCCTTCGAAAGCGGCGATTCAAGCGCAAAGAGGGCTGCTTCAATCTGGTGAGGATTGAGATCAACTGCAGCGTCAAACAGCGACATCGAAAGGCGATCAAGGCCTGTCGAAGCTCTGCGAGTGAGGTCGTACGCAAAGTACTTGGCATGATAGGCAGTAAGAATCATCTCCGACCTTCTTGCGGCTTTGCCACGAACTCGGGGCCGGCGCTCATAAATCCTACGGTAGCCGGTTTCGTCATGCCACTTGGCCCGCGGCCTGCCATTGGACGAAGGCGTGGCCAAGCAAGGTCCGAAGAGTCCGTCGGAAAATCAGGTGTCGCTGGACGTTGAAATTGTTGTAGACGGCAGCGCGGACAGAGAGGAGCCGCTGGGCCGGTCCCGGTCGCTTTAACGCTATCCACGATGGGTCCCATCGGCGTGTCGGTTGGTACGAATTCTCGGCGCGATTGTTCATGCGGCCACCGGTCCGGCGCCGATCGCTCACACCGACCTCGCGAAGGGTAGCACCATACGACCGGAGCTTGTCGGTCACGATTGCTGATGTCGAGCCCCCCTCGGCCAGCAGGTCCTCGTCGTCGTGCAGGCTGAGGTGGAAGCGCAGGTACTGCCAGACAGCGTGTTGGAAGATGCATGGCAGGTAGTGTAGGCGGTTGTACGAGATCGGCTTCATGGCTGAAGGCTACCAGCGAGACTGAAATCCGCCACATCTTCTCGGACGGTGCCCGCCCAGGAGAATGGTCGAATCCCGGCATCAATCGGACGACGCTGTCATTCCTTCGGGCGTTCGAATCGTTCACCGCTGTCGCTCCTTGAGCCCCAACGGAACACGGCCGACCGAAAGCGTGGTACGTCGCCGTACTGTGGGAACGATCGTGGGAACGATCAATCAGTTACCGTCATTTTCTCAATAATACTTGATACTTAGAAAGAATGATTGGCGGACGGGGTGGGATTCGAACCCACGAGAGGCTTGCACCCCTGGCGGTTTTCAAGACCGCTGCCTTCAACCGCTCGGCCACCCGTCCGGGTAGTCATTACAAGGGGTCGCGCGGTAGGGTGAAGGGGCGAATTGGCGCCCAAATGCTACCCCAGTCCGCGAGAATGCCCCTGAGCGCTGCGTCAATACGCAAGACGGCGCCCGCATGCAAGCCCGCGTGACTGTGGCGGCCGAGCGCGATCGCGACGACGGCATGACCGGCTCGCCAAACCCGACGGCCGTTGGCTATCGCGATGCGCCGGATCCGAACGACCGTCACATGGGCGAGGGGTGCCTTATAGGGCAGGGGGCGCGCCGACGGCGGCGGCGGGGGCCGCGACATCGCCGATGATGGGGGCCGATGATGGGGATCGCCCTTTCAGATGCCGACTTCAGAGATCGGCGAGCGCCTGGTCGAACCGGCCGAGCGCCTCGGCCTTGGCCTCCTGGCCGAGGAAGCTGGCGGTGAAGCCATTGCGCGCCAACACCGTCACCTCATCATCACTAAGCTTCAGCGCGGCATCGAGAGCGTGGAAATTCTCGCTCACATAGCCGCCGAAATACGCCGGGTCGTCGGAATTCACCGTTACCATCAGCCCGGCCTCCAGCATCTGGCGGATCGGATGGCGCGCCAGATCCTCGACCACGCAGAGCCGGAGGTTGGACAGCGGGCAGACCGTCAGCGGTAATTTGTCCATGGCGATGCGGCGCACCAGCTCGCTGTCCTCCAGCGCCCGGTTGCCATGATCGATCCGCTCGACACCCAACAGATCGATCGCCTCCCAAACATAGCTGGACGGGCCTTCCTCACCCGCATGTGCGACCGTCCGGAAGCCCTCGTCGCGGGCCCGGCGAAAGACGTTCTTGAACTTCGCCGGTGGGTGGCCAAGCTCGGAGCTGTCCAGCCCGACGCCGATGATCCGGTCTTTGTGGGCCAGCGCCAGATCAAGCGTGCGCTCGGCGTCATCCTCGTCCAGATGGCGCAGGAAACACATGATCAGATATCCCGTGACCCCGAGATCACGCTCGGCAATGGCGAGCGCGTCGGTGAGCCCGTCCAGCACTTCGGCGAAACCGACACCACGCGGGACATGACCCTGGGGGTCGAAGAAGATCTCCACATGCTCAACCCGATCGGCCGCGGCACGACGCAGATAAGCGAGCGCCAGATCGCGAAAATCAGCCCGCGTACGCAACACCGACATGCCCCGGTAATACAGGTCGAGGAAATCCTGAAGCCGGGTGAAACGATAGGCCGCCAGCACCTCATCGCTCGAGGTGTAGGGCAGATCGACGGCATTGCGCGCGGCCAGCTCCAGCATCATCGACGGCTCCAGGCTGCCCTCGATGTGAATATGCAGTTCCGCCTTGGGTAAGGCGTCGATCAGGCCGTCGCGTGCCATGCTTCCCGGTCTCCAAAAGATGAACGCCCCGCACGGCACGGTCGGGTCAAATTGCGTTGAGCCAGGTAGGGAACCTAACATAACGCGGTTTTCAAGACCGCTATCTTCAACCACCCGGCCACCCGTCCGCGAGTCGCGCGGCTTCTCGTCTAACGGTATCCGCCCCCCGAGGGCAAGAGCGGCGGTGCCACGGGCTGATCTCTCGGGCGTTGAAGCGCTGTCGCGGCCATGTCACACAGGGTCCGAAGGGTATTCCCGCAACCTAAGGAGCCGCCCGTGTTCCATGCCCAACCTCTCCGCCGGTGTATCGTGCGCCTAGCCGTGTTCACGGCTCTCGTCAGTCTGCTCTCGATCGGCGTTGCCGGTGTGGGCCCGGATGAGGCGCGGGCCGCCGAATCGTTTCAGAGTTGGCTAGCCGGAGTACGGAAAGAGGCACGCGGGCGCGGCGTGTCGGAGGCGACGTTGGACGCGGCGCTGGTTGGCGTGAAGCCGATCCCCAGGGTTATCGAACTCGATCGCAGGCAGCCGGAGTTCACGCTTAAATTCGATGAGTATCTAGACCGCGTCGTCACCCAGACCCGGATCGATAAGGGCCGGCGTTTGCTGCAAGAGCACGCCACGCTGTTGGCCGAAGCCTCGACACGGCACGGCGTGCCGCCTCGGTTCATCGTTGCGTTGTGGGGCATCGAAACCGATTTCGGCCGCATCACCGGCGGGTTTCCCGTGATCGCCGCCCTGGCCACTCTGGCCCATGACGGCCGGCGCAGCGCGTTCTTCCGTAGGGAATTGATGCTGGCGCTGGAAATTCTCGACCAGGGCCATATCGCCCCCGGCGCGATGCAAGGATCCTGGGCCGGCGCGATGGGCCAGAGCCAATTCATGCCATCGAGTTTCCATGCCTTCGCGATCGATCATGACGGTGACGGCCACAAGGATATTTGGACCAGTCTGCCCGACGTCTTCGGTTCGATCGCCAACTACCTCTCGGGCTCCGGTTGGCGCAACGACGTCACCTGGGGGCGGGAAGTGCGGTTGCCGGAAGGCTTCGACACGCGCGTCGTGGAGAGCAAAACGAAGAAACGGCTGTCGGAATGGCAGGCGCTTGGCATCCGCAAAGTGGACGGCGGCGATCTGCCAAGCCGGGATTTGAGCGCGATGATCGTCATGGTGACCCGGAAATCCGGCTCGCCACGGTATTTCCTCGCCTACCACAATTTCGACGTCATCCTAAAATGGAACCGTTCCACCTATTTCGCACTGGCTGTCGGCACGCTTGCCGATGCGCTTGGGACGCGGTAGTTTTACGAGATATGGTATTTATACGGCTAGAGGCCACAGGATGATGGGCCAACTGATGCATCAGGACGTTCGTGGTCGGCCCCATCGTGGCGGTATTCCAGTGGTGGCCATGGCATTTCTGGTTGGGGCCTTGGCGCTTTCTGGCTGCGCTGAAACCCAGTTCCTGATCCATGCCGCCAAACAAGTGAAGGAACAGCCGCCATCGTCCGTCGGTCGCTACAAGGTTGGCGATCCCTATCAGATCAAGGGCGTTTGGTATTACCCCAAGGTCGATTGGTCGTATGCCGAAACCGGGATCGCTTCCTGGTACGGCCCGGGTTTTCACGGCAAGCGGACCGCGAACGGTGAGGTGTTCGACGAGAACATGGTGAGTGCCGCTCATCGCACCTTGCCATTGCCGAGCGTCGTGCGCGTGACCAACCTGGACAACGGCCGGTCACTGGTGGTTCGCGTCAACGATCGTGGACCGTTCGCCCATGGCCGCATCATCGACATGTCGCGGCGCGGGGCTCACCTATTGGACTTCCAGCGGCGGGGGACCGCCAAAGTTCGTGTTGAGGTCCTGGAAACCGAGACCCGACAGCTGCAAGCCGTCGCGCGCGGCGAGATACCGTCTCGCACCGTCGCCGCCGCACCACCGCCGAACGGCGCGCCGACCGTAAAGGTGCAGGTTGCGGCGATCGGTGCTCCGTCCGGTGCCCTACAACAGGCCGCGCGGCCAAGCTCGACCGCTGTCTCGACGCTGCCGACCTCGGACCAGCCCGGGGGTGCCACCGCGTTGGTGGCGGCTGCGTCGACGGAAGAGACGATCGTCACGGGTCCCGTCGAGGCGACCGAGATTTTCGTGCAGGCTGGCGCCTTTCAAAGCCGCGAAAACGCTCAACGCCTGTCAAATCGTTTGACGGCCATTGGCCCGACAGATGTGCAACTGGCCGAGGTGGCGGGCAAAACATTCTACCGTGTGCGGATTGGCCCGGTTGCCAATGTCGCGGAAGCCGATCGGGTGTTGAACCAAGCCATCGTCGCGGGGTATCCCGGTTCGCGCATTGTGGTCGATTGACCACTGCCGTATTTGCTCCGCAATGCGGCGCTAACCCTGATCCGTCGTATGGAAGAGGAGGTTCCGGTGCGTTCATGGTCGCTGGCTCGTAGCGCGGTCGTCTGCGTGATGTTGGCCCTACTGCTGATGATAGGGGTCGACGGCGACGCACAGGCCCAAACGTTGGAAACCAAGGCGCGCGAGGCGATCCTGCTCGACTATGACACCGGCGTGGTGTTGTTCGAGAAGAACGCCGACACGGCCATGCCGCCCGCGTCGATGAGCAAGATCATGACGGTGTTCCTGGCCTTCGAGCGCCTGAAGGATGGGCGCTTGACCATGGAAAGTGAGATTCCGATCTCGGAGAAGGCGTGGCGCAAGGGCGGCTCAAAGATGTTCGTCGAGGTCGGCGACCGGGTTACCCTGTCCGACATCCTGCGTGGCATTATCGTGCAGTCTGGAAACGACGCCGCCATCGCCCTCGCCGAGGCAATCGCAGGGACTGAGGAGGCCTTCGCCGAATTGATGACGGAAAAAGCCCGTGCGCTTGGGATGGACGGCGCGACCTTCCGCAACGCCACCGGTTGGCCCGATCCGGAGCACCGGGTGACCGCCCGCAGTCTGGCGAAGTTGGCGGCGGAAACGATCCGGCAGTTTCCTGAGTATTATCTGATATATTCGGAGAAAACGTTTACATACAATAGCATACGGCAAGGAAATCGGAATCCACTCTTGTACAAGAACACGGGTGTTGATGGGCTAAAGACGGGCCATACGGAGAACGCCGGATACGGCTTGACCTCCAGTGCCGTGCGTGGCGATCGTCGTCTGATCCTGGTCGTGAACGGCCTGACAAGTGTGCGGGAACGGTCTGGAGAGTCCGAGAAACTGTTGGAGTGGGGCTTCCGCGAGTTCGATAATTATTCTCTGCTGAAAGCGGGAGAACCGATCACCACCGCCGAGGTTTGGTTGGGTAAAAGTGCTGTGGTGCCGTTGGTGTCCGACCGCGACGTGATCGCGACCATGCGCCGCTCGGACCGCAAGACGATGACTGTCACGGTGGAGTACGAAGGGCCGGTTCGGGCGCCGATCGCCAAAGGCCAACAGATCGCCCGTATGCGGGTCGCCGCGCCGGGCGCCGAGGATCGGGTTTTTCCACTCTATGCCGGCACCGATGTCGAGCGCTTGGGCCCGCTTGGGCGTATCACGTCGGCCGTGGGGCACTTGATTTGGGGTGCGCCAATCGCTGTGGAGTGAGGTGGTTGGACCGAAAGAGCACGCGGGGTCGTTTCATCACGCTGGAAGGCGGCGAGGGGGTAGGTAAATCAAGCCAGATCCACGCCCTTGCCGATTGGCTGGCGGCACGCGGAATCACATCGGTGCTCACCCGGGAACCCGGCGGCTCCAAGGGAGCCGAGGTAATCCGCGAGTTGTTGGTGACAGGGGAGCCGGGCCGGTGGGATGCGGTAACCGAGGCGTTGCTGATGAACGCCGCCCGTCGCGATCACGTGGTGCGCACCGTGCGTCCGGCGTTGGAAGCGGGGCTTTGGGTTCTCTGCGACCGGTTCCACGACAGCACCATTGTGTATCAAGGATATGCTGGCGGGGTGCCGATCGACACGTTGCGTGCGCTGATTGACGCCGCCGTTGACGATACGAGACCTGACCTCACGGTCATCTTGGATCTGGATGTGGACACAGGACTTCATCGCGCCGGCGGCCGCGCCGATGGCGAAAGCCGGTTCGAGCGCAAGGGTGCGGCGTTTCACACGGCCGTCGCCGAGGGATTTCGCGCGATCGCCGCCGCCGAACCTGAGCGCTGCGTGCTGATCGACGCCGGAGGTTCAGTCGAGGAGGTCACCGCCAAGATTACCGAGGTAGTTCGGGCGCGGCTTAAGGTAACGCCGTGAGCGAGGCGGGGGACATCGCCGGTGGCCTGCCGCCGCCGATGAGCAACCCCGAGCTGCTTGGCCACGAGGAGGCCGAAACCCGGGTGCTCGACGCGTGGTATGCCGGTCGCATGCCTCACGCTTGGTTGATTGCCGGCCCACGGGGGATTGGCAAGGCTACCTTGGCGTATCGGATCGCGAAATTCGTGCTGTCGGGCGGTAAGACGACGGGAGAAGCCGGCCTGTTCGGCGCCGACGACGCACCGCCGACCAGCCTCGCCACCGATCCAACACATCGGGTCGCGCGGTTAGTGGCCAGCGAGGGCCATCGCGATCTGCATATCCTGCGACGACAGCTGAACGATCGTGGCGTGCTGAGCCAGGTGGTGCGGGTTGACGACGTGCGGGCGTTCGAGGCCGGTATGCGGCTGCACAGCGCCGAGGGCGGATGGCGGGTTGCCATAGTCGACGAAGCCGAGCGGATGAACCGTAACGCCGAGAACGCACTTCTTAAAATACTTGAAGAACCACCACCAAACACGTTGATATTAATAGTTTCTAACGCTGAAAGCGCTATGCTGGCAACGACGCGCTCTCGCTGTCGCCGGTTGCCGCTATCACCATTGCCGGACACGGTGGTCAGTACCCTTCTGGCACGAGCCCGGCCCGATCTGACGCACGCCGACACCATGGTGATCCTGCGTTTGGCGGACGGGAGTATCGGCAGCGCCATCGCCCTGGCCGACGCTGGCGGCGCCAAGCTCTATCGCATGGTGGTTGCCGTGCTGGGAACCCTTCCGGAGATCGACGGCGAGGCGCTGCACGCGATGGCGGGAGCCTGGGCACGCAAGCCGAAGGAGGGTGAGCTTGACCCCTTCGCTACCGGTACCGCGCTGATGCGCCGATGGATCGACCAGTCGATCCGCGCCGCGAGCGCCGCGCCGGGCTTGACTGAAATAACCCCTGGGGACCTGGAGGCGGGGCGCGCCTGGGTCGCCCGTATCGGGGTCGAAGCGGCGTTTCGCCGACGTGCGGCGGTCGAGCGGCTGATCCGGTTGGAACAGGTGGTCAACCTGGAACGTAAACAGGTGATTCTGGATTCCGTGCACACCCTGGCCTACGGCGAGGATATCGGACGCGGCGGGGTATGAACCTTGATTGGGAAAGGGTGGCGCGGTAGGCAAGAGCCCGCTCCACCGGAGGTCCAGGCATGCCCGCCCCCTATTACCTGACGACGCCGATCTATTACGTCAACGACGTCCCGCATATCGGCCACGCCTACACCACGCTGTCCTGCGATGTGTTGGCGCGGTTCAAGCGGTTGGACGGCTATGACGTGATGTTTCTGACCGGCACCGACGAACATGGCCAAAAAGTGGAGAAGGCGGCCGAAGTCGCCGGCATCGACCCGCAGAGTTTCACCGACCAGGTGTCGCAAAATTTCCGCGACTTGGCCGATTTCATGAACTACAGCCACGATGATTTCATCCGCACGACCGAGCCGCGCCATGTGCGCGCCGTGCAGGAGCTGTGGCGCCGGCTCAAGGACAACGGCCACATCTATCTCGGCTCCTACGCCGGATGGTACTCGGTGCGGGACGAGGCCTTCTATGGTGAGAGTGAGTTGGTCGAGCAGGGTGGCCAGAAGATCGCCCCCTCGGGCGCTCCAGTCGAGTGGGTGGAGGAGCCGTCCTACTTCTTCGATTTGTCCAAGTGGCAGGAACCGCTGTTGGCGTTCTACGAGGCGAACCCCGGCTTCATCGCGCCGGAGAGCCGCCGAAACGAGGTGATTTCCTTTGTCAAAGGCGGCTTGCGCGACCTGTCGATCAGCCGCACCAGTTTCAAATGGGGTATCCCGGTTCCCGACGATGACGCCCACATCATGTATGTCTGGCTGGACGCGCTGACCAACTACATCACCGCCGCCGGCTACCCCGATACCGATGGGATCTATGCCAAGTTCTGGCCGGCCGATCTGCACATGGTCGGCAAGGATATCGTGCGGTTTCACGCGGTTTACTGGCCGGCTTTCCTGATGGGGGCCGGGTTGGAGCCGCCGAAACGGGTGTTCGCTCACGGCTGGTGGACCAACGAAGGACAGAAGATTTCCAAGTCGCTCGGTAACGTGATCGACCCGATCGAATTGGTGAACACCTACGGCCTTGACCCGGTGCGCTATTTCCTGCTGCGCGAGGTGCCGTTCGGCAACGACGGCGATTTTAGCCACGCGGCCATGATCAACCGGATGAATTCCGAGTTGGCGAATGACCTCGGTAATTTGGCACAGCGCGTCTTGTCGATGGTCGCCAAGAACGGCGACGCGCGGGTGCCGGCGCCGGGCGGGTTTCAGGCGGCGGACGAGGTTCTGTTGGCCGCGGCCGACGCGCTTCTCGTCACCATGCGTACGGCCTTCGATATTCAGGCGTTCCACACCGGACTTACAGCCGTATTCGACGTGGTGGGCGCCGCCAACCGCTATGTCGACGAGCAGGCGCCGTGGGTCCTGCGTAAGACCGATCCCGCGCGCATGGCCACCGTGCTGTATGTGCTGGCCGAGGTGATCCGGCATGTGGCGATCCTGCTGCAGCCGGTGATGCCGGATAGCTGCGCCAAACTGCTGGAACAGCTGTCGGTCGGTGGAGCCGAGCGCTCGTTCGATCACCTGACCGCCGAACATCGTTTGCTTCCGGGAACCGCATTACCCAAGCCCCAAGGCGTGTTTCCGCGCTGGGTCGAGGAGGGGGCGGAAGCAACTAAATCATGACGGCTGAGCCGCCCATCATTGTCGACAGCCATTGCCACCTGGATTTCGACGACTTCCAGGAGGAGTTGGACGCCGTGGTCGAACGGGCGCGCCGCGCTGGGGTGGCGCGCATGGTGACGATTTGCACGCGGGTGCGCCGCTTCGACCGGATCAAGGCGGTGGCCGACCGGTTCGAGGATGTTTTCTGCACCGTCGGCACCCACCCGCATCAGGCCGGCGAAGAGACCGACGTGACCGCCGACGAGTTGGTGACGATCGCCGAAGCCCATCCCAAGGTGGTGGGGATCGGTGAATGCGGTTTGGACTATTATTATGACAAGAGCCCGCGCGATGCTCAGGCCACCGGCTTTCGCATCCATCTGGAAGCGGCGCACCGCACCGGGTTGCCGGTCATCGTGCACGCCCGCGATGCCGACGAGGACATCTGGAGCATTCTGGAGGAAGCCCACGCCAAGGCGCCGTTCACCGGCGTGTTGCATTGCTTCAGCTCGGGCCGTGAGTTGGCGCTGCGTGCGGTTGAGCTGGGGATGTATGTCTCGCTGTCCGGCATCGTGACGTTCAAGAACTCCGACGCGCTGCGCGCCATTGTCGCCGAGTTGCCGGTCGACCGGCTGCTGGTTGAGACCGATGCGCCGTTTCTGGCGCCGCCGCCGCATCGCGGCAAGCGCAACGAGCCCGCCTATGTGGCTGATGTCCATAAGGTGGTCGCCGAGATCAAGGGATTGAGCGAGGCGGCCTGCGCCGAGATCACCACGGCGAATTTCCTGCGCCTGTTCTCCAAGGTGCCGCCGCCGGCGGGCCTGACGCGCGACGTCGCATGAAGATCACCATGCTCGGTTGCGGAGCCTCGGTGGGGGTGCCGAGCCTCAGCGGCGGGTGGGGTATCTGTGACCCGGATGAGCCGCGCAACCGTCGGCGCCGTTGTTCGATCCTGGTGCAGAAGGGCGGTCGGACCGTGTTGGTCGACGCCTCGCCCGATCTTCGCGAACAATTGCT
The DNA here is from genome assembly GCA_013203465.1 of Alphaproteobacteria bacterium. Classification (GTDB taxonomy): domain Bacteria; phylum Pseudomonadota; class Alphaproteobacteria; order Thalassobaculales; family Thalassobaculaceae; genus JABMNR01. The sequence goes on from JABMNR010000113.1 coordinate 10,534, forward strand.
GGATGCTGGCGTCCGGTCGATCGACGCCCTGATCATCACGCATATGCACGCCGACCATACCCACGGGATCGATGATCTGCGGCCGCTCTATTGGGTGACCCGCCAGTGCATCCCGACTTACGCCGATGCCGAGACCTTCGCCGATATTCGTGTGCGGTTCGGCTATATGTTCGAAAATGTTCCGACCTCGCCACCGCATTTCACCCCGCCGCTGGACTATCACCGGATTGATGAAGGAACATTCGAGATCGCCGGAATGACCGTTGAGGCAATGCGCCAAGACCATGGTACGTCGGGTGAGAGCCTGGGGTTCATATTCGACGGCCGCTTCGCCTATTCGACCGATGTGGCGCACCTGAGCGAGTTGCAACTCGATCGGCTGGCGCACTTGAATCTGGAGCTGTGGTTCGTCGATTGCCTGCGCGAGAAGCCGACCACCGCGCACGCCAATCTCGAACAAAGCCTGGCGTGGATCGAGCGCGTGAAGCCGAAACAGGCGTATTTCACCCACATGAACGCCCAGCTCGACTACCGCGCGACCCTCGCCAAATGCCCGGCCGGTGTGGCGCCGGGGCATGACGGCCTTGTGGTCGATCTCACCGAAGAATGAGCCGGTTGGACACCATCGCGCCACGCCGGTGGCAGCGGGCGGGTTGGGTGATCACGACGGACGCCGGTCTGATCGACGCCGCGGCGGTTCAGCGCCACCTCGCCGACGGCAAGCAATCCCCCGATATTCCTCTGTCGGTGGTCGAGGCGTTCATCGCTAACTCAGTCAATTTCGGCATGTTCGACAGCGCGCCGGAAGACGGAGCCAGAATGGTGGGGTACGCGCGCGTGGTGACCGATTTTGCCGCCTTCGCGTATATCGGCGATCTGTTCCTGATTGATGATGACCATCGCGGCCAGGGACGCGGCACCTGGCTGATGGAATGCGTGCTGGAACACCCCGATTTGCAAGAGCTACGCCGCTGGACGTTGATGTGCGGGCCAAGGCCGGTCGACTGGTACAAGCGTTTCGGCTTCGTCGAGCCGGAACGGCCGGGTTTTGCGCTGCACAGGACCGATCGCACGATCTACCGCCGGGCCGCCGGTTCCATCGATGGCGATGCGGACGAGGGGTAGCCGCCACGTCGCCGCAGCATCGAGCGAAAACCGTCACGCACGGTCCGCATGTCCAGGATCAGATCGTGACGCCGGGCCACGTTCTCGCAACGGTCGAGCAGGTCGTCGAACGCGGCAGCACAACGTCCGGGCGCTCGGATATGCGGGCTCGCGAGCACCAACCAGCGTGGCTGCGGCCCCGGCCGGAACGGGTCGGTTGGCGGCATGACCTTTTGCGTGACGTAGAATTCAAGGCACCCTTGGAAGTACCCGCGTATCTCGAACAGGATGGCTTCCTCGCCTTGCTTCACGGTAGGGATCAGCGGGTCGTCGGCGGCCAGCGCGTCTATGTTTTCTTCGAGCCGAACCAGATCGATCAGCATCTCCTCCAGGAAGATCTCCAGAATCTCCGGTTCGGTGGTGTCCGAGCCAAAGGTATGCACAAACGCCGCCAGCTCCTTCGGCAGCACGGTGTAATAATCCTCGCGGTTGGAGGTTTTGTGCGAGCGACAACCGCCGCCCGCATGCCACGTGAGCACCCGGCCCGGCTTCTTGAGAGCGCTTTCCAATGCTACTCTGGACATAGCTCGAGTCTATACCCGTCCGTCACGGCACGGATAGCCCAAGAGAGAGTGGCAAACCCATGATCGATCCCAATTTGCTTAATGATCTCGCCAAGGATCATCAAAAGAACGTCATGACCCGGGAGGAGGCCAAAGCCTTCCTGAAGGACATCATGGAGGTATGCCGCCGGCATCGTGTGTTCCTGCGTACCAGTGACCAGACCGTGCGGTTTTCCAAGGTGTTCGCCGATTCCGGACAACGCACGGTGCTGCGCGCGATGATCGATGGCGAGGGTCGCTGCGCCGCGGCGCAGATCGACTACAAGTAAGCCGATGCTGGCGGTTGGCGACAGTGTGCCGTGGTTCGTCGCGCGGTCGGCGATCACCGATCAGTTTCGCTTCGATGCGCGGGGCGGCCGATGGACCGTACTCGGATTCTTTACCTCGATCGGCGCCGAGGGCGCGCCGGGACGGGCCGCGCTAGACAGCGTCCTGCGCTTGCGGGACCGATTCTCCGACGATGCGACGCTGTTCTTCGGCGTCACCACCGACCCGCAGGACGAACGGCGAGCGGCGCTGACCGGCGGCTATCTCCGAGGGCGGTTGTTCTGGGACACCCAGGCGGTGATCAGCGCCGCCTGGAAAGTACCCGAAGGGTCTACCACCGTCGCCTATCTGGTCGATCCGCGCCTGACGATCCAGGCGGTGTTGTGCCCGGAGCGCCCGGAGGATTTGGGTGACCTGGTCATCCAGGCGTTGGACGCCCGGCCGGCGCCGCCGGAACCGTTTGCTATTACCATGCAGGCCCCGGTGCTCGTTCGCCCCGGTGTGTTCGAGCCGGAATTGTGCCGGGCTTTGATCGATCACCACACGGTCCAGGAGGCGGTCGCCGAAGGGGTGATGGTCAACCAGGGCAACCAGACGCAGCGCGTTATCGACCGAAAACAAAAAGTGCGGGACGACGTTCTGATCGCCGATGGGGAACTGCGCGCGGCGGTTCGCACTCGGCTGATTGAACGGCTGCTGCCCGAAATCAGGCGGGCTTTCCAATTCCAGGTCAGCCAGATCGAACGCTACCTGATCGCCGCCTACGATGCCGAGGATGGCGGGCATTTCAACGTCCACCGGGACGACACCACCAAGGGCACGGCACATCGCAAATTCGCGGTCAGCGTGAACCTTAATGACGGCTACGGGGGCGGCGCCTTAACGTTTCCCGAGTTCGGGCCCGCGACCTACACGCCGCCGGCGGGCGGTGCCGTGGTGTTCTCGTGCTCGCTGATGCACCGGGCGTTGCCGGTGACCGCGGGGCGCCGTTATGTGTTCGTCCCGTTCCTCTATGATGAGGCCGGCGCCAAGGTCCGTGAACAAAATCTGCAATTTGTCGCCAAGGAGGCCGGCTGACCGCCGGGCCAAGCCCATGCCTTTCGTTTATCCGATCCCCGATCTGCTGCCGGTTGAGCTGGCGCGCGAGATTCGCGCCGCACTTGACCGGCCCGATACCGACTGGGTCGACGGCCGGGGAAGCGCGGGTCGCGACGCCGCCAAGAAACGGAACCGGGAGTTGAAACCGGATTCCGAGTTGCGTCGTTCTCTAAGCGCAATGATCGGCCGGCATCTCTCCGACCTAACCCAGCCTGGCGGTCGCGCGCTCTATACCAACGCCGAGCCGGTTCGGTGGTCCGATTTCCTGTTTTCCCGCACCACCGAGGGCGGCGGGTATGGCGATCACATGGACAACCACATCATGCCGGTCGGCGGCGGCGGCATGCGCTCCGACATGTCGATGACCGTGTTCCTGAGCGATCCGTCGGAGTACGAGGGTGGTGAACTGGTGATCGACAGCGACATGGGCTTCGCGCCGCGGTTCAAGCTGCCGATCGGCAGCGCGGTTCTGTACAGCACCTTGGCGGTTCATCGCGTGGCGCCGGTGACCGCCGGCGAACGGGTCGTGGCGCTGACGTGGATCGAAAGCCGTTGGCGCGATCCGTTGTCACGCCAACTTAACGCCGATCTGTTGGAATGCCTGGGCTTGGTCGCGCAGCAGAGTGGCATCGAAGCGCCGGTGAAAGACCGGTTGATCGTCAAGTTGGAGAAGGTGCGCGGCATCCTGCAGAAACGCGATGGCAGCTAACGCACGGCACGCATGACATCGACAGCGGAGTAATCCATGGGCCTAGGACTAGGACATTCCCACGCCGCGCCAACGACGCAAACCGCTGCCGGGCGCCACAAGGGACGCTTGGTGATGGCGCTGGCGCTCACAGCGTCGTTCATGCTGGCTGAAGTCATCGGCGGCCTCTGGACCGGCAGCCTGGCGCTCTTGGCCGATGCGGCGCATATGCTCACCGATGCGGGAGGGTTGGCACTGGCGCTGATTGCCATCAACTTCGCCGAGCGCCCGGCGACGCCGCAAAAAACCTACGGCTATGCGCGGATGGAGGTGCTTTCCGCGCTGACCAATGCGGTCGTGCTTCTGCTTCTGGCGATCTACATCCTTTTCGAGGCTTACGAGCGGTTTGCCAGTCCGTCGGGGATCCTGGGCACGCCAATGCTGGTGGTGGCGGTGATCGGGTTGGTCGTCAACCTGATCAGCATGCGCTTGCTGGCGGCGGGTTCCACGGAAAGCCTGAACATGAAGGGCGCCTATCTGGAAGTGATGGGCGACATGCTGGGCTCGCTTGGGGTGATCGTCGCGGCGCTGGTGGTGATGCTGACCGGCTGGACCCAAGCCGACGCGATAATCGGCGCGGGCATCGGTCTGTTCATCGTGCCGCGCACGTGGAACCTGCTCAAACAGGCCGTCCACATCCTGATGGAAGGCACGCCGCCCGAGGTGGATCTGTCGCTGCTTGAGTCCCGCCTGTTGGCGCTCGACGGAGTGGAGGCGGCGCACTCCCTGCATGTCTGGACGATTACGTCGGGCCTCGACGCGATGAGCTGCCACCTGATTGCGGAAGACGAGACCCGCTTCCGCGAGATCCTTCAGGCCGCGCACGACATGATGCGCGACGAGTTCGGGATCAAGAAGACAACGATTCAGATCGAGCATCGCGGTTTGCATGCTGCGCCAGTTGGGCCGGAGACCTCCGGTGAGCGTGGTTAATGAACCCGGATTTCCCATGTGCACCGTTCATTTGACGCCAGCACTGTGCGATTGTGGTATACATATCAGTATGTTGGGTTGGTTGGAGGGCGGGTAAGATGCGGAACCCAGAGGGTGAAGCCAATATGCCGCCTTTGCGC